>JAHLFH010000098.1 GCA_018883885.1 Candidatus Faecalibacterium intestinavium | reverse complement strand
GACTACGCCAAGGCCGTCGTCATGGACGGCGTGCCCTGCGACAAATGCGCCCCCGGCGGCCCCAAGGCGGCTGCCGCCGTGGCGAAGATCATGGGCGTCGAGGCCAGCGCCGTGGTCAAGAAGGCCGTGGTCCAGTGCCAGGGCAACTCCGAGCACTGCAAGCCCAGCTATGAGTACAAGGGCATTCAGAGCTGCGCGGCTGTGGCGGCCCTGTACGGCGGCTCCAAGAGCTGCACCTTCGCCTGCACCGGCCTGGGCGACTGCGTCAAGGCCTGCAAGTTCGACGCCATCCACATTGTGGACGGCGTGGCCGTGGTGGATCAGGACAAGTGTACCGGCTGCGGCGCCTGCGCGGCGGTCTGCCCCAAGCACGTCATCATGATCGACGAGGCCGGCCCCGAGAAGCCGGTTGTGATGTGCTCCAACTGCGACAAGGGCGCTGTGGCCAACAAGCTGTGCGCCACCGCTTGCATCGCCTGCGGTATGTGCCAGCGCAGCTGCCCCTCCGACGCCATCCATGTCACCGACAATCTGGCCCGGATCGACTATGCGAAGTGTACCGGCTGCGGCACCTGCGTCGCCAAGTGCCCCAAGAAGATCATCACCTTCCCCCTCAAGAAGGCGTAAGCGGATGACCCCGGCGGCTTTGTAACAGAAAAACCCCCTGTGGAAGCGCCGCAAGGCGTCTCCGCAGGGGTTTTTTTAACCGCGCCGTACCTTTTGTGAAAACCACGACGTTTCAGCCGCGATTTTGAGCGGCTGCGGGCGCCCGACGCTTCGAGGCGGGAGGGTATAAAGATGAAAAGTCACGAGCCTTGCCGGAGCAGAAACTGCGGGAACTTTGGACACCTGCGGCAAATGGGCAGAGGCACCCTCTTTCCGTCACCTGCCCGCGCACCGCGGGCAAATTCCCCATCAGCACGGAGCGTCGGGGCCGTCGGCACGGACTCTGGGGCCAAAGGCCCCGCCCTGAGTCCGGGACGGTGGCACCGGGCGGAGTGCAGTCCACTTTTACCGGGTCCAGGGCAGCGCCCTGGTCGTTTAAGGGTGGGTAGGGGGAGTCCAGAGGGGGTGTAGGGAGGGGAATCGAAATCCCCTCCCTCACCCCGCTCTGGGTCTCTCGCGTTAAACTTCGCCTTTAGAAGAAGTTGCAGAAATACCGCAGGGCGGCTGCGGAATCCGCTGTCACTTTGCCTGCGCCTCGTCCGGCGCAATCCCTCTCGCTTTTGCGCTGAATTCGCACCCGCAGTAGTCCTGCCGGTACAGGCCGTACTCCTCCGACAATTGGAGGGAGCGCAGATAGCCGTTCTTCTTCTTGAAGTCGGAGGGCAGATGCTTCACCCCGAACTCGGCTTCCAGCGCCCGGCCAATCTGGTTGATCCGCTCGGCGTCCTTGTGGGGGCTGATGGAAAGGGTGGTGGCGAACCACTCGAAGCCGTTCTGGGCGGCGTACTCGGCGGCCCGGCGCATCCGCAGCCGGTAGCAGACGGTACACCGCCCGCCCCGCTCCGGCTCGGCTTCCAGCCCGGACACGGCGGAGTAGAACTCGGCGGGGTCGTAGCGGTCCTCGATGACCTTCACCCCCAGCGGGTGGGCCTCGGCCACAAACCGCTCCAGCTCCTGGCCGCGGCGGCGGTATTCGGCCTCCGGCCAGGTGTTGGGGTTATAATAGAGCACTGTGATCTCGAAAAACCGGGAAAGCTGCTCGAGAACGGCGCTGGAACAGGGGCCGCAGCAGGCGTGGAGCAAAAGCCGGGGCCTGCGCTCCCCCAGGGAGGCCAGCACCGCGTCCATCTGCTGGGCATAGGTCAGCTGTTTGGGCATGGAAAATCACCTCACGGCAGAAAATCAAGATAAGGGGGCGCCCCCCCGCTGCACAAAGTATACCACATCGCCGCCCCGGGCGCAAAACCCGCCCCCGGCCAAAGACAGGAGCAACGCCATGACACAGGAAAAAATCGCCCGCATCAACGAGCTGGCCCACAAGAGCAAGACCCCCGAGGGGCTTACCGAGGCCGAAAAGCAGGAGCAGCAGGCCCTCCGGCAGGAGTATCTGGCCGACTTCCGCCGCAGCTTCCAGAACCAGCTGGACCACACCTCCATTCAGGAGCCGGACGGCACCATCCACAAGCTGGCCCGCCGCCCCGCGCCCAAAAAGCCGGTGAATTGAGATGGAAAAAGGGGGATTTCGCGCCCGGCGTGAAATTCCCCCTTTTTTTCGGGAGGAAATTCGAGTATAATAGAATTTGTACGGGCTGACGCGGTTGCGCGCCCCGGACAAAAGGGTTTCAGAGCGGCGTATCCCGGGCAAGGTGCCCGGAAAAGGCTGCTCCTCGATAAAAAAGAGGTCAAAGAGTATGCTTACAGCAATCACGGGTATCAACTGGGGCGACGAGGGCAAGGGCCGGATGGTCGATCTGCTCAGCCGGGAATACGACATCGTCGTCCGGTATCAGGGCGGCAACAACGCCGGGCACACCGTCAAGAATGAGCGGGGCAAGTTCGTTTTGAACCTGCTGCCCTCGGGCATCCTGCGCCCTGAGGTGGTCTGCGTCATGGGCAACGGCATGGTCATCGACCCCCACCACCTGGACGGCGAGATCGCCAAGCTCCGGGAGCAGGGGGTTCAGATCAGCCCCGAGAATCTGAAAATCTCGGACCGCGCCACCATCACCATGCCCTATCACGTCGCACAGGACGGGCTGGAGGAGGCCCGGCTGTCCAAGACCGGCGCACAGTTCGGCTCCACCAAGCGGGGCATCGCCTACGTCTACGGCGACAAATACATGAAAAAGACCCTCCGGATGGGCGACCTGCTCCATCTGGACGAGGCCGTCAAAAAGCGTCTGGTCACCATGGTGGATTCCAAGAATCTGGTCATGGAGGGCAGCTACGGCGCAGACCCCATCGACGTCGAGGAGATGTGGGCCTGGCTCCGGAAGTACGCCGCCATCTTCAAGGAGTATATCTGCGACGTGGGCGCTTATCTGGACAAGGCCGACCGCGAGGGCAAGAAGATTCTGTTCGAGGCCCAGCTGGGCGCGCTGCGGGATGTGGATTTCGGCATCTACCCCTACACCACCTCCTCCAACGTCATCGGCGCCTACGCCCCCATCGGCGCGGGCATCCCGGGCCACAAGCTGGACAACTCGGTGGGCATCATGAAGGCCTATTCCTCCTGCGTCGGCGACGGCCCCTTCACGGCTGAGCTGGCCATGACCGAGGAGGAAAAGCACTTCCTGCGGGAGGCCGGCCATGAGTACGGCGCGGCCACCGGCCGGCCCCGCCGGGTCGGCCCCATCGACCTGGTGGCCAGCCGGTACGGCGTCTTCTGCCAGGGCTGCGACGAGGTGGCCCTGACCCTGCTGGACGTGCTGGACTACATGGAGCAGATTCCGGTGGTCAAGGCCTACAAGCTGTCGGACGGCAGCCTGACCGACCGCTTCCCCATGGGCGAGGCGCTGGACACCGCGCAGCCGGTGGTGGAGTATCTGCCCGGCTGGCACTGCGATATCACCGCCGCCCGCAAGTGGGAGGACCTGCCCCGGCAGGCCCGGGACTATGTCCTCTATCTGGAAAAGGCCGTGGGCTGCAAGATCACCTATATCTCGGTGGGCGCAGAGCGGGAGGCCTGCATCCACCGCGTCTGAGCATCCGGAATACAAACCCCCGGCGGGAACGGCCGGGGAGGCAGGGGGGAAGAGAGTATGTTCGAGATCATTACCGACAGCGCCTGCGACCTGACGCCGGAAATGGCGAAAGCCATGGGGCTGACGGTGGTGCCGTTTTACGTCTCCACCGACGGCGAGACCTACCTGAAAGAGGGGCAGGAGATGCCGGTGCGGGAATTCTATCAGTTCATGGTGGACCACCCCGAGGCCCTGCCCCGGACCAGCCTGCCCAGCGTCGAGGACTACGAAACCGTCTTCCGGGCCAAAGCCGCCGCGGGGAAGGAAGTGCTCTGCCTGTCCTTCACCGGCAAGATGAGCGGCGGGGTGGGCAGCGCCCGCAACGCCCGGACCCTCGTGCTGGAGGACTACCCCGACGCCCGGATTGAGGTGCTGGACACCGCCGCGGCCACCGTCAGCGAGGCCATCACCGTCCAGAGCGCCGCGGCCATGCGGGACGCGGGCTGCACCCTGGACGAGACCCTGACCTGGCTGACCGGCGTCCAGCCCACCAACCAGATCTTCTTTACGGTGGGCAACCTGGATTACCTCATCAAGGGGGGCCGGATCGGCAAGGTGACGGGCCGGGCCGCCGACATTCTGGGCCTCAAGCCGATGATCCACTTCAAAGAAGGGGAGATCTTCTCGGGCGGGGTGGCCCGGGGCCGCCAGAAAAGCATGGAAAAGGCGCTGGACCAGCTGCTGGGCTATCTGGCCGAGCGGAAGGCCGACCCCGACGACTACCGCATCGCGGTGGGCTACGGCTACGACGAGGACGAGGGCAAGCGGTTCTGGATGCAGGTCCGGGCCGCGCTCCGGGCGAAGTATCCCGGCTCGGCCTGCGAGGTGGAGCTGTTCCAGATCGGCGCGACCATCGCCGTCCACACCGGGCCGTATCCGCTGGGGGTGGGGGTCATGCGGCGGTGGAAGCCCGCCGGGCAGGCGCCAATTAACAAAAATTAAATAATTTTCAGAAATCTTTCACAAAACGATTGACAAAAATTCTCCATTGTGTTACTTTCTAGGAAAACTGCCGGGGGCGTGCCCGGCGGGTAAAGAGAGAGATCATAATGGAGGATTTTTTATGAGAAAGCGGATTCTTGCAGGTCTGCTGGGCGCAGTGATGCTCCTGTCGGCCTGCGGCACCGGCGCTTCCTCGAGCGTGGCGGCTTCTTCGGCGGCCTCCGCTCCCGCGGCGTCCGGCGTCTTTGAGGGTTCCTCGGTCGGCATGCAGGGCGCCGTCACGGTGGCCATGACCGTCGAGGACGGCAAGATCACCAATGTGGAGCTGACCGAGTGCCATGAGACCCCGGCCATCGCATCGGTGGCCATGGAGCGCCTGCCCCAGCTGATGGTCGAGCACCAGACCACCACCCTGGACAGCGTCACCGGCGCAACCCTGGCCAGCGGCGCCATCATGCGGGCGGCCAGCGCCGCCGCTGAGGCTGCGGGCCTGGACATGGACCAGCTGAAGGCCAACGCCTACTCCGAGCCTGCGGGCGAGGATGAGACCTGGGAGACCGACGTTCTGGTTGTGGGCGGCGGCGGCGCAGGCTTCTCTGCCGCCATCACCGCGGCACAGGGCGGCGCGGACGTCATCCTGATTGAGAAAAGCTCGGTCATCGGCGGCAACACCCTGATGCAGGGCGGCGCGTTCAACGCGGTGGACCCCGAGGCACAGGCAGAGGTTGTCCTGACCGAGGCCCAGAAGAACACCCTGGACGGCTACCTGGCCCTGTCCACCTCGGACGAGGCCCTGCACTTTGACCAGTTCCCCGAGTGGGCTGAAGTGCTGACCCAGCTCCAGAGCGACATCAACGAGTTCTATGCAGCCAACGCGGACAAGACCGCCGGCGTCGATATGCCCGGCTTCGACTCCATCGCCCTGCATATGTGGCACATCTACACCGGCGGCCTGCGCCAGATGAACGACGGCACCTGGGTTGCCTCCGACATCGACCTGGCCCGCAACCTGGCCGAGAGCGCCCTGGGCACCTTTGAGTGGATGCGGGACGACCTGGGCCTGTACGCCCCCTCCGGCGAGGGCGAGGGCGACACCCTCTACACCGTTCTGGGCGCCATGTGGCCCCGGACCCACCGGGTCGAGACCAGCACCGAGCTGATGGACGACCTGCGCGGCGTGGCTGAGGCCGCGGGCGTCACCGTCTACACCGAGACCGCCGCCACCAGCCTGCTGACCGACGAGTCCGGCAAGGTTGTCGGCGCCACCGCCGAGAAGGCCAACGGCACCCAGATCACCATCAACACCGCCAACGGCGTCGTTCTGGCCAGCGGCGGCTACTGCGCGAACCCCGCCATGGTCAAGGAGTATGACCAGTACTGGGGCGACGACCTGAGCGACCACACCCTGACCACCAACGTCGGCACCAACGAGGGCGACGGCATCCTGATGGCGCAGGCCATCGGCGCGGACGTCACCGGCATGCAGGTGGCCCAGCTGATGCCCTCCTCCTCTCCGCTGAAGGGCACCATGACCGACGGCGTATGGGCGGACGCTTCCCAGCAGATCTGGATCGACGGCCAGGGCAACCGCTTTGTCGATGAGTACGCCGAGCGCGACGTTCTGGCCCAGGCTTCTCTGGAGCTGGAAAACGGCATCTTCTACATCCTCTACGCCGGTTCCGTGCCCGGTGAGGACGGCCTGCTGAAGGGCGCTTCCCTCGAGGACGCCATGTTCGGCACTTCCGTTCAGGATATGGTGGACAACGGCCACGTCTGGTACGGCTCCACCCTGGCCGAGCTGGCGGAGGCTTCCGCCGCCAGCGCGGGCGGCGCTGCTCCCGCCTTCACCGAGGAAGCCCTGCGCGAGACCATCGAGAAGTACAACAGCTACGTCGCCAATCAGGAGGACCCCGACTTCCACAAGGAAGTTCTGGCGGGCGCCATCGACATCGAGGCCATCGAGGCTGACCCCAACGTCGGCTTTGTGATCTCTCCCCGCAAGGCATCCCTGCACCACACCATGGGCGGCCTGAAGATTGACACCGAGGCCCACGTCCTGAACACCAGCGGCGAGATCATCGAGGGCCTGTGGGCGGCAGGCGAGGTCACCGGCGGCATCCACGCGGGCAACCGTCTGGGCGGCAACGCTGTTGCGGACATCTTCACCTACGGCCACATTGCAGGCGGCAACGCCGCTGCCGGCAAGTAAGAGCCGGCGCAAAGCGCAACTACGAAACAGAACCCCGGGAGGCTGCTGCATCGTGCGGCAGCCTCCTTTTTGTCAAACAGAGAAAACGGAGAAAGCGGAATGAAACACCAGCAACCGACCCCCGGCCGCCGGGGCGAGTGGAAGAAGAATCTGATTTTCGCGCTGGCGATCTTGGGGATTGCGGCGGCCATCGGCGGGTATTACCTGCTGCGCCGGGCGGACCGCCCGGACAAGATGGCCCGCTTTATCTACGGGGTGGTGGAGCGGAAGGAGATTTACATCGACCTGCGGGAGGACGCGGACTACACCTTCCAGTCCAACGGATACGAGGTTCATCTCGAGGTAAAGGACGGGGCCATCGCCTTTGTGGACAGCCCCTGTCCGGACCATGTATGCGAGCAGTTCGGCCAGCTGAGCGAGGGATACGACTGGGCCATCTGCGCCCCGGCGCAGGCGATGCTGAGCATTGAAGCCGTGGAGGGGTGAGCGGTTTTTGCCGCGGCGCTGGCCTTTCAGCCTTCCGCCCGCCCAAGGCTCCCTCCCAGAGGGAGCTGTCGAGCGCAAGCGAGACGGAGGGAGTCAGCTCTCAGACGCTGGGAATTCTGGCTGCCTGATTCAAACGCCGCTGCGTATTTCTGCCATTTCTGCCCGCAGAGCGGTCCCTTGTGCCACAGGGCCCCTTTGCCCCTTTACATCGGGGGGGAAGTCTGCTACACTGAAAGCAGGAAGCGGGCGGGCTTGCCCGAAGATCATCGAAACGGGGAAAAGGAGGCAGGAAAAGATGACTGTGCTGTCGGCATTGTTTGGGGTTCTGTTTGGGCTTGCCGTCTGGGCGGCGGTAATCGTCGTGGCGGTGCGGATTGTGAAGTATCTCATCCGGTACGGCGTCCGGTATGGCATCGACTACTACCTCGACCAGAAGGAAAAGCGGGACGCCGCAGGGCAGGCCGAACCGGAATCACAGGAAAAATGAACAAGGCCCCGGACGCTCCCTCAAACGGGAAGGCCCGGGGCCTTGCTTTCTTATCGTATGGGAGCAATGAAACAGCGTGAAGCCTGCTTCAAGTTCCTGCAGCCTTAATCGGGGTCTGGGGCAACAACAGCTTCCTCCCTCTGCCGCCGTCAGCGGGCCAGATCGTGGAAAAAATCGGCGGGCAGGGTTTCCATGGCGCTGCGCCGGATCAGGAAGGTGTAGTGGTACAGATAGGCGTTGCGCAGGCCGATGGTGGGGATCAGCCCCCGGGCCGAGCGCATCGGCCCGCTGGACCCCCGCACCCGCACCCGGTAGGGAATGTGGGCGGCGTGGAGCTTGGCCGCGACCTTGGCCTTGGTGGCGAGATCGTAGGTCCAGTATACTTCCACAAAGCGGTCGAAGAAAAGCCGGTTCAGCCAGTTGGGCAGCATGGAAAAACACCTCCCTCTGTCAAGAACCCGGGCAGCCCGGGGGTGTGCAAAACATTCTATTTTAAGGATACCGGAAGGCGGGCGGGTTGTCAAGATTTATTATAACCCGCCCACCCGCCCTTTAGATGTTCCCCCCGGGGCCTGCGGCCCCGCCCCCCGTGGGGGCTCCAATCGGCAAGCGGCTGCACGGCGGGTCTGGGGCAACAGCACCGAAGCGCTGCCTGCGGCGGATGAAGCAAGGCGTTGTTGGCGCAGCGCTCCGGTTTTTTCAAGGACGTTCGTCCCGCAGAAAAAAGCGGCCAGGCGCAAGAGGACGGGCATTCAGAGGAAAAGACACGGGCTTTTCCGAAACACAAACTGTCGGAACGGATGTCGCCTGAACAGGCACTGTAAATTGTCGATTTTTCTGGGCTGGCTCCAGGATACGCTTCCGATTCACTCTTGCTTCTTACATCAAAAAAAGTCCCCCGAACGCTTTCGCGTTCGAGGGACTTTTGGTGGACGGTACAGGACTCGAACCTGTGACCTCCTGCACGTCAAGCAGATGCTCTACCAGCTGAGCTAACCGTCCAACTGTTTTGCTGTTTTGTCAGCTCGCTTATAATACCACAGTTCGACCCGGATTGCAAGGGCTTTTTCAAAGAAACTGTGATTTTTTTGAAACATCCGCCTCCTTTGCCCCGCCGGAGGGGGGCTTTCCGGTTGCCCTTGGTTCTCTGACGTGGTATAATAAATCGTTGAAACGATATGGCCGGGGGGGTGCGCTCTCGGCCCGGGAGGGCAGAGGATGAGAGTTTTGGGCATCGACCCCGGCTACGCCATTGTGGGCTGGGGGGTGGTGGACTACGCGGGCAGCCGCTTTGCGCCGGTGGATTTCGGCGCGGTCTGCACCCCGGCGGGGGCGGCCTTCGAGCTGCGTCTGGCCCAGGTCTACGACGGGGTGCGCCAGGTCATCGAGCGGACCCGGCCCGAGGCCCTCGCCATCGAAAAACTGTTCTACCAGCACAACCAGACCACCGTCATCGGCGTCGCCGAGGCCCGGGGGGTGGTGCTGCTGGCGGCGGCTCAGGCGGGGCTGCCCATCTATGAATATACCCCCATGCAGGTCAAGCAGGCCGTCACCGGGTACGGCAAGGCCGTGAAAAAACAGGTGCAGGAGATGACCCGCCTTCTGCTCCGTTTGCAGGCGGTGCCCAAACCCGACGACACCGCCGACGCCCTGGCCATGGCCATCACCCACTGCCACACCAGCGGCAACCGGCTGGAACGCCTGACCCCCCGCCGGACAGGCCCCATCTGACCCGGCGGGTTTTATAAGGGAGGAGAGCAGATATGATTCATTGCCTCACCGGCAAAATCCTCAAGAAAACTCTGGACGGCGTGGTGGTCAGCTGCGGCGGCGTGGGGTATTACGCCCAGTGCCCCGCCAGCGTGGCCGGGGCGCTGCCCGGCGTGGGGGCCGAGGCTACCCTCTACACCGTGATGAGCGTCACCGAAAACGACGTCAGCCTCTACGGCTTCGCCACCGAACAGCAGCAGGCCTGCTTCGAGATGCTCACCGGGGTGTCGGGGGTGGGGCCGAAAGCGGGCCTTGCCATCCTGTCGGTGATGGAGCCGGACCGGGTGGCCCTCGCCATCTCCGCCGGGGACCACAAGGCCTTCAAGGCCGCCACCGGCGTGGGCCCCAAGCTGGCCCAGAGAATCGTGCTGGAGCTGAAGGACAAGGTCGCCAAGGGCTTTGAGGGCATCCGGCTGGAAGACCTCTCGGGCGGGGCGCCCGGCGCAGCCCCCAGTCAGGGCGGCGCACAGGCCATCGCGGCGCTGGTCTCCCTCGGGTACAGCCAGAGCGAGGCCGCCCTGGCCGTCTCGAAAATCGACCCGGCCCTCCCGGTGGAGGAAATCATCAAGCTCGCCCTGCGGAGCATGGCGGCGGGCAGGAGGTAAACCATGCAGGACCAAGCGGCACTTTTTGGCGCACAGCTGATGCAGCCCGGCCTGACCGGCATCGACAGCGAGGAAAACACCCTCCGCCCCCAGCATCTGGAGGACTACGTCGGGCAGGAAAAGGTCAAGCAGAACCTGAAAATCTATCTCGAAGCGGCCCGCCGCCGGGGCGAGCCCATGGACCATATTCTGCTCTACGGCCCTCCCGGCCTCGGCAAGACCACCCTGGCGGGAATCATCGCCAACGAGATGGGGGTTCAAATTCGGATCACCAGCGGCCCCGCCATCGAAAAACCCGGGGACCTTGCCGCCCTGCTCACCAGCTTGCAGGAGGGGGACGTCCTGTTCATCGACGAGATTCACCGCCTCTCCCGGCAGGTGGAGGAGGTGCTCTATCCGGCCTTGGAGGATTACGCCCTGGACATCATGATCGGCAAAGGCCCCAGCGCCCAGAGCATCCGGATCAACCTGCCCAAGTTCACCCTGGTGGGGGCCACCACCCGGGCGGGCCAGCTCACCGGCCCGCTGCGGGACCGGTTCGGCGTCCTGCTCAAGCTGGAGCTGTACAGCCCCGACGAGCTGGCCCGCATCATCCAGCGGAGCGCGGGCATCCTCGACCAGCCCATCACCCCCGAGGGGGCCTATGAGATGGCGAAGCGCAGCCGGGGCACCCCCCGGGTGGCAAACCGCTTCCTCAAGCGGGTGCGGGATTTCGCCACCGTGCTGGGGGACGGCGTCATCGACCAGGACGTGGCCCTGATGGCCCTCAAGCGGATGGACGTGGACGGGCTGGGCCTGGACGAGCTGGACCGCAGCCTTCTGCGGGCCATCATTGAGATGTACAGCGGCGGGCCGGTGGGCCTCGAGACGCTGGCCGCCGCCTTGGGGGAGGAGGCCGTCACCCTGGAGGACCTGTGCGAGCCTTACCTGATGCAGCTGGGCTTTTTGACCCGGACCCCCCGGGGCCGCTGCGTCACCCATCTGGCCTATGAGCACCTGGGCCTCAAGGCCCCCGAGGGGGACGCCGCCCCCGAGGACAACGGGCAGCAGAGTTTATTTTAAACCCACCCACCCGCCCTTTTAATGTGTCCCCCCTGCCGCTGCGCGGCGTTCCTCTTGCGCTTAGCCGGTTTTTTCTGCGGGACTGACGCCCTTGAAAAAACCGGAGCGCTGCGCCAGCACACGCCTCGCTGTTTCCGCCGCAGGCGGCGCTTCGGCGGTGCTGCCCCCCTCCGGGGGGAATGGCCGTTGACGGCTGCGTCTCAGGTCAGGCAGTGCGGGCATTCAGATGAAAAAACACGGGCTTTGCCGAAACACAAACAGCCGGAACGGATGCCGCCTGGACAGGCGCAGCAAATTGCCGCCTTTTTCCGGGATGGTTTTAAACCATTATTCTAAAAAATGTGAAAATAAAGCGGAAGGGACGCCCCTTTCGCAAACCTTTCCCTGCAAAACCGCATAGGCTGGGGAAAGGCAAGGAGGAATTTCGATATGGGAAAGTATTTTGGGACCGACGGCGTCCGCGGCGTGGCGGGCGTGGATCTGACCTGTGAGCTTGCCATGATGATTGGCCGGGGGGCGGCCGCCGTCCTGACCGAAAAGACCGGCCGGAAACCCCGCATCCTGATCGGGAAGGACACCCGCCAGTCGGGGGATATGCTGGAAGCCGCCCTGACGGCGGGCCTGTGCAGCGTCGGGGCCGACGTGGAGAGCCTTGGCGTCCTGCCCACCCCGGCGGTGGCCTATCTGGTCCGGAAGTACAAGGCCGACGCGGGGGTAGTGATTTCGGCCTCCCACAACCCCATGGAGTTCAACGGCATCAAGATTTTCGCCGGGACGGGCTACAAGCTGCCCGACGAGGTGGAAAACCAGATCGAGGCCCACATCGACAACGGGTGCAAAGACATCCCGCTGGCCACCGGCGAGGGGGTGGGCACCGTCTCGGTCCGGAGCGACGGCCTGCGGGATTACGTTGACCACCTGTATGAGGCCATCGGCGGGGATCTGACCGGCCTCAACCTCTGCATCGACTGCGCCAACGGCGCGGCCACTGCGGTGGCCCAGAAGCTTTTCCCCCGCCTCGGGGCCAAGTGTACCTTCATCGGGGTCTCGCCGGACGGGAAAAACATCAACAAGGGGGTGGGCAGCACCCACCTCGAAAATCTCGAAAAGGCCGTGGTGGACGGCGGCTTCGACTGCGGCATCGCCTTTGACGGCGACGCCGACCGGTGCCTCGCCTGCGACGAAAAGGGCCGGGAGATCGACGGCGACAAGATCATCGCCCTGCTGTCCCTGATGATGAAAAAGACCGGCCGTCTGGACGGGGACACCGCCGTGGTCACCGTCATGTCCAACCTGGGCTTCATCCAGTATATGGAGGCCCAGGGCATCCGGACCGAAAAAACCGCCGTCGGGGACCGGTACGTCCTCGAGAATATGCGGGAGAACGGCTACGCCATCGGCGGCGAGCAGAGCGGCCATGTGATTCTGCTCCACCACGCCACCACCGGCGACGGCGAGCTGACCGCGGGCAAGCTGCTCAAGCTGCTGGCCCTCAGCGGGAAGAAGATGAGCGAGCTGAACGATATTTACGCCCAGTTCCCCCAGGTGCTGGTGAACGTGGAGGCAAACGCCGCCCAGAAGGCCGCCTACAAGGAGGACGAAGTTCTGGCCGGGTTCATCGAGAACGAGCAGCAGAAGCTGATGGGGATGGGCCGGGTGCTGGTCCGGGTGTCGGGCACCGAGCCGAAGATCCGGGTCATGGTGGAAGGGCAGGACCTCGAGGCCATCCGCCTGTGCGCCGACCGGATTGTGGCCCAGCTCCGCCGCCGCATCCTGCACAAATAAGAAAGGAGACGCCATGCGCCCCGCAGATACCTGGAAAGATTATGAGCTGCTGGATGCCACCGGCGGCAACCGGCTGGAACGCTGGGGCCAGACCCTGCTGGTCCGGCCCGACCCCCAGATCGTCTGGAAAACCCCGCCCCAAAGCCCCCTCTGGGCCAAAGCGGACGCGGTCTACCACCGGTCCAATCAGGGGGGCGGCGAGTGGGAATACCGCCGCCGCCTGCCCGAAAAGTGGCAGATCACCTGCGGCGAGGGGGAGGAGAAACTCACCCTCATCGTCAGCCCCACCGGCTTCAAGCACACCGGCGTCTTCCCCGAGCAGGCCGTCAACTGGGCCTGGTACGGAAAGAAGATTCGCGCCGCCGGGCGGCCCGTCCGGGTGCTGAACCTGTTCGGCTATACCGGCGGGGCCACCCTGGCCTGCGCCGCGGCGGGGGCCTCGGTCTGCCATGTGGACGCCTCCAAGGGGATGGTCCAGTGGGGCAAGGAGAACGCCGCCGCCAGCGGCCTTGCCGGCCGGCCCATCCGCTGGCTGGTGGACGACTGCGCCAAGTTCGTCGCCCGGGAAAAGCGCCGGGGCAACACCTACGACGGCATCATCATGGACCCGCCCAGCTATGGCCGGGGGCCGGGGGGCGAGGTCTGGAAGCTGGAGGACTGCATCTACGACCTGATCTGCCAGTGCGAGGAAGTGCTGAGCGATGACCCCCTCTTTTTCGCGGTCAACAGCTACACCACCGGCCTTTCCCCGGCGGTCATGGAATATATGCTCAAAACCACCCTCTGCCCCCGGTTCGGCGGCGTGACCTCCTGCGACGAGATCGGCCTGCCGGTCACGGCCACGGGGGGCGTGGTGCCCTGCGGCGCCACCGCCATCTGGGAAAGGTGAGGCCCCGGTTTTGGGCCTGAGAGGAGCACAGCCCCGGCCAAAGGGGGCGCGCTACCGGAAAGAACAAGAACATGAAACACGAAAACACAATGGAAGAACCAATTTTGACGGCCCGGGACCTCAAGTTCCGCTATGACCCCGAACAGCCGGTCTACGCCCTGGACGGGACCTCGGCGTCGGTCCGGCGGGGGGAGTTTGTGGCGGTGCTGGGGGCCAACGGCTGCGGCAAGTCCACCCTTGCCAAGCACTTCAACGCCATCCTTCTGCCCGAGGCGGGGACGGTCCTTGTGGAAGGGATAAACACCGCCGACGAGGAAAAGCTCTACGACATCCGCCAGACGGTGGGGATGGTGTTCCAGAACCCGGACAACCAGATCGTTGCCACCGTGGTGGAGGAGGACGTGGCCTTCGCGCTGGAAAACCTCGGCGTCCCCAATGAGGAGATGCGCCGCCGGGTGGACGACGCCATGAAGATGGCGGGCATCTACCAGTACCGGGAGCGGGCCCCCCACAAGCTTTCGGGCGGGCAGAGGCAGCGGGTCGCCATCGCGGGGGTGGTCGCCATGCGGCCCGACTGCCTGATTCTGGACGAGGCCACCGCCATGCTGGACCCCCGGGGCCGGGAGCAGGTGATGCAGACCATCCACCGCCTCAACGAGACCATGGGAATCACGGTGGTCTCCATCACCCACTACATGGAGGAGGCCGCCCAGGCCGACCGGGTGCTGGTGATGAGCCGGGGCAAGGTGGTGATGGAGGGCGCCCCGAAAGAGGTGTTCAGCCGGACGGAAGAAGTCCGCAGCCTCCATCTGGACGTGCCCCAGGCCGCCGAGCTGCGGGACGAGCTGGTCAAGGCCGGTATCCCGATGCCGGAAGGAATCATCAGCACGGGCGAGTGCGCCCGGGCGCTCTATGAGCTGCTGAAGTAAGGAGGGCGCAGAAATGGCAAGCATCATCCAGGTCGAAGACCTGACCTATATCTATAACCCCGGGATGCCCGGGGCCGCCACCGCGCTGGAAGGGGTCAGCTTTGAGGTGGAGGAGGGGGACTTTGTCGGAATCATCGGGGCCACCGGCTCGGGCAAATCCACCCTCATCGCCCACATGAACGGCCTCAACCGGCCCACCGGCGGCAGAATCCTCATCGACGGAAAGGACATCTGGGCCGACCCGTCCAAGATTCGGGACTTCCGGTTCATGGTGGGCCTCGTGTTCCAGTACCCCGAGTACCAGCTTTTTGAGGAAACCTGCTATAAGGACATCGCCTTCGGCCCCAAAAACATGGGCCTGAGCGAGCAGGAGATCGACCGCCGGGTCCGGCAGGCCGCCCGCTTTGTGGGCCTGAGCGAAGAACTGCTGCAGCGCAGCCCCTTTGAGCTGTCGGGGGGCCAGAAGCGGCGGGTGGCCGTGGCGGGCGTCATGGCGATGGAGCCCCGGATCCTGGTGCTGGACGAGCCCGCCGCCGGGCTGGACCCCGAAGGCCGGGACACCATCCTCTCCCAGGTCAAGGAGTTCCACAAAAAGACCGGGACCACCGTGCTGCTGGTCTCCCACAGCATGGAGGACATCGCCCGGTATGCCGATAAGGTCCTTGTGATGGCCGAGCGGAAGCTGGCCATGTACGATACGGTGGAGCGGGTGTTCGCCCGGGCGCCGGAGCTGCTCCAGCTGGGGCTTTCGGTGCCGCAGGTGACCAAGATTTTCCTGAAGCTGCGGGAGATGGGGGTGGACGTGCCCACCGACGTCTACACCATCCCCTATGCGGTCAAGGCCCTGCTGGCCGCCAAGGCCCGGCGGGACGCGGGCGAAAGCCTGATTCTTCCGCCCCGGACGGCGGAAAACGGGAAAGGAGGCGGGGCGGAATGCTGAGAGATATCACCATCGGCCAGCACTTCCCCGGGGACAGTCCGGTCCATCGGTTCGACCCCCGGCTCAAGCTGGTCTTGACCATCCTGTATATTGTCCTGCTCTTTGCGGCGTCCAACCCGCTGGGGCTGGTTCTGTCGATTCTGTTCCTGGGCGTCATGTACAAGGTGGCCCGGATTCCCCTCAAGATGATCGGCCGGAGCTTGAAACCCATCCTGCCCATCGTCCTGTTCACGGCGGTGCTCAACCTCTTTTTTGTGGCGGGGGAGGGCGAGCCGCTGGTCCGGTTCTGGATTCTGGAAATCTACCCCGAGGGCATCCGGTACGCGGTGCTCATGAGCGTGCGGGTGATGGCCCTCATCGCGGGCACCAGCCTTCTGACCTACACCACCAGCCCCATCGTCCTGACCGACGCCATCGAGGCGCTGCTCCGCCCGCTGGGCAAACTCCACTTCCCGGTCCATGAGCTGGCGATGATGATGAGCATCGCCCTGCGGTTCATCCCCACCCTGATCGAGGAGACCGACAAGATCATGAACGCCCAGAAGGCCCGGGGGGCCATGATCGACACCGGCAAGCTGACCGACCGGGTCAAGGCGCTGGTGCCGGTCCTGATTCCGCTGTTCATCTCGGCCTTCCGCCGGGCGGACGAGCTGGCCATGGCGATGGAGTGCCGCTGCTACCGGGGGGGCGAGGGCCGCACCCGGCTCAAGGTCCTCCGCTGCACCCGGCAGGACTACCTCAGCCTGGCGGTCTGCCTGGTCTGTTTCGGGGCGATTCTGGCGTCCCGGCTGGTTTTCCCCAATTTCTGACAAAAAACCGCAGAGCTGCGGCGGGCGGGTTTTGAGCCCCGTGCGCTGCGGCTCTGTTCTGTATAGGAGGGCGGAACCCCACATGAATTATCTGTTGACTCTGGCCTACGACGGAACCCATTACTGCGGCTTTCAGGTCCAGCCCAACGGCAGAAGCGTCGCCGCCGCCTTTCAGGACGGCCTCGAGGCGGTGCTGGGCTGCCGCCCCGACATCAAGGGGTGCAGCCGGACCGACGCGGGGGTCCACGCGCTGGGCTTTGCGCTGAACTTCCACGCCGACTGCCGCATCCCGGTGTGCAAGCTGCCGCTGGCGCTGAACAGCCGCCTGCCCCGGGACATCCGGGTCCTCTCGGCCCGGGTTGTGCCCGAGGACTTCCACGCCCGGTATGCGGCCCACACCAAAACCTATGTATACCGCATCCTCAACAGCGCCATCGACTCCCCCTTCGACGCCGGCTATTACCACCGCATCCCCGGGCGTCTGGACACCGAACAAATGGCCCGGGCGGCGGCGGGCTTTGTGGGGAAGCACGATTTTCTGGCCCTCTGCGCGGCGGGCAGCTCGGCGGCGGCCCACGGCGACACGGTGCGGACCATCACCGAATGCACCGTCACCCGGGCGGGGGACCGGGTGGAGATTCAGGTCACGGCGGACGGATACCTGTACAATAT
>JAHLFH010000097.1 GCA_018883885.1 Candidatus Faecalibacterium intestinavium | reverse complement strand
GGCCGCCTCTCGGCGGCCCCCTGGCGTTGTGAAGGTTTTGCGGGAGAAATTACTCGTGGGTGCGGTTGGCGATTTCGCCGCAGACCTTCTCGATGAAGGCGTCCAGCTCCATCGTGGTGGTCTCGCCCTTGCGGTCGCGGACCGAGACGTTGCCGGCCTCGGCTTCCTTCGCGCCCAGAACCAGCATATAGGGCACGCGGTCCACCTGCTGGGCGGCGCGGATCTTGTAGCCGATCTTCTCGTTGTCCGCGTCCAGGGCCACCCGGATGCCGGCCTCGGCCAGCTTGTCGGTGACGGTCTGGGCGTAGTCCAGGGTCTTTTCCGAGACGGGCAGGACCTTGACCTGCGTGGGGGCAAGCCAGGTGGGGAAGCGGCCCTTGGTCTCCTCGATCAGGTAGGCCATGAAACGGTCGATGGAGCCCAGGATGGCCCGGTGGAGGACCACAGGGGTCTTTTCGGCGCCGTCGCTGTCCACATAGGTCAGGTGGAACTTGGCGGGCAGGCAGAAGTCCAGCTGGCAGGTGGAGAGGGTGTACTCGGCGCCCACGGCGGGCCGGACGTTGACGTCCAGCTTGGGGCCGTAGAAGGCGGCCTCGCCGATCTCCTCGGTGAACTCGATGCCCAGGTCGGTCAGAACCTCCCGCAGGGCGGCCTCGGCGTGGTTCCACATGGCGTCGTCGTCGTGATATTTCTTCTTGTCGGCGGGGTCCCGCAGGGAGAGCACACACCGGTAATCGGTGATGCCGAAGTCGCGGTAGACCTCGAAGATCAGGTCGCAGACGGCGGCCACCTCGCTCTTGATCTGGTCGGGGGTGACAAAGAGGTGGGCGTCGTTCTGGCAGAAGTGGCGGCCGCGTTCGATGCCCTTCAGGGTGCCGCTGGACTCATACCGGAAGTCGTGGGCAATCTCGCCGATCCGGATGGGCAGCTGGCGGTAGGAGTGGGGCCGGTTGGCGTAGATCATCATGTGGTGGGGGCAGTTCATGGGGCGCAGGACGTAGCTCTCGCCCTCCATCTCCATGGCGGGGAACATATTCTCCCGGTAGTGGTCCCAGTGGCCGGAGGTCTTGTAGAGGTTGACGGTGCCGACGCAGGGGGTCATGACGTGCTGGTAGCCCCGGGCCCGCTCCTTGGCCTTGATATAGTTTTCCAGCTCCTGCCAGACGGTGTAGCCGTTGGGCAGGAACATGGGCAGGCCGCGGCCCACCAGGTCGTCGGTCATGAACAGGCCCATCTCCTTGCCGATCCGGCGGTGATCCCGGGCGCGGGCCTCCTCCTGCTGCTTCTCCCAGGCGTCCAGCTCCTCCTGGCTGCGGAAGGCCACGCCGTTGATCCGGGTCAGCATCTTGTTTTCCTTGTCGTTTTTCCAGTATGCGCCCGACTGCTGGGTGATTTTGAAGGCCTTCAGGGCCTTGGTGTAGGTCAGGTGGGGGCCGATGCACATATCGACGTAGTCGCCCTGCTGGAAGAAGCTGAACTCGGTCTCGTCGGCCAGGTCGGCCATGTGCTCCACCTTGTACTTTTCCTTCCGGTCGGCCATCAGCTTCTCGGCCTCGGCGCGGGGCAGGATGAAGGGCTTGATGGGCAGGTTTTCCTTGACGATCTTCCGCATCTCCTTCTCGATGGCGGCCAGATCGTCGTCGCTCAGCTTGACGTCGCCGAGGTCGACGTCGTAGTAGAAGCCGTTCTCGGTGGCGGGGCCGAAGGCAAAGTCCGCCTCGGGGTAGAGGCGCTTGATGGCCTGGGCCATGATGTGGGCGGCGGTGTGGCGCAGGACGTGCAGCTCCTGGTCCTGGGGGCACTCGGCAACGGTGCCGTCTTTGTAAATCACTTTCATTGGGCAGTCTTCCTTTCTAAAATAGAAGAAAATAAAAAGGCGCTCCATCCCGTAAAAAATGCCACGGGATGAAGCGCCTGAACTGTGCAAAAGCTCAGGGAACTCCACGGTTCCACCCGAATTGCGCCCCCGGAAGGGAGACGCCTCTCGCTGTGCTGTAACGGGCACGCCCGGCAGAGGTTCGCCCCTGCACTCCGCGGTGGTAGAGGACAGGCTGCCGTGAGGCCGCTTGCAGCCCGCCGCAAAACGCTCTGCGGCGGCGGCCCTCTCTGTGCGCGCCGGGTTCTGTCCCTGTTTGTCCGCATCCTTGTTTTTTCAGGATGAAGTTACGTTGATTGTAGCATAGCGAGGCGGAAAAATCAAGCCTGTGGAAAAAATAGAAAAGGCCCTGCGCCGCAGAGCACAGGGTCTTTCCCAGATGGATCAGAAAAGGAGAATTTGAGAATGGCTTAAGAATAAGAAGGAGACGAAACGAAGGATCATTCCACGTCCTGCAAAGCGGCGAAGTTCTCCTCGCCGGTCCGGACCTTGACGACCCGGGTGACGTCGTAGACAAAGATCTTGCCGTCGCCGATGTGGCCGGTGTAGAGGGCCTTCTTGGCGGCTGCGATGACCGAATCCACCGGAATCTTGGAGACGATGACCTCGACCTTGACCTTGGGCAGAAGGTTGGTGTCCATGGGGACGCCGCGGTATTTCTCGGTGGTGCCCTTCTGGAGGCCGCAGCCCATGACCTGGGTGACGGTCATGCCGGTGACGCCCAGCTCGTTGAGGGCGGCTTTCAGCTCGTCAAACTTGCTGAGCTTGAGGATGATGGAGACCTTGTGCATCCCGGTATCGGCAGAACCGGAGACGGGCAGACCCTCCTCCCGGACCACCGGCACAGCGGCGTCCATCTGGCGGGCCGAAGCCTTGGCGGGGTCGTCCTCGCCCAGGTCGGTGTTCTCGTTGGGAACCATGGCGCCGATGGTGGCGTCCTGAATGGCGAAGCCTGCATAGGCGGAGGCCAGGCCGTGCTCGTGGATGTCCAGGCCGTCCAGCTCCACCTCGGCGGGAACCCGCAGGCCGATGGTCTTGTCGATGAGCTTAAAGACAATGAACATGACGATGAGGACGTAGACGTCCACGCTCAGGATGCCCAGGGCCTGGGTGCCCAGCTGGCTCAGGCCGCCGCCGTAAAACAGGCCCTTGCCCACGCCGTTGCCGCCGGTGGAGAACAGGCCCACGGCCAGGGTGCCCCAGACGCCGTTTGCAAAGTGGACCGAGACGGCGCCCACGGGGTCGTCGATCTTGGCGATGTTGTCGAAGAATTCCACCGACAGGACCACCAGGATGCCGGAGACGAAGCCGATGGCAAAGGCGCCGAAGGGGGAGACGCAGTCGCAGCCGGCGGTGATGGCCACCAGGCCCGCGAGGGCGGCGTTCAGGGTCATGGAGACGTCGGGTTTGCCGTACCGCACCCAGGTGAAGATCATGGCCACGCAGGTGGCGACGGCAGCCGCAAGATTGGTGTTGAAGCAGACCAGGCCGGTCAGGGTCATGGTCTCATCGGTGGACAGGGAGAGGGAAGAACCGCCGTTGAAGCCGAACCAGCAGAACCAGAGGATAAAGACGCCCAGAGCCGTGGCGGTCATGTTGTGGCCGGGGATGGCGTGGGGCTTGCCCTCCTTGTCGTACTTGCCGATGCGGGGGCCCAGCATCCAGGCGCCCAGCATGGCGATCAGGCCGCCCACGTTGTGAACGGCGGCGGAACCCGCAAAATCATGGAAGCCGAGGCCCGCCAGCCAGCCGCCGCCCCAGATCCAGTGGCCGGAGATGGGGTAGACCAGCAGGGAAATGGCGGCGGAGTAGACGCAGTAGGCCTTGAAGTTGGTGCGCTCGGCCATCGAGCCGGAGACGATGGTGGCGGCCGTCGCGCAGAAGACGGTCTGGAAGACGGCGTAGACCCACAGGGGGATTTCCAGCCCCAGATGGCTGTAATCCCCCTGCATGAAGGGGTCGAAGCCGCCGATCAGGGCGCCGGTGCCTCCGAACATGAGGCCGAAGCCGATGAGCCAGTAACAGGGCGTGCCGATGCAGAAATCCATCATGTTCTTCATCAGGATGTTGCCGGTGTTCTTGGCGCGGGTCAGGCCCGCTTCACACAGGGCAAAGCCCGCCTGCATGAAGTAGACCAGGAACGCTCCCACGAGCGTCCAACAGGTGTTGATCGCGTTGAACATTGTGATACCTCCCACATACAAATTTGCCGGCCTGCGGGGCGGACGCAGTTCCGCCCGGCGGGCAGGCCGCTCGGGAAGCCCTCTATTCTTTCCGAACGGCCGGACGGCCCAAAGCAAACAAAAAGGCGCCGACAGAATTGCTTCTGTCAGCGCCTTTGCTTACGATGGTGCGAGTATAGTCCTTTGCCGCGGAGCTGTCAACCGGTCTGGTTCGATTTATCCGTTTTTGACAATCCGGAGCCGCCGGTGCGAAAAAAGTTCGGCGGTTTTCCACTTCTGAGGGAAGGGGAACGGGGACATCAGAGGTCGGACGAGGCCTTCCGGGAGTCGGTTTTTTTGCCCTCCCGCAGCTCCTCCTGCTTTGCTTCCCGGCGGGCTTCCGCCTTTTCGGCCCGCTCGGTGTGCATCTCGGCATGGAGCAGGATGCTCATGGCGGCCCGGAGGGCGAAGGTGGCGGCCAGCAGCAGCACGGAGTTCAGGTCCGGCAGCAGGATGGTCTTGGAGACTTCGGCGGCCAGCAGGAACTCCAGCGCGGTGGTCAGGCCGCTGCTCATCTCGAGGCGGAAGTCATAGTCGTCGTGGAACAGAGAGACCCGCAGATAATGATAAGTAGAACGCAGCAGGCTGAGGATGATGATGATAAGGCCGATGATCTCGGCCACCAGGGCGATCAGGGGGACCACCAGTTCCAACGCCAGGTCCAGCCCGGATTCAAGCAGGAGGAAAATATTCATAAAAGAGAAACCTTCTTTCCGCGCAGACGCGCATGCCGGACCCGCAGGCCGGAGATCGTTACAAAAGCCGGGGGCTTTCCCAGAAGGGAAAGTCCGCCCGGCGCAAGGCTGTCTCTTAGAATACCGCTTTTTTCAGAAAAAGTCAATCGGTGTCGAAAAAAACGCTGCTGCACCAAAAAAGGCCGCCCGCCCGCCGGGGCAAGGGAAGGGCCCCGTCCGGCGCGCCGGGGGCAGACCGTCGTTGACAAGCGCACCCCTGATTGTTATAATCGAAGCAATCTGAACAAACGTGCCGTTTCACGCATAAAAATCGAGGGATTCGGGAGGGATTGCCCGGCCCTTTGGCCGCGGGCAGGCGGGAGCGCGTCTTTGCGGGTCCATTCGATTCCGGGCGCAGCGGCCCCCGGCTGCATCGTGAGCTTACACAGAGAAAGGAAAACGCGATATGACGATTCAACAGGAACGCAACGACGGAACCCTCACCCTTCTTCTGGAGGGACGCCTGGACACCGCCACAGCGCCGCAGCTGGAGAAGCAGCTGAACGAGGCGCTGGACGGCGTGACCCATCTGGTGATGGACTTTTCTTCCCTGGAATACATTTCCTCCGCCGGGCTTCGCGTCCTGCTTTCCGCCCAGAAACGGATGAACAAGCAGGGCGACATGGTGCTCCGCAATGTAAACGAGGTAATCAGCGAGGTGCTGGAGATCACCGGCTTTTCGGAGATCCTCACCGTGGAGTGATCCCGATGCGGAAGGGCGCAGCCTGTCCGCCGGAAGATAAAGAGAACAAAATCCGGGGCCTTTCGGGCGGCGAACGCCTGCAAAGGCCCCGGATTGTTTTTATAAAAAGTCCCGGGCGGCTTCCGGCGGGGTCCGGGGGGCTGCGCGGCGCAAGCTTGCGGCGGCGTGGTGGGCCAGCCAGGACTACCCGCGGGCTAAAAACAGCCCACCGGGCTGTTTTTGCAGGCTGCGGCCTGCCGCCCTGTTCAAGTCCGGCTTGCCACCGCTTCGCTGCACCAAAAAGCAAAACACCCGCCGGGGCACGGCGGGCGCTTTGTTTTTGGTGGGCCAGCCAGGACTTGAACCCGGGACCAAGCGGTTATGAGCCGCCAGCTCTGACCAACTGAGCTACTAGCCCAAAGGCGTTTGCCATATACTATACCGGAAGAACCCGGCCCGCCCCGGACGGGGCGCTCTGATTATTATACCAGAATTCCGCGCAGATGAAAAGCATTTTTTCTCCCCCGGCTTACCGGGTGCGGCGGGCGTCCAGCTTCTGGAGCAGAAATTCGTCCAGCATCTCGGGCGGAAAAACCGGCTCGGGGGAGCCGAAGGTCTCCCGGATGAAAAAGAGGGTGACGATGGTTTCCCGCCCCGGGTCGAGCCGGAGGGTGTAGAGGGTGTCCAGCGGCTGCTGGGTGGGCTGGTGGAGGGTCAGGCGGAGGGTGAAGCTGCCGTCCCGCTCCCGGGTACACTCATAGGCAAAGACGTCGCTGTCCCGGCGGTCGGCCAGCCGGTCGAAGCATTCGTCCAGCGCCAGCGGGGTGCGGAATTCGCTGCATCCGGCGGGGCCGTACTGGCTGCGGCGGCGTTTTTCCTGCCGCGCCAGAATCAGCGCCAGCAGGCCCGCCGCCGTCACCAGCAGAAGCCCTGAAAGAAAACCATGCATAAACCTGTCCTTTCTGCGCCGTCGGCCGCGGCGCTGAAAACCTTTTCCATATTGTAACACAACCCGGTGTGAAATGTGTTATAATACTAAAAAATTTTGCTTTCTGCGCCGGGATTCCGGCGCGCAACGGAGGGACCCGATACCTATGAAATGGAAGTTTACCCGCAAGACCTGGTATTTCTGCCTGCTGGCCGCCAGCGCCGCCACCCTTCTGGCCGGTCTGGCCGTCCTGGCCGGGATGGACGCCGCCTTTCTGGAGGTCTGCGGCTATCTCGAAACCTTTGCTTTCTGCATGACGGCCCTGTCCGCCCTGTTCCTGGCGGCGGAGAAGGGCTCGCCCTCCCGCCGGAAGGGCCGGTATTTCGGCGTTTTCCTGCTCCTGATGGCGAGCTATCTCTTTGCCGGGTGGGTGGGCTATCTGGCCTCCGCCCTGGCCTGGCCGCTGCTGCTGGCCACGGCGGAGCAGGAGGACGGGGCAGGGGCCGTGGCCCGGCCCCTGCGGCTGGTCTGCGGGGCGGAAGGGCTGCACCTGCTCTTTGTGCTGCTGGCGGGCTACGGCGGCTTTGAGGCCTGTCTCTTATACACATCTGACGCTGCCGA
>JAHLFH010000002.1 GCA_018883885.1 Candidatus Faecalibacterium intestinavium | reverse complement strand
GCCTATCACACAGAACCTTTACAATTGGGTTAAGGTTTGGCCATATCCGGAGGGTAGTATAAACGGAGGCAAAGTTTGCCGCCCGGGGGGCGGCGTTCAGAAACAGAGAGGAAAGAACAATGAGCAAAGTGATCGGAATCGACCTTGGCACCACCAACTCCTGTGTGGCGGTGGTGGAAGGCGGCAAGCCCGTGGTGATCGCCAACGCGGAAGGGGAGCGCACGACCCCCAGCGTCGTGGCCTTCACGAAAGAGGGGGAGCGGCTTGTGGGCGGGGCGGCCAAGCGCCAGCTGGCCGCCAACACCGGCCGGACGGTGACCAGCATCAAACGGAAGATGGGCAGCGACTACCGGGTTCGGATTGACGGCCGGGAGCTGACCGCGCAGGAAATCAGCGCCATGATTCTGACCAAGCTCCGCCGCGACGCCGAGAGCTACCTGGGCGAACCGGTGAACGAGGCGGTCATCACGGTGCCCGCTTACTTTGACGACAGCCAGCGCAAGGCCACCCAGGACGCGGGACGGATTGCAGGGCTCAATGTGCTGCGGATCATCAACGAGCCGACCGCGGCAGCCGTGGCCTACGGTCTGGACAACGAAGCGCCCCAGAAGATTCTGGTCTACGATCTGGGCGGCGGCACCTTCGACGTGTCCATCATCGAGATCGAGGACGGCACCTTTACCGTGCTGGCCACCGGCGGCGACACCCATCTGGGCGGCGACGACTTTGACCAGCGGATCGTGGATCATCTGGTGCAGGAGTTCCGCCGCACCGACCGGATCGACCTTTCCCGGGACCCCGCCGCCATGGGCCGCCTCAAGGAGGAGGCGGAAAAGGCGAAAAAGGAGCTTTCCGCCGCCCCGGCGGCCCAGATCAACCTGCCCTTCATCGCCGTGGGGAAGGACGGCCCCCATCATATGGACGTGACCCTCACCCGGGCGCAGTTCGAGATGATGACCGGAGACCTTCTGGCCCGGACTGTGGAGCCGGTGAACAGCGCCCTGCGGGACGCGGGCCTGTCGCCTGTGGATCTGGGGAAGGTGCTTCTGGTGGGCGGCAGCACCCGGATGCCCGCCGTGGCCCGGCAGGTGCGGGAGCTGCTGGGGAAGGAGCCCAGCCACGCCCTCAACCCGGACGAATGCGTCGCCATGGGCGCGGCCATTCAGGGCGGATTGCTGCAGGGCGGCGGCAAGCTGGCCGGGGCCACCGGCGCAGCGGCCCAGGGCCTTGTCCTGATGGACGTCACCCCCCTGACCCTTTCCATTGAGACGCTGGGGGGCGTCGCAACCCCCCTCATCACCCGGAACAGTATGATTCCCACCCGAAAGAGCCAGATTTTCACCACCGCCCGCCCCATGCAGACCACGGTGGAAATCAACGTCCTTCAGGGAGAACGCCACTTTGCGCGGGACAATAAATCGCTGGGCAAATTCAAGCTCACCGGCATCCGCAGCGGCTTTTCCTCCCGGCCTCAGATTGAAGTGACCTTTGACATCGACGTGAACGGCGTGGTCAAGGTCTCGGCGAAGGATCTGGGGACCGGCAGGGAACAGAACATCACCATCACCGGCAGCACCAACCTCTCGGAGAGGGAGATTCAGCAGGCGATGGCGGACGCCGCCGCCTACGAGGCCGAGGATGCCCGCCGCCGCCAGCGGCTGGAGCTGCACAATCAGGCCGAGATCCTCTCTTATAAGGTAGAGGAGGCTCTGGGCAAGATCAAAAAGGAGCTGGACAAAGAGGAGCGGAACACCGTCAAAACCGATCTCGCCGGCCTGCGCCGCTGTCTGCGGAAGGATAAGCCGGAGCGGATGAACGACGGGGAGGAGTCGGCCCTCCGGGCGGCCAAGGAAAAGCTGGAGGCCAGCGCCGCCCACCTGATGACCCTCTGTTACAGCCCCCAGGATTCCGGGGAGCAGCAGGGCCCGTCCGTTTAAGGGCGGAGAAAGGAGAAAAAATGGGGTTTTTCTTTGGCTGGTTCGACGTTCTGTTCACCCTGATGTTCCTGCTGGTGTTCGGACTGATTCTCCTGAATGTGTTCCGGGGGCTGGTTACGTGGAACAAAAACAACAACTCTCCCCGGCTGAAGGTAAGGGCCCGGGTGGCGGGCAAGCGGCAGAATGTCTCCCACCATCATAACGCCGCCGGCGGGATGGGCGCCGCCTCCACCCGGTATTACGCCACCTTTGAAGTGGAGAGCGGGGACCGGATGGAGCTGCAATTGTCCGGGACGGAATACGGCCTTCTGGCGGAGGGGGACCAGGGAGAACTGTCTTTCCAGGGCACCCGGTATCTTGGGTTTGAACGGGCCTGACCCTCGCAGGGGAGAGAGGAAAAGAGGAACAGAATGAAAGAAAACAAAACGCGCTCGGCGCTGCTGGTCATTGATATGGAAAACGGTTTTCTGGACAGCCGCAGCGCCCATTGCATCCGCCCGGCGGCGGCCACGGTCCCGGCCTGCGTCCGGGCGGTGAAAACGGCGCGGGAAAAGGGAATCCCGGTCTTTTTCGTCAAACGAATCTACCGCGCCGACGGCAGCGATGTGGAGATGACCCGCTATGCCGGCTGGAAGGCGGGGGGCCGGGCCATGGGGCCCGGTTCGGACGGCTTCAACAGCGCTCAGGCCCCGGAAGGGCTGCGGCCCATCCCGGGGGATTACAGCATCATCAAGCCCCGGTGGAGCGCCTTTTTCCATACAGAGCTGGACCTCATTCTCCGGCGGCTGGGGGTGCGGACGGTCATCCTGACCGGCACCACCACCCCCAACTGCATCCGGACCACGGCCTATGACGCCAATTCGCTGGAATACAACGTGGTGGTCCTGGAGGACTGCTGTTCCTCCCAGACGGAGGAGATCCAGCGGGTCAACATCGGGGACATGGAGCGGATGGGGGCGCTCATCCTGACCGAAGCGGCGTTTGAATCCTACGACGAGAACACTGTCCCCGACCAGAGCAAACGCATCCGGGCCGAACTGCTGGAATCCGGCCTTTCGCCCGAACCCTTTGGGCCGGAGGGCTGGGCCGACCGCTGGTGAGTTTCGGCCCTCTGTGTATAGCGGCGCTTTTTCTGCATACCCTGTCAGGGAGGGGATCGCATATGAAAAAGCATACCATTGCCGCCTACGCATTCTGGATTTTTCTCGCGGAAGGGGCCGGCGGAGCCGCCGGCTGGCTGACGCGGGAGGGCGTCCGCATCTACACGGAAACAATTGTAAAACCGCCGTTTTCGCCGCCGCCCATCGTCTTTCCGGTGGCCTGGACGCTCCTCTATGCCCTGATGGGGGTGAGCGCCGCACGGATTGCCCTGGCTCCCGGCGTACAGGACCGCGCCCGGGCGCTGTGCTGCAATGAGTTTGGCGGCGCCAACTACAAGTGCAGCAAGACCGGCAACGCCATCGTCCGTTCCAACGACGCGCTCCGCTTCGCCCTCTACGGCGGCCTGATTGTCGACCCCTGCGGCGACCGCTTCATGAACGAGCAGTATCTGTCCGACCGGCCTCTGGCGCTGGGCGGCGAGATGAGCCTGCGGGTGGCCCGCTACTACGCTGTGGTGGATCAGGCCATGTACGAGGAGTGCCGCGACAAGGGCGTTCTGTCCTACTTCGGCAAACCCAAGGACTGGTACGTCGGCAACACCGGCTACACCACCGAGCTGCTGCCCAACCTGGATGAGCATATGCAGCAGGCCATCGACGAGAAGTGGGCTTTCAAGGGGACCCTGGCCGAGTGCGCCGAGTTCTTCGGTCTGGAGAATCTGGAGCAGGCGGTCGCCGACTACAACGCCCTCTGCGCCGCAAAGAAGGACGACCAGTTCTACAAGAGCAGCTACCTGCTGCGGGAGCTGACCGGCGACACCTTCTATGTGATGGAGTATGAGCCCTCCATCTGGTGTACCTTCGGCGGCGTCAAGACCGACGCCTACAGCCGCGCCGTCACCCCCCAGCAGGAACCCATCCCCGGCCTGTACGTTGCAGGCGTGGACAACGGCAGCCTCTACGCCAGCCCCTACTATGAAAACGAGGGCGCGGCGCTGGGCACGGCCTACACCAGCGGCATCGTTGCAGCCGACTGCATGATTGATTACATCCAGGGCATCTGAGTTTCGCCGCCTCTGGCTTTGCCCCTCCGGAGCACAGAACCCCGGAGGGGCGTTTTTTGTCTTGTGCCTCCCTTCAGAAGCTGGTATACTGGACCTGTCACAAACGCCGTCTGATTCGGCCGCACAAGACTGAAAAAGAGAAAAAACGAAAGGAGCTGTTTTATGCTTCAGCCAGGAACCAAAGCCCCCGATTTCGCCCTCCCGGACAAGGACGGCAACACCGTCCGCCTCTCCGACTTTGCGGGCAAGCGGATCGTCCTCTATTTTTATCCCCGGGACAATACCCCCGGCTGCACCCGGCAGGCCTGCGCCTTTGCCCGCAGCTATGACGCCTTCCGGGAGAAAGACGTCGTTGTCATCGGCATCAGCAAGGACTCGGTGGCGTCCCATCTCAAATTTGCCCAGAAATACGAGCTGCCCTTTGTGCTGCTGTCCGACCCGGAACTCCAGGCCATCCAGGCATACGACGTATGGCAGGAGAAAAAGAACTACGGCAAGGTTAGCATGGGCGTCGTCCGGACAACCTATCTGATCGGCGCGGATGGCGTCATCGAAAAGACGATGGCCAAGGTCAAGCCCGACACCAACGCCGACGAGATTCTGGCGTATCTCTCCGGGCAGGAATAAGAAAAAGAGCGCGGCGCTCCCGGCAGAAAAGGGGAGCGCCGCATTCTTTTATAACTATTCCATATGTCCAGCTGTATGTTCGGTCTTTAATGAACAGAACTGCCCGCTTAGCTCAATAAAAAGAATCGCTTGCTTTGCATGACGGCTTCTTATAGATAGTGGTTCGACATAGCTCACACTGGCAGACACAAACTTGATTTGATCTGTATCGTATAATGGTGCAAGAGCAGTCTTCTTTTTTCGTTGTCAGGTTTTACTGGTTTGGTTCAGAAAAACGATGAGTCCGGTCATCAGGCCGCTGCTTCGTGTTTAGGAAAAACTACAGAAGAAAGCCCCGGACTTACTTTTTGGCCGTCAGCGGACCGGCATCATGGAGATTGAGCGATGAAAAAAGGACAGGTACTTCCGATGCGGGAAGCCGCCGGACTGCCGGTCCAGCCGATTTGGAAGGGGGAAATGGAGGCTTATTGTTCCCACCGGGCCCGCAATTGCTCCAAAGCGCGGGTTTCCAGGCGGGACACATAGCTCCGGCTGATCCCCACCACCTGGGCGGTCTCCAGCTGCGTGAGGGGCGGCTGCCCGCCCAGACCGTACCGAAGCAGGAGAATCTGCCGCTCCCGGGCGTCCAGCCGCTCGATCAGC
>JAHLFH010000096.1 GCA_018883885.1 Candidatus Faecalibacterium intestinavium | reverse complement strand
CACGCAATCGCTTGCGTCCTTGTACGAATTACTTTGTTTTTGGAATTGTTTAACGTGCGTTTTCCAAATCGCACGCAATAAGGTTCCGTTACAAGTTTTTCGATATTGTTCAATTTTCAAGGTCCTGTTTCGCCGCTCGCCTTTCGGCTGGCGACCTCTTTATTTTACCACTCAGCCGCTCGTTTGTCAAGCGCTTTTTTCGAAGCGTTTTGGACAGTTTCGATTGGTTTTCGTGGGCTCCCCAAGAGTCATTCTTTCGTGTCACCCGGGGTGCTCGAGTATAATACCACCACCCGCCCCTTTTGTCAACACCTTTTTTCATTTTTCGGGAGATTTTTTGCAGCCGCCCGAAACCGCCGTTTCGGCCTTTTTGTATTTATAAGGTAGGCGCTGTATCCCGGGCATTCTGTCAAGCGGACGGGCCTTAGATTTTAGCCAGAAATTGACGAGCAAAATTTGGGTAAATCTACGAAATACTAAATCTTGTGGTGGAACGCTTGACTTACCACCAAATGATGGTATATTATCATAGCGCAGCACCTTGTGCGGCCCGTCTTGGCACACGTTGATCCGCCGTTTTGCACGGCGGCCAGACCCGGAGGAGGAATTATCATGAAGATCATCAAGCGCAGCGGAACCGAAGTTCCCTTTGATATAACCAAGATCATCGTGGCCGTCACCAAGGCCAATGAGTCGGTGGAGGCCCGGGACCGTCTGACCCAGGAGCAGATCACCCAGATCTCCTCCGCCGTGGCGGAGCGCTGCAAGGCGCTCAACCGCGCGGTCAACGTCGAGGAAATTCAGGATATGGTGGAGAACGAGCTGATGGACGCCCACGCCCACAACGTGGCCCGCCATTATATCACCTACCGCTATGTCCAGAACCTCAAGCGCCAGACCAACACCACCGACGAGCGAATCCTCAGCCTCATCGAGTGCAACAACGAGGAGGTCAAGCAGGAGAACGCCAACAAGAACCCCACGGTCAACAGCGTCCAGCGGGACTATATGGCGGGCGAGATCTCCAAGGACCTGACCGCCCGTCTGCTGCTGCCCGCCGACATCGTCAAGGCCCACAACGAGGGCCTGATTCACTTCCACGACTCCGACTACTTCGCCCAGCATATGCACAACTGCGATCTGGTCAACCTGGAGGATATGCTCCAGAACGGCACCGTCATCTCGGGCACCTATATCGAGAAGCCCCACAGCTTCTCCACCGCCTGCAACATCGCCACCCAGATCATCGCGCAGGTCGCTTCCAACCAGTACGGCGGCCAGAGCATCAGCCTGACCCATCTGGCCCCCTTCGTGGAGGTCTCCCGCCGGAAGATTGCCGCCGAGGTGGAGGTGGAGATGGAGGGCCTCGACGTCTCGGAGGAGCGGAAAAAGGCCATTGTGGAGCGGCGGCTCCGGGCCGAGATCAACCGCGGCGTCCAGACCATCCAGTATCAGGTGGTCACCCTGATGACCACCAACGGCCAGGCCCCCTTTATCACCGTCTTTATGTATCTGGGCGAGGCCCGCAGCGAACAGGAGCGGGCCGACCTGGCCATCATCATTGAGGAAACCATCCGCCAGCGGTATCAGGGCGTCAAGAACGAACAGGGCGTCTGGATCACCCCGGCCTTCCCCAAGCTGATCTATGTGCTGGAGGAGGACAACATCCGCCCCGGCTCCCGCTACTACTACCTGACCGAGCTGGCCGCCAAGTGTACCGCCAAGCGGATGGTGCCCGACTATATCTCCGAAAAGAAGATGCTGGAGCTGAAGGTGGACAAAAACGGCGAGGGCCACTGCTACACCTGCATGGGCTGCCGCAGCTTCCTGACCCCCTATGTGGACCCCCAGACCAACCAGCCCAAATACTATGGCCGGTTCAATCAGGGCGTGGTCACCATCAATCTGGTGGACGTAGCCCTCAGCTCGGGGGGCAACTTCGAAAAGTTCTGGAAAATCTTTGACGAGCGGCTGAACCTCTGCCACCGGGCCCTTCAGGCCCGCCACAAGCGGCTGCTGGGCACTTCCAGCGACGCCGCCCCCATCCTCTGGCAGTACGGCGCTCTGGCCCGGCTCAAGAAGGGCGAGAAGATCGACAAGCTGCTCTTTGGCGGCTACTCCACCATCAGCCTGGGCTATGCGGGCCTGTACGAGTGCGTCAAGTATATGACCGGCAAGAGCCACACCGACCCCTCCGCCAAGCCCTTCGCGCTGAGCGTCATGCAGCACATGAACGACCGGCTGGCGGTCTGGAAGAAGGAGGAGAACATCGACTACTCCCTCTACGGCACCCCGCTGGAGTCCACCACCTACAAGTTTGCCACCTGCCTGCAGAAGCGGTTCGGCATCATCCCCGGCATCACCGACAAGAATTATATCACCAACAGCTACCACGTCCATGTCTCGGAGCAGATCGACGCCTTCACCAAGCTGAAATTCGAGAGCGAGTTCCAGAAGCTGTCCCCCGGCGGCGCCATCAGCTATGTGGAGGTGCCCAATATGCAGGACAACCTCGAGGCCGTCATGAGCGTGCTCCAGTTCATCTATGACAACATCATGTATGCGGAGCTGAACACCAAGTCCGACTATTGCCAGTGCTGCGGCTACGACGGCGAAATCCAGATCGTCGAGGACGACGGCAAGCTGGTCTGGGAGTGCCCCAAGTGCCACAACCGGGACCAGAACAAGCTGAACGTCGCCCGGCGCACCTGCGGCTATATCGGCACCCAGTTCTGGAACCAGGGCCGCACCCAGGAGATTAAGGACCGGGTTCTCCACCTGTAAAGCCCCGTTTCCCTTCCGGCCTTTACAGCGGGCAGACGCAAACCCAAAAAGCCCCCGCCGGACGATTCCGGCGGGGGCTTTGGCGTGCGAATGATTTAGGCGGTCAGGGCGCGGAGGCACTTGCGCAGGGCGCGCTCGTTCTCGGTCTCAATCTGAACGGGACGGCTCCAGTCCAGCCGGAGGATGCCGAGGATGCTCTTGGCGTCGGCGATGTCGCCGTTGGCGTCGTGGACGCCGATCTCGCCGTCCTGACGGCTGGCCGCCTTGACCAGCGCCTCAATCTGTGCAAGGCCCAGAAGTTTCACCTGCTGAATCATACGAATATCTCCTTTATATAGACAAATCAATTCTCATGTTTTTTCTGCGGTTCTCTGCCCGCAGGCTTTGGTTCGGCGGCGCGGCCTTTCCGGCCCGGCTGCCCTTCCCCCGCAGAGGTTCTGCGGGAGGCGAGCTTGTTGTATCCAAGCTCTTGCCCGTATTATATTCACCTTGCACAGCGAATGCAAGTGTTATTTGTGCGATTTAACGAGATTCGGCGAGCTGACCAATCGTTCCCGCCCCTGGACGATACTTTTCATCACAGAAGCAGGAGATTTGTCCGCACAACAAGAACAGGTTGACAAAAAAGAAACGTTCGTTCGTCCAAAGTCGTTTGTCCCGAAGTTTATATCGGAGTTTGTCCGGCAGTTGTTCGGCCGCTTCCCGCGGCCGGCCGGGCCCCTCCCCGGAAAGGAGTTTCCCCCATGAACTACGCCGCCATCAAATACTGCGACATCGCCAACGGCCCCGGCGTCCGCACCAGCCTCTTTGTCTCGGGCTGCACCCACCACTGCCCCGGCTGCTTCAACGAGGTGGCCTGGGATTTCGGCTGCGGCCAGCCCTTTGAAAAGGCGGTGCGGAACGAGATCTTCGCCTCCTGCAAGCCGGACTACGTCGCGGGGCTGTCCCTGCTGGGGGGCGAGCCGATGGAGCCGGAAAACCAGAAGGCGCTGCTGCCCTTTGTGCGGAACTTCAAGGCCCTCTACCCGGACAAGACGGTCTGGTGCTATTCGGGCTACACCTTCGAGCAGCTGACCGGCCAGGCCCCCAGCCGGGCCCGGTGCGCCGAGACCGACGCCCTCTTGCAGCTTCTGGACGTGCTGGTGGACGGCCCCTTTGTCCAGTCCCTCTACGACATCAGCCTCCGGTTCCGGGGCAGCAGCAACCAGCGCCTTCTGGACCTGCCCAAAAGCCTTGCCGCCGGGAAGCCGGTGCTCTGGGTGGACAAGCCGGTCTTTTCCACCCACACCATGGACTGAGCGTTCCTTTAGAGCAATCCCGGACAATTTACAATGCCTGTACAGGGTGACGTCAGTTCCGACCGTTTGTGCTTCGGAAAAGCCCGTTTCTTTTCATTTGAATGCCCGTCCTCTTGCGCTTAGCCGCTTTTTTCTGCGGGACTAACGCCCTTGAAAAAACCGGAGCGCTGCGCCAGCACACGCCTCGCTGTTTCCGCCGCGGGCGGCGCTTCGGCGGTGCTGCCTCCCGCCCTTTTAAGGAACTTGGGGGCTAACGCCCCCAAACCCCTTCCGGGTGTATGACAGGCTCCACGCTGCTTCATAAGATTTCTAATATTATAAAAGGAAAAGACAGCGAACCCCCTTCCCGCCCCCTTTGGGCGCAGGAACGACGCGGCGTTCGCTGTCTTTTTTATGGTTTGCTGTATTCAGTCCCGGCTTTCCAGCATCTCCCCCACCAGCTGGACGAACTTCGGCCCATAGCGCCGGGCTTTGGCCTCGTTGACCCCCTGAATGGAGGCGAACTCCTCCAGGCTGAGGGGCTTTTTCCCGCAGATTTCCCGCAGGGCCGCGTCGCTCAGCACCTCAAAGGCGGGGATGTTCTCCCGGCCCGCCAGCCGCTTGCGCAGGCTGAACAGGGCCGACAGCAGCTTCTGCCCGAAGGGGTCCCGCTCCTCCCGGGCCGACGGGAGGCGGGCGGAACGGGCC
>JAHLFH010000012.1 GCA_018883885.1 Candidatus Faecalibacterium intestinavium | reverse complement strand
GTCAGCGGTTCGAGCCCGTTAACTTCCACCATGTGGCCCGGTAGCTCAGTTGGTTAGAGCACCAGCCTGTCACGCTGGGGGTCGTCGGTTCGAGCCCGATCCGGGTCGCCATTATGCCTCTGTAGCTCAGTCGGTAGAGCAGGGGACTGAAAATCCCCGTGTCATTGGTTCGATTCCGATCGGAGGCACCACGCTTTAGTGCAGTCGGGTTTCCGCTGCACTATTTATGCGGCCGTAGCTCATCTGGTAGAGCGCCACCTTGCCAAGGTGGAGGTAGCGAGTTCGAGCCTCGTCGGCCGCTCCATTCAAAAAGCTGTTGCAAATACGAAATGTGTTTGCGGCGGCTTTTTTGTTTGTATGTTTTTGTTGACAGAACCGGGTTCTGAAATTATATTTTTACTCTGGAATCGTTTGCCGGGCGCGGCAAAGCGCCGGGGGCAACAAGGAGGAATCGTCTTTTGATCTTTGGCAGACATATAAACCGCTATTATTGGAAAAACGCGCCGATCCTTCTGCTGGGGCTGGCGGCGCTGATTGCGGTAGACTACTTTCAGCTTCTGATTCCGGAGCTTTACCGGATGCTCATCAACGGAATCAACCGCGGCAGCGTGCTTGCGGGCGGGCAGACCGTTTCGTTTACCCGAAATGTCCTGATGGAGCAGATCTGTCTGCCCATGATCGGCATTGTGTTTGCAATGGTGGTCGGACGCTTTTTGTGGCGCATCTGCTTTTTCGGCGCGGCCATTCGGGTGGAAACCGATCTCCGGAACCGGATGTTCGACCACAGCAAGGACCTTTCCCAGGCGTACTACCAGGTGAACAAGGTGGGCAACCTGATGAGTCTTTATACAAACGATCTCGAAACCATTCAGGAATGCTTCGGAGAGGGCATTCTGATGTTCTGCGACGCCCTCTTTCTTGGTGCGCTGGCTTTCTTAAAGATGTGGCAGATGGATCGCGGCCTGACGATTCTGGCCATGATCCCCGCCGCCCTGATGCTTGGCATCGGCAATGTGATGGGCAAGGTGCTGACCCGAAAGTGGGAAGAACGTCAGCAGGCGTTTTCCGACCTGTCGGACTTTGCCCAGGAAAATTTCTCGGGCATTGCGGTTATCAAGGCGTTTGTCAAAGAGGCCCGGGAGCTGATGGCGTTCCGGAAGCTGAACGAGCAGAACGAGGAAGCCAATGTTGTCTACACCCGATATTCGACCCTGCTGAATATGCTGGTTACCTTTCTGGTGGAATCGGTCATCTGCATCATTCTGGGCTATGGCGGATTTCTGGTTTACAGGGGCCGGTTCAATGCGGGCCAGCTGGTGGAGTACATCGGTTATTTTTCGGCCATCGTCTGGCCCATTATGGCCATCTCGATGCTGATTGAAAAAACATCCCGCGGAAAAGCTTCGCTCAACCGTATCAGCGAACTGTTGGACGCCAAAATTGACGTGGCGGATCAGCCCGGCGTCGAGGAGCTGAAGGATGCCCGGGGCGGCATTGAATTCCGGGGCCTGACCTTCCGCTATCCGGATGGAGAGTACGACGTGCTCAAAAATGTGTCTTTCACCGTGCAGCCGGGCGAAAGTGTGGGCATCGTAGGAAAGACCGGCGTAGGCAAAACCACGCTGGTGGATCTGATTCTTCGGACCTATAACGTGCCGGACGGAACCCTTTTCATCGACGGAAAGGACGTCAACCGCCTGAGCATTCATTCGGTGCGCGCGGCCTGCGCCTATGTTCCGCAGGACAATTTCCTTTTCTCCGACACCATCTCCAACAACATCGCCTTCGGCCTTGACGATGCGGAGCAGGATGAGATTGTCCGGGCGGCAGGCCTTGCGGACGTGGACGACAATATTGCAGGCTTCAAAGAGGGATACCGGACGGTGCTGGGAGAGCGCGGGGTGACGGTTTCGGGCGGTCAGAAGCAGCGGATCTCCATTGCCCGGGCGCTTTTGAAGGACGCGCCGATCCTGATTCTGGATGACTCCGTCTCTGCGGTGGATACCAGAACCGAAAAGGTTATTCTGGACAATCTGCACAGGAGCCGCGCAGGCAGGACGACCCTGCTGATTGCTCACCGCATTTCCACAGTGGAGCGGATGGATAAGATCGTCTTTATGGAAGATGGCGAGGTTTTGGCGGTGGGGCCGCATGATGAACTGTACGCCGCTTGTGAGGATTACCGCCGTATGGTGGATTTGCAGCGGCTGGAAGACGAGATGGGAGGGGAAGGCAATGGGTGATATCAATCCGATTTTGCTGCTGGGTGCGCTGATTGGCGTCATTACGGCACTGCTGGTGTTTGCCTATGCCTCCGTCAAGGACAAAAAGGCCGCCATGGGCTTTGATCGAACCATGAAGGACGGGGAAATTCTCCGGAGGCTGGCTAAATATGCAAAACCCTACGCCAGACACTTTATCCTGGTGGGTGTGCTGGTCATTTTCTCGATTGCCTACGATATCCTTTCGCCTCTTCTGGTGGGGTATATCGAGGAGATTGTCGTCGGGGAGTTTGCGCTGAAAACGCTTTTTATTACAGTAGGCGTTTACGCGGCCGTTCTTGTCTTTTCCATGGTCAGCTCCTACTTTCAGGCCATCATTCTGCAAAAGGTTGGGCAGAAGATCGTCTCAGACCTCCGCAAGGATCTCTTTGTACACATCGAGTCTCTTTCGCATGAACAGCTCAACGAGATACCCGTGGGCAAGCTGGTCACCCGTGTGACCAACGATACCAATGCCATCTCCCTGATGTTCACGAACCTTCTGGTGAACCTCGTCAAGAATTGCTTTGTAATCCTGGGGATTCTCGCCGCCATGCTGCTGGTGAACGTTCAGCTGACGCTGATGGTTTTGTGCTTTGTGCCCTTTATTGTGGTCTTCACGGTCATTTTCCGCAAATTCTCCCGGCGGGCCTACCGTCGGGTCAAGGATCGAACCACGGACATCAACACCTATCTGTCCGAAAACCTTTCGGGCATTAAAATTACCCAGGTGTTCGACAGGGAACAGGCCAAGATGGAGGATTTCCGCCGCAGGAGCAATGCCCTTGGACGCGCCAAACAGGAAGAAATCTTTGTCTTTGGCGTTTTCCGCCCGCTGGTGTATATGCTCTACATCGGCTGCATCCTGTGCCTGTTCTATCTGGGCGGCATGGGCGCACTGGAAAACCGGGTTTTTCTGGGCCAGACCCTGACAGGCAGCACCATTGTTACCTTTTATATGTATATCTCCAAGTTTTTCAATCCCATCCAGAACCTGGCGGAGCAGTTTAACTGGCTTCAGTCGGCGCTGGCATCTTCGGAAAAGGTATTTTCGGTCATGGACATCGAACCGAAACTCCTGGAAGCTCCCGATGCAATGGACCTGGAGGAGATTCGGGGGGAGATCGAATTCAAAGACGTCTGGTTCAGCTATATCCCCGGTGAGTGGGTGCTGAAAGGCGTTTCCTTCCACGTCAGCCCCCGGGATACAGTGGCCTTTGTGGGGTCCACCGGCTCCGGAAAATCAACGATCCTCTCCCTGATCTGCCGCAACTATGAGTTTCAGAAAGGGGAGATTCGGATTGACGGCGTGGACATCCGAAAAATCAAAATTTCCTGTCTGCGCCGTCATTTCGGCCAGATGCTTCAGGATGTGTTTCTCTTTTCCGGAACCATCCGAAGCAACATTCTTCTGCGGGAAGAAGGAATTCCAGATGAGAAAATCATGGAGGTCTGCCGCTATGTGAACGCCGACCGCTTCATCAGCAAACTGGAACAGGGCCTGGATGAACCCGTGCGGGAACGCGGAAACAACTTCTCGGCGGGGCAGCGGCAGCTGCTCTCCTTTGCCCGGACCATTCTCCATCGGCCCTCGGTCATGATTCTGGATGAAGCCACCGCCAACATTGATACCGAGACCGAGCTTCTGATTCAGGATTCCCTTGAAAAGATGAAGAACATCGGTACCATGCTGATCGTGGCCCATCGGCTCTCCACCATCCAGCATGCTGACAACATCATCGTTCTGTCCCACGGCGTCATCGTGGAACAGGGGACCCATCAGCAGCTTCTGGCTGCCCATGGACGGTACTATCAGCTCTATACTCTGCAATACCATCGGGAGCGGATCAATTCCCCCGACTCCAAATGAGATAAAACCCGAGCAGGAAAGCGGATTGCCCCCGGTTCAAAAAAGCCGGGGGTTTTTAAATACAGCCCGGCGGCATAAAGAAAAACGGCTGAACCCCCTAAAGAGTTCAGCCGTTTGGATGGAGCTGGAAACGTGACTTGAACACGCGACCTGCTGATTACGAATCAGCTGCTCTACCAACTGAGCTATTCCAGCATTTGATTTGCAACGTGGAATATTTTATCATAGATTTTAGGGAATGTCAAGGGGCGGGGAGACGGACGGTTTCCGCCCGGCGGAACGGGCTTTCGTGGAAAAGCGCCCGGAATATCTGACGGATTTTGTGTAAATCTTATAGTTTCCTCGAGAAAGTTTTGGTGATATAATAGCAGTATAAATGGGTCTGGGCTTTGGCAAAGAAAAGTCCGCTTCCCGAAATTTAGTCTTGCCCCTTTATGGCAGTATGGGGTATAATGAAGATGAAATTTAATCAGTACGGAGGAACTGCATGGCCGAAAAATGCATAGAGCTGGACAGCGTGGAGGCTGCCGCTGCGGTATTTGGGAACTGTGATTGCAACATTCGCCTGCTGGAAAAGGAATTTGCAGTTACGGCAGTCTGCCGGGGCACGACCCTGCGTCTCTCGGGGGAGGCTGCGGCGGTTGCGGCAGCAGCCCGTGCGGTGGATGGGATGCTTCTGCTGATGGAAAACCGCACCCCGCTGGAAGACCAGACGGTCCGTTACTGCATGAGCCTTGCGCACGACGGCGAGGAAAAACGGGTTCGGGAGCTGACAGAAGATTTTGTGATCGTGACGGCCAAGGGCCGTCCTGTCCGGCCCAAAACGCTGGGTCAGAAGGAATACCTGCAAAAGATCCGGAGCCACGCCATCACCTTTGGCGTGGGGCCGGCCGGCACAGGCAAAACCTATCTGGCTGTCGCCATGGCGGTCAAAGCTTTCAAGGCAAAGGACGTTTCCCGCATTGTCCTGACCCGTCCCGCCGTTGAGGCAGGGGAAAAGCTCGGCTTCCTGCCGGGCGATCTTCAGCAGAAGGTGGACCCCTATCTCCGCCCTCTCTACGACGGTCTGTTTGATATGCTGGGGGCGGAGGCGTATGAGCGCCTGGTGGAAAAGCAGATCATTGAGGTTGCGCCGCTGGCTTATATGCGAGGGCGGACGCTGGATGATTCCTTTATTATTCTGGACGAGGCCCAGAATACCACTCCCGAACAGATGAAGATGTTTTTGACGCGGATGGGCGTCGGTTCCAGGGTGGTGGTGACGGGAGACGTTACCCAGATCGATCTGCCTGATCGTACCCGCAGCGGCCTTGTGGACGCGCTGCAGGTGCTCAAGGGCATCAATGGAATCGCTCAGTGTTACTTTACGGAAAAAGATGTGGTGCGCCACCGGTTGGTCCAGGAGATCATCAAGGCATATGAGACCGCAGCGCATCCGGCCAAACGATAAATTTGAAACAAGCCGATCAGAAAGGAGCGACATACGATGTCGAACAAGGTTTTAATCACCGATTCTCAAAAGGCGGTTAAAATTCCGTCCGGGCTCCGAATTCTTATCCGCCGGGCCTGCAACGCTGTGCTGGAGTATGAGCACTTCGAGGGCCCCGCGGAAATCAGCGTGACCTTTGTGGACAATGCCGCGATTGCGGAGCTGAATAACCAGTACCGCAACAAACCCATGCCAACCGATGTGCTCAGTTTTCCTCTTGGGGAAAATGGAAATTATGACATTGACGCGAACAACGGCTGCAAGATGCTGGGAGATATTGTCATCAGCATGGAACGGGCCATGGAGCAGGCGACGCTGTATGGCCATCCTCTCCAGCGGGAAGTGGCTTTTCTGACGGTGCATTCCATGCTCCATCTGCTGGGCTACGACCACGAAAACGGCGGTTTGGAGGCTGTTCGGATGCGGGAAAAAGAGGAGGCCGTCCTGATCCAGCTGGGCCTGCCCCGCACGGTAAGCTATACCGAATAAGGTTACATCTACTCCCGGCGGGCCGGACCCGCGGAAAATCAAACAGGAGAAACAGATTTTGAACAATACAGTGACACGCCCGTCGCCTGAGGGCACCTCATCCGTTTTTGTGGCCGTAATCGGCCGCCCCAATGTGGGAAAATCCAGCCTGACCAACCTGCTTGTGGGAGAAAAGGTCGCGATTGTAACCTCCAAGCCCCAGACGACCCGGACCCGGATTACCGGCGTTGTCACCCGGGGGCCGGTTCAGTATGTGCTGCTGGATACTCCGGGCGTTCACAAGGCGCGGAACAAGCTGGGCAAACGGATGGACAAAACCGCCAGCGATTCCATGGGGGATGTGGACGTCTCCATGATGCTGTTCGAACCCTATGGGGCGCTGAACGAGTCCGAGCTGGCGCTGGTGGAAATGCTTCGACGGAGCGGGCCGGCCATTGCCGTCATCAACAAAACAGACCTCGTCAAAGAGTCGGAGGACCTGGAGGCCCGCAAAGCGGAACTCAAGACGCTGGGGGTGTTCGACGATGTCTATACGGTCAGCGTAAAGGACAAGAAGCACTGTGACGAACTGTTTGACGTGCTGAGCCGATACGCGGTCGAAGGGCCTCACTATTTTGAGGACGACGCCTACACCGATATGCCCGAAAAGGAGCTGGTGGCAGAGCTGATCCGGGAAAAAGCGCTGCTCTTTATGCGGGATGAAATTCCTCACGGCATCGCCGTGGTGGTCGAGCACTTCAAAGAGCGCCCGGGCTCTGACCTTGTGGACATTGACGCCAACATCTACTGCGAGAGGGAAAGCCACAAAGGCATGGTCATCGGCAAAAGGGGCGCGATGCTCAAAAAGATTGCCAGCGCGGCCCGGGTGGACTGCGAGGAATTTCTGGGCTGCCGTGTAAACCTTCAGTGCTGGGTCAAGGTGAAGGCCGACTGGCGTGACAATGAATATCTGCTGAACAGTTTCGGATTCCGGCAGGATCGTTCCAGCCGCTGACGGCAGAACCGGACAGATTTCCCTTGGATGATGCGGTAGGATAAAGGAAACCCTATCCCTGGGAAGAATCTGATGGAAGCGAGGTCCTGAAACAATGGGTCCAACCGCAGAAACCTTGTGGCAGCAGTTTGCCGCTACCGGCAGCATCGACCGATATCTTGACTACAAACAGGCGGCGGAGCCGTTGCCGCCCGGCCCGGTTGAGGAAAGAAACAATGGAGAGCTTTGTCACCATGGGGCTGGTTCTGAAGGAAACCCGCTATAAAGAATCAGACCGCATCCTTACGATTTTGACTCCCGGCCAGGGGGTGATTTCTGCCTCAGCCAAGAGCAGCCTGCGGCTGAAAAGCAAACTTTTCAGCGCCTGCGGGCTGTTTTGCTACTCCGAGTTCACCCTGGCGCCGGGGAAAAACATGTACACCGTGCTGGATGCGGAAAACCATCACATGTTTCATGGAATTTCATCCAGCATTGAGGGAATGAGTCTGGCCATGTATTTGGCCGAGATGACGGCGGCTCTGTCTCCAACCAGTCAGGAGGCGGAAAAGGAACTGCGGCTTTTGCTCAACTGCCTTTACATGATCAGCGAAGGAAAAGCCCAGCTGAAACTCATCAAAGCCGTTTTTGAGCTGCGCACCATGAGCGAATGCGGATATATGCCGCAGCTGCTCTGCTGTACACGCTGCGGCGCCTACGATGGTCCGGATTTTTTTCTGGACATTCAGGAGGGATATCTTCTGTGCCGGAACTGTGGAGCGGCAGAAGGCAAACGCCCCAATCTGGACCCCGGGGCGCTGTTTGCGCTGCGGCATGTCTGCCTGGTTGACGACAAGCGAATTTTCGGATTTCGTATTTCGGCGGAAAGCCAGGAAACACTCGCTGCTTTGGCAGAGCGATATGCCTTGACCCATCTGGACAAACCGCTCAAATCATACGATTTTTTGAAGTCTGTTCTGCCCTGACGGCCTTTGTCAGCGGGCACACAAATTACACATAAGGAATGTTGTATGGAAATCAGCTATTTACACACTCTTGAACTGGATAAAATCATTCACCGCGCGGCGGAGGGCTGCGTCTGCAAGGAGGCGAAAGCCAAGCTTCTGGAGATCGAACCGCAGTGCGACACCGACGAAGTTCGATATGCCCTCGAGCAGACCGACGCGATCAACACACTGCTGATCAAAAATGGTTCGCCCCGCTTCGGCGGCGTGGAAGGGGTCAGCCAGCTGGCCACCCGGGCGGTCAAAGGCGGCGTTCTCTCGATGGGGGAGCTGCTTTTGGTTGCGGGCGCGCTGCGCAACTTTCAGAATCTGACGGCCTGGTATGGTTCCACCGACCACGAAGCCCTGCCGACAGACGATTTGTTCTATGCGCTTGCGCCTCAGCCTGGGCTTGAAAAAGAGATTTCTTCCTGCATTCTTGCCCCGGACACCATGGCCGACACGGCGTCTCATACCCTGAACGATCTGCGCCGGAAGATCCGCGCCACAGAAAACAGCATCCGGGATCGGCTCGAGAGCCTGATTCACAACCTGGACACTTCAAAATATTTGCAGGAGAGCGTCGTTTCCATCCGAAACGGGCGGTATGTTGTCCCGGTAAAAAGCGAGTACCGGGGCGAGTTCAGCGGCATCATCCACGATGTGTCTTCCACCGGCGCGACGGTGTTTGTTGAGCCGCAGGCCGTCGTGGAAGCCAACGCCAAGATCCTTCAATACCGCGCACAGGAAGCGCAGGAGATTGAACGGATTCTGACGGCGCTTACCGCGCAGGTGGCGGCCATCGAGCCGCAATTCCAGTTCAGCTATCAGGCCATGCTGGAAATCGACATTCTCCTTGCCAAAGCGCGGATGGCGCTGGAAATGAAGGCATTCAAACCGGCCGTCCGGTACGAGACGTCCTTTTCTCTGATTCGGGCGCGGCACCCGCTGATCGACCCTGCCAAATGCGTTCCGGTGGATATCGCGCTGGGCGAAACCTACGATTCTCTGATGATTACCGGCCCCAACACCGGCGGCAAAACCGTCACCCTGAAAACCGCCGGTCTTCTCTGTGCCATGGCCCAATGCGGCTTTCTGATTCCGGCGGACGAGAGAAGCGAGATCTGCGTCTTTCAGGAATTCCTGGTGGACATCGGCGACGAGCAGAGCATCGAGCAGAGTCTTTCCACCTTCTCAGGCCATATCAAAAAAATCACCGGCATCCTGGAACTGGCCCGGCCCGACACGTTGGTCCTGCTGGACGAGCTGGGGGCGGGAACCGACCCCGCAGAAGGCGCTGCCCTGGCGGTTTCGATCATTGAGGCGCTGCGCCGCCGGGGTGTATTGCTGATGGCGACGACCCATTACGCAGAGCTGAAGGTTTTCGCGCTGGAAACGCCGGGCGTTGTCAACGCCAGCTGTGAGTTTGATCTGGAAACACTCCGGCCTACCTATAAACTGAGCGTCGGCGTGCCGGGAAAATCCAACGCCTTCCTCATCAGCGAAAAGCTTGGCATCCCGTCTGAAATCATCGATGCGGCACGGCAGCATCTGTCCGCCGACGACAAACGGCTGGACGCAGTTCTGGGTCAGCTGGACGATTTGAAATTGCAGCTCAAGGCCAGCCAGGACGAGCTGGAAGGGATGCGCAGCGAGGCGGCCAGCCAGCTTGCGGCAGCGCAGAAAAAGCGGGACGAACTCATCCAGCAGGGCGAAAACGAGCTGGAAGCCGCCCGCGCCAAAGCGCGTCAGCTGGCTCAGCAGGTGGAAAGCCAGGCGTTTGCCCTGACCGATGAGCTGCGGCGACTCCAGAAGGAAGAAAAGATGTCCGCCCAGCAGCGTGCTCTGCGGGCCAGAGAGATTGCCAAAAAGGAAACCGAGCGGCTTTTTGCCAACACCGACGTCGTACACAATCCGGTGAAGGAATTCGTTCCGCTCAAGTCTGTGCAGGTCGGGCAGGAAGTCTGCATTGCAGAACTCAACCAGATTGCCACAGTCCTGGCCCTGCCGGACAAAAACGGGGATGTTCTGGTTCGGGCCGGCATCATCAAGACCAAAGTTCCCCTGAGTGGTCTCAAGCAGCCGGACAAGATGGTCAAAAACGAGACCAAGCCCATCACCAAAGCGCAGCAGCGGTACTCCCGCCAGACAGGCAAGGGCGGCCCAACAGAGGGTCGGGTGGAACGGGTGCAGCGCACCGCAAAAATGGAGTGCAATCTGCTTGGGCTGACGGTAGACGAGGCCATTTATGAGGCAGACGCTTTCATTGACCGTGCCATCCTGAACGGGCAGAGCACGGTCTATCTGATTCACGGAAATGGAACCGGCGCCCTGCGCAACGCCATCCAGAAGCATTTGCGCGGACATCGGATGGTCAAGAGCTTCCGTCTTGGCCGTTACGGTGAGGGAGAAAGCGGCGTGACTGTGGTTGAGCTGAAATGATCCGTAAAAAACGCCCTGTCGGCCTGAATGGCTGGCGGGCGTTTTTTGCAGGGAAGTTCTGGCTCGCAGGGTACGGGCGCCCGAACTCGTAGTATAATTATAATATAGTATAAAACGGCGAACCACTCACCTGAGCATAAAACAAAAGGTTGTTAAAATGAGCACGAGATCCAGACATAAAAGACACTCCCAACATAAACATTCCTCTCGGAAAAAGCAGGTACATTATCTTCGACGGGCGCTTGCGGCGGCAGCAGTGCTGATTCTTATTGCGGCGGCGGGGTATACTCTCGCTTTCAAGCCCGTATGGCTGCCGTTTGAATGGCCGATAAAAGCATCTGGAGAATCCGCCGAAGCGGCCAGACCGGAACCGCCTTATACCATCGCAGTAGACGCAGGACACGGCGGGGCAGACCCGGGGGCGGTTGGTGTGATCCTGGAGCGGGATATGACGGCAGCCACAGCGCAGGCGCTGATTCGGCTGCTGGAAAATGATGAAAACTTTATTCCCGTGGAAACAAGAGAATCCTACGACAGCACCGCAGCGCCCATCGAACGGGCAGAGTATGCTAACCGGCAGAATCCGGATCTTTTGTTGTCCATTCACGGGAACTCCAGCCCCAATTCCACAGAGGCATCCGGCTTTGAATGCTATCCGGTGACTCCGGGAAGGACCTGGCATACGGAAAGCCTGACGTTTGCACAAAAACTGGCGTCGGAGATGGAAGCGGCCGGGAACAGCCTGCGCGGCCAGGGAGGCATCCGGTATCTTTATTATAATGAAGAAAACGAGAAAATCCTTGCAGAAGCCAATAACACTCAGATTCGGGAGGAAGGCACATTTACGATTCTGGAAGAAGCCGAGTGCCCGGCTGTCCTGGTGGAGCAATGTTTTGTAACGAATGCGGACGATGTGGATCGCTTTGGCGATGCCGATGGTGTGGAACGCGCAGCGCAGGCATACTATCGTGCCATCTGCAACTATTTTGGCGTTGCGCCTCTGGAAGGATGAGGGAATACAGATGGATGGAGGCTTTCAAAAATCAAGTCCCATACATAGACATGAAGCAGAAAATTTCAGAGGCCAAACCGGAGGAGGGGCCTCTGTTTTTCAAGTGGTATATTTCGTATAATGTACGTTATGCGAAATAGAGGGGAGAGAAAATGGCCCTTTTTTCAAATTTTGGCACCTTTTGGCTTTCAGCGGCCTTTTGGCTGCTTCGACCAGCTGATTTTCCGTAGATCCTGCCTTGGGTTATTTTCATTCAATTTGCAATGAGTTTGGTGACAATTTCCGTTAACCGGAATGTCTTTCTTGCAAATATCTGAATCGTTTCTTTGCCTGAACCGTTTCTTTGCCTGAACCGTTTCTTTGCCGCCGAAGCTTTTTGCGGCAGATTGTTTCTGTGGTGGAGCTTTGCTTTTTGAAGTCTGCTGCGTTCCAGACGCCAAAAACAGCCGGATGGTTTGTCCGGCTGTTGCTTTGCATCATGTATGATTTATGCAGTCTGGTTCAGCTGCCTTGGAGTTCTTTGTCTGCTTTCGAGTCCAGCGTTTCAGAATCCAATCCGAATCCCTCTTTGGCAGCACCGTTCAGGGCGGCCATCGGCTGGCCGTCGGTTTGATCTCCGGTCAGGTTCTCCTCGGCAAGCGACGCTGTCTTGACAGGATCGGATGTAGAACGGTCCGCAGCAAAATGCAGCTCCGAATCCTCCTGCATCGTTGTATACAAGTTGTCCTGTTCCGTGTCCTCTTTTTTTAGGGCTGTACGCCTGGCGCTGACCCCGCCCAGCGGATTTGCCTCAATGGCCGAACGCACCTGAAATTCCTGCAAGTGGGTGTAAATTTGGGTGGTGGAAACGTTGCTGTGTCCCAGAAGCTGTTTCAGGGTCAGGATGTCCACATTGCCGGTCTGGTACATCAGCGTGGCCGCAGTATGGCGCAGCTTATGGGTGGAAAAGCCTTTCAATCCGGCGGCTTTCATTGCGCCGGTGACCAGCTGCTCCACCCGACGGTGAGAAATCCGTTCTTTTCGCCGCCGTGTCACAAACACCGCCCGTTCTTTCGGGGAAAGCCCTTCCAGACTTCCCCGCTTCTCCAGATAGCGCTGGAGCGCTTCTACACAGGCGTCGTTGAGATAAATCATCCGCTCCTTGTGGCCCTTGCCAAAGAGACGGACCTGCCTTTGGGCGAGATCAATATCCTCCAGATTCATTCCCACCAATTCCGCCAGACGCATCCCGCAGTTCAGAAACAGAACGACCATGCAGTAATCCCGCTCCGGAAAATCGCTGTGAAAACGCGTACTCTCCAGCAGATCCATGGATTGATCCTCGGTCAGATATTTTGGCAGAACTTTGTCCAGCTTGGGCGGGCGCACCGCCGAAGTTGGGTCCTGTTCCAGGCGGCTGACCTGGTTGACCATATAATCATAAAATCCGTGCAGGCTGGCCAGACGCCGCGCCATGGAGGATTTTTTGTTGCCGCAGGTCTGGTTTAAAAAATAGAGATATTCATAGATATCCTCCCGCGTGATGCTGCCCCAAAAGGCGGTATCCAGACCTTTGGGGTCGATCTGCTGAAAGGGCTCGTCCTCCGGCACAAGGCCGCGGCGCTGTTTCATAAACCGGCTGAAGCTGCGCAGGTCGCAATAATAATTAAACGCTGTGTTGGCGCTTTTGCCCGCAATGACTTCCAGATACCGCACATACTCCACGATATCGGGCGAAGCATCCCGAAAAGGCTTGTGCTGGGAGGGGTTCTTTTCGTTCAGATAAATGGACATATTGTTCCTCTGTGGCTTTTCACTTTAAAACCGAAATAGCGTCGGAAATATAAGCGGCTCCGATTAGTCTGAGCCCGGGATAATCGGCCGGGTTCAGCCGGGCCAGACTGTGCTTTGGGATGACGGCCTGCTCAAAGCCGATCCGCTCTGCCTCCCGCAGCCGCTGCTCCAGGCTGGGGACACTGCGAATTTCTCCTCCAAGACCGACCTCGCCGACCGCAAGAAGCTTATCATGCACCGGACGGTCCAAAAGAGAAGAAACCATGCTCAGACAAACCGCAAGGTCACAGGACGTGTCCCGAAGGGTGATTCCCCCGATGACGTTCAGGTAAACGTCCAGACTGCCGAAAGCAAAGCCTGCCCGCTTTTCCAGCACGGCAATCAAAAGATTCATGCGGTTGTAGTCGTACCCGCTGCAAGTGCGACGGGGAGACGGAAAATTGGTTTTGGCAGCCAGCGCCTGAATCTCGCTCAGGATAGGCCGCGTACCCTCCATCGTGCAGGCAACGCAGTTGCCGGAAACCCCCAGCGGACGGCCTTCCAGCAGCATCTGAGAAGGATTGGCAATTTCCGTCAGACCACGGCCGGTCATATCAAACATCCCCAGCTCGTTCGTTGAGCCATAGCGGTTTTTTGCCGCCCGCAAAATGCGGTAAGGCAGCATGCGGTCGCCCTCAAAATACAACACGGTATCGACCAGATGCTCCATCACCTTGGGGCCTGCAATGGCGCCGTCTTTGTTGACGTGGCCCACAATAAACATGGGGACTTCCTGTTTTTTGGCGACAGCCAACAGACGGGCGGTGCTCTCCTTGACCTGGCTGACGGTGCCGGATGAGGAAGAAATATCCGCGCAGCGCATGGTCTGAATGGAGTCGATGACCACAAGCTCCGGCTTTTCCTTTTCAATCAGGCCGCAGATTTCGTCCACATCATTTTCTGCGGCGAGATAGATATTCTGTTGGGACAGATTCAGCCGGTTGGCCCGGAGCTTGACCTGCCGTTCCGATTCCTCGCCAGTGATATAAAGGACGGTGTGCTGATCGGAGATAGCCCCGCACAGCTGTAACAGCATAGTGGATTTGCCGACGCCCGGTTCGCCGCTCAGCAGCACAACGCCGCCCAGGACGATCCCTCCGCCCAGCACGCGGTCCAATTCTGAGATGCCGGTCACGATCCGGCTTTTTTCTTCTGTGCTGCGAATCTCCGCCAGCCGGTGCGCCGTCAGACGGGTGCTTCCCTCCTGTCGGGGAACCGCCCGGGCAGAGGAAGACCTGGCCGGTTCGGCAACCACATCCTCGTTCATTGTATTCCAGCTGCCGCAGCTGGGGCAGCGCCCCATCCACCGCGGGCTGGTTTCGCCGCAGTTGGAGCAAACATAAACCGTCTTGAGCTTTGCATCTTTCATGGGTCTGGGTTCCTCCGAAAATGGATTCTGACAATACTAGTATGATACCACGCCCGGATAAAACCCGCAAGAAATCTTTCTCAAATACTCAGCCTGTGAACCAGACAGACAACCCCCGTGGAAAGCCCGCAGAGAGGCAGAAGGATCACGTCAAACATCAGATACTGTCCCAGAAGCGCCCTTGCGTCGCACGAGGCGGCGACGGATTCCCCACGGCTGAAGGCTGTTTTTTGCAGTCGGCTGCTGACCTGGAGCGCAGAAGCCCCGAAAAAACACAGGCAGGCCGCAACACAGGCGGCAGACAATCCGGAAATCATCGGATACAGCGGAATTGCCCCCCAGGATGAATCCAAAAACAGCTGTACGCCGATCAGCCCGACCCCCAGCCCATACAGCATGGCAAACAGATAAATCAGGATCGGCCCAAAGGCGCAAAGCCCCAGCAGGAAGATGGCCGTGACAGCGGCGGCCACGGTTCCATACTGGGCGGCAAACACCCCAAGAATCTGTTCCGGCTTGTCCACCGTAAAAAGCTGCACCCACTGGCTGAGATAAAAAGCCAGGAGATTTTTTTCGTTTGCTTCGCAGAGCGCATAGGCCACCCCGGCCAACGCCGTCCCGAAAAGATAGGCGCAGGCCAGAGCGGCGCAGTCCCGCGTTGCCCGTCCTCCCCTGCGGGAGCGCGGCTGCGCCGGTTCTTTTTCGGCCTGTACCGGCACGGGACGCTCCGGGGTCAAAGGCGCCGGCGCTGCTGCCGTGTGTTCCGCCGTGTCGCGATTCGCAGGTGAAACCTGCGGCAGCGTTGATGCATCCCGGGCATCGGAAGGTTTCTCTGTTTGGGGATTCTGATAGACCCACATTTTCTTTTTCCTCCATTCACGAGCCAGAATTTAAAAACCGCGCCGCCTTTTTCCGGCGTTGAGCAGGCCGAGATAGCCTCCAATTGCCCCAAAGAGGATCACAAGACCCAACCGCAAAAGCTGTGCGGAATCCGGAATGCTGCCGCTCAGGGCAGTCTGCGCCGCAATCAGTCCGGAATAAAGCGCCCCATGCACTGCGCCCCAAAACAGACCGCGGGCTTTTTGCAGGAACGCCATCAGCCACCCGCTGAGAAAGCTCCCGACGCTGACAGCAGCCGTTGCGAAGGGCCAGATGGCTCCATGGCCCAGCCCCTGCGACGCCATCAGCCCGGCCAGCGCCGCAGTGCATCCCCCGGCAGCAGTCAGACCTGCTCCGAGAGAAACCAGAAAGTGAATCAATGCGGAAGAACCCACTTTTTTTGCACTCATAAAAAACGCGCCTCCCTGCTCTATCTCTATGCAGGGAGGCGCATATGGTATTCGGATTGTTTCAAAAAAAGATTATTTCTTGGAAGCGTCATCCATGTTCAGCTTTTCCACGGCGCCAATGGCAGTCTTGGTAAAGCGGATCTTCACGCGGTCGCTGCCGGTTTCCAGCACAAAGCTGTCATCCTTGATGGCAACCACACGGCCGATGACGCCGCCGATGGTGGTGACCTGATCGCCGATCTCGAGGCTCTTGCGCATCTCGGCGTCCTTCTTCTCCTGCTTCTTCTGAGGACGGTAAATCATGAAGTAGAGAAGAACGATCATCAGGCCAAGGGTAAAGAACAGACTCAGGTAGCTCTGGGTAGTGGTAGTGGTAAGAAACTGCATGGGGAAAATCTCCTCTCAAATCAAATTGCTTTAACCTATTATAATAGCTTGCCCTGCCGGATTCAAGGCCAAATTGTCAAATTCGGGTATCCAGCAGACGGACGTAACGGTCATGGAACTGAGTAAAGGTCCCGGCGTCCAGCTCGTCCCGGATGCGCTCCATCAAATGATTGTAAAACCAGAGATTGTGCATGACGGCAAGCCGCATCCCCAGCAATTCTTCCGCTTTGAACAGATGCCGGATATAGGCGCGGGAATAATTCCGGCAGGCCGGGCAGCCGCAGTTGGGGTCGATGGGCCGCTCGTCCCGCTCATATTTGGCGTTTTTGATATTGATGATACCGTTCCAGGTGTTCAGGTGGCCGTGACGGGCGTTGCGGCTGGGCATCACGCAGTCAAACAGATCAACGCCCCGGGAGACCGCTTCGATGATGTTGCCCGGCGTGCCTACCCCCATCAGGTAACGCACCTTATCCTTCGGCATATAGGGTTCTACCTTGCTGATGATGTCATACATCACCTCGGCAGGTTCCCCCACGGCCAGCCCGCCGATGGCATAGCCGTCCAGCTCCATCTCGGCAATCTGCTTCATGTGCTCGACCCGCAGATCGGCAAAGGTGCAGCCCTGGTTGATGCCGAACAGCAGCTGATCGGGGTTGACCGCCTTGCCCTCCTGCTTGAGGCGGGCCATTTCTGCCTTGCAGCGGGCCAGCCAGCGGACGGTCCGCTCACAGCTCGCCTTGGAATAGGCATGCTGGGCGGGGTTCTCGACGCACTCGTCAAACGCCATTGCGATGGTGGAACCGAGGTTTGCCTGGATGCGGATGCTCTCCTCCGGCCCCATAAAAATCCGGTGACCATCCAGATGAGAGGCAAAGGTTACGCCCTCCTCGGTGATCTTCCGCAGCTTTGCAAGGCTGAACACCTGAAATCCGCCGCTGTCGGTCAGGATCGGGCCGTCCCATCGGGTGAATTTATGGAGCCCGCCCATCTCCGCCACCAGATTATCCCCCGGGCGAAGATGAAGATGATAGGTGTTGCAGAGCATGACCTGCGTCCCGATCTGTTTGAGATCCTGCGCGGAAAGACCGCCTTTGATGGCCCCGGCCGTCGCAACGTTCTGAAAGGCCGGCGTCTGGACCGTGCCGTGGACCGTTCGGAATTCACCTCGGCGGGCAGCGTGTTCCTGTTTGAGAAGCTTAAACGTAGTGAGAGATGGCATAAGATCAATATCCTTTCTATACACGGAGAACAGCCGTGCGATCTGGTTTGGTTTATCCCAGCTTGCGCCGCAGAAGGCTCATGGGCGGCAGAGAAGGCGTCGGAATGGTATACCGCTCCATGGCATGGGGAGTGGAAGCAACCGTCTCCCCTGCCTCGTTTTTGATCCATTCCGGAGAAAGCGGGATGCAGCTGCCGTCCGGTGTCAGCGCTTCCAGGGTATCCCCCAGGGACCATTTGCCGCGCTGCTGACAGAAAGCAACGCCATCCTGCCAGTCCTCAACCGTACCGACAAACTCCCAGTCCCGGATATAAGCCGCGCTGGATGTGTTCTGCCGGGCCTGTTCGCGGCCAAAGAAAAAGCCGGGAGAATAATGGCGGTGGCTGGTGCGGGTCAGCTCCTCAAGCACCTCCGGCGGCAGCTCGAAATCCTCCGCCAGGGGGTTTGCCAGGTATGTATCCAGCGCTCTGCGGTAGGCCGCTGTGACGCTGGCAACATAATAGAAGGTCTTGGCCCGGCCTTCGATTTTCAGGCTGTCCACCCCCGCCTTGCAGATCAGATCCAGAAACGGCGCGGTGCACAGGTCGTTGGCGTTGAGCAGATAGCTGCCCCCGTCCCCTTCCCCAATCTCATGCAGCTCGCCGGGGCGGGTTTCCTCGCTGAGATAGTATTTCCATCGGCAGGGCTGGGCACACTGGCCGCGGTTTGCATCCCGCCCGGTCAGATAGTTGGACAAAAGACACCGTCCCGAAATGCTCATGCACATGGCCCCATGGACAAAGGCCTCGATTTCCAGCTCGGGCGGCGTTTTGTCCCGAATGATGGCAATGTCGGTCAAGCTCAGCTCCCGGGCCAGAACCACCCGCTTCGCCCCCATCTTGAAGCAGGCCGAAGCGGCGGCATAATTGGTGATCCCCGTCTGGGTGGACATATGCACATCAATTTCAGGCGCATAGGTCTTGCAGGCGTCCAAGACGCCAAGGTCAGCCACGATGAAGGCGTCGACGCCGGCTTTGGCCGCAGCGCGTACCGCTTCCGGCAGGCGGTCGGCTTCCTCGTTGGTGGGAAGCGTGTTCAAGGTCAGATACACCTTGCGCCCTCTTGCGTGCGCAAAGATCACCCCCTCTGAAAGCTGTTCGGGAGTGAAATTTGCAGGGGCAGAGCGCATCCCAAATTCAGGCATCCCGCAGTAAACCGCGTCTGCGCCATAGCAGACAGCATAGCGCAGGCGTTCCAGATCTCCGGCTGGCGCCAGCAGTTCCGGGATTTGCAGCATATAAAAATCCTCTCTTTCCGGGCCCGGTCACAGGGCCTGATTCACTGCCCATGCGGTTTGGCAGTTTGCATTGTGCTCTGTCAGAGTCTTTGCGTAGTAATAGTGTCCCGTCAAATCCGTCACAAAGAAATAAGCATCCTCCGCTTCGGCGCTGGGATTGGGGTGCAGCGCTGCCTGGATGGCTGCAAGACCCGGGTTGGAAATCGGCCCGGCAGGCAGTCCGGCGCGGGAATAGGTGTCATACGCCGAAAGAATCTCCTGCGGGATCTCATCCCAGCCGCCAAAGTAAGGAGCAACCCAGTTCCAGAGGTAATTGTTGTCCGCATCGTTCTGGATATAGCTGGACGCATTGCTTTGCAGCATCGGATAGGGAGACCCTTCTGCCAGACGGTTGCGGAACACCTGGGCCACATTGCTGTCCTGATCGTTTCCCGCTTCTTCCTGAACAAAGGATGCCAGGGTAATCAGTTCGTGCAGCGTCATTCCCTGTTCTTCCAGAGAAGCGTAGATTTCTTCTGTTATCATCTGGTCAAAGCGGGCATAAAACGTGGCGACGTATTCATGGACCGTTCCGTCGTTTAAAAATTCATAGGTGTCCGGGAAGAGATACCCCTCGCATTTCATGAAACGTCCCGGGGTCTCATCGTCTTGCGGCACCTGATCCCAGAAGGCAAATTCGGAGAAATCGCCAAAGTTGGCTTCCTCCAGAAACTCCTCTGCGCTGCAAAGGCCGACCTGCTCCATTTTCTGGGCAATGGCAATGGCCGTGCTGCCCTCAGGGAAGGTCACCCGGGTCGTTTCCGCGGCGGCATACACCGACAAAGCGTCGATCAGGTCGGCGTACCCCTGCCCCTGCTGAAGCGCAAACGTGCCATACTGGAGCTTCCCGGCGGCATTTTGCTCCCGGACATACCAGCGGAACACCAGCGGAAAGCGGATGACTCCGGCCTGCTTCAGGGCCTCAGCAATGGAGGAAACGCTGCTGCCCGGTTCGATGGTTACCGTAACGGCGGCGCCCTCCGGTCTGCCCCCGATTTCCTGCTTGACCGCAAAAGCAGCCGCCGCAGCAGCCAAACCCACAGCCAGAACCCCTGCCAGCAGGAGTTTGGGCCAGATTTTTTTCTTTTTCCTGGCAGCATGTGCCGCTTCCCGATTTCGTTTGTTCATACGTTTTTCGATTCCTTTGATTTGTATGGATTCTTTCTGCTTTTCAGATTAGAGCAGCCCCGTAAAAAAATCGACGATTTACAGTGCCGTGGCTTCAATTCCGGCAGATTGTGCTTCCGCACAGTCCGTCTTGTTTCATTTCAAACCCGCACACCCGCCCTTTATCGGAAGCTGGGGCTTTGCCTTAGATCCCATTCTGGGCGAATGGCAGATGTTGCGCTATTTTGTGGGGTTGCTTTAGAATCCCCCGTATACGGTGCAGATATAAGCGGTATCCTCTTTTTGGATTTAATTCTCCAGCATCAGCCGCATATAAGTTCCGCTCACGTCAAACGGAGCAGCTTCAAAGCGGACCATCCCATATTCCATCCGCGTTCCTTCGCCCCAGAAAAGAGGCTGATCCGCCCCAATGGTAATCACTGCCTTCTCTGCGACGATTTCTTTTTCCCGGGCCGCTTCCAGCAAAACTTCGGCGGCGCGGTCATCCTCGGCAAAAAGCTCCGCAAAATACAGAGTTTCCCCCTGACGGAAGTACACGCCGTATCCGTGCCGGTTGGAAACGATGGTTGCGCCCCGGGAGTATAAATCGCTCAGGACTACCATCATCCGCTCCGGGGTCAGCATGACGCTGTCGGGACAATATTTCTGCCGCAGTTCGCAGAGCGTTTTGGCTGTTACAGTGTCAAATTCCGCCTGGCTCCAGAGGTTGCGCTCCACCGGACGATGAAGGCAGCGCAGGGCAAATGCGGGGGCAAACCCGCGGTTTTTCAAAAACTCCGTCTGCGCTTCCCCGGACGGAATGGCCACCGAGAATTCTGCGCCCTTTTTGCGCTGCTCTGCACAGGCATAATCCAAAAGCCCGGCGGCTGCCGCAGTTTCTGAGCTGCAAAGGCCGTAAAGATAGCTTCCCGCATGATTCCGAACAGAGACCGGCACAGCCAGGACGAAGGCCTGCAAAAGGCCGTTCTCCTCTGCAATATAGACGTTTTCCGGCATGGCAAACCGTTGGATTGCTTTTTCGATCAGGTCTGCGCCGTCTCCGCAGAGCTTCTCCCAGAGTTCTTTCATGGCAGCCAGATCGAACGATTGCATCAAACGAAACATCAATTCAGAATTCCCCTTTCTTCCGTTTTGAAAGATTCAGCGTTCCGCGTTTTATTCGAGGCCCAGCCGACAGATCAATTCTCTGTGGATGTCCTCGACGGAACGCATCTGCCCGCTGTGTGCACAGTCAACAATTTCCCAGCCAAGCTTGCTGGCGCAAAATTCTGCTGCGCGGCGGCTGCGGCCCAGATATTCAAGGTCTTTTTCGTGGACGTCCTTTTTGCCCTCATCCCCGTGGTAGCGGCCGGTCATCAGCTGCTGGCTGACGGCGGGGTCGACCCGCAGATAAATCACTTTATCCGGCGCAGGCAGCCCCAGAAGATGGAATTCGTATTCAAACAGCCAGTCCAGAAACGCGTTCCATTCCTCGGGAGGAAGCTTCGAGCACTGATGTACCGCGTTGGACGTCGTATAGCGGTCGGCAATCACGATGCCGCCATTCTGGTAAAAAGAACCCCAGCGCATTTTATAGCTGGCGAAGCGGTCCACCGCAAAAAAGCTGGACGCCGCATAGGCGTTTACGTCGTCCGCCTTCTGCCCGAATTGCCCCGCAAGATACATCCGCACCAGCGCGGAGGAATCGCTGGCATAATCCGGAAAAGAGATTTCCATCACATCTCGCCCGGCGTCTTTCAGCGCCCTGGCCAGAAGCCCGGCCTGCGTGGCCTTTCCGCTGCCGTCCAGGCCCTCGATTGCAATCAGCGTTCCTTTGCTCATGCGTTCGCCTGTTCTTTCTGCCGGGCGTATTTTTGCCGAACCTGGGCAGCGCGGCCGCAGCACATCTTCCCTTCCGGGCAGGGGCCTTCCAGACAGGCAGGACCGGCTGTCCGGAACAGATGCGGCGCGATCGGATAGACCAGCCGGAGCATCTCGTCGGCCAGAAGCCGAATCTCCCATTGGGCCCGTTCGCAGCAGCGCAGCCGGAAGAAGTTTAAAAGGCTGCGGGCGTTCATGGTGACCACCATTTTTGTTTCGCAGGCGTTGGGCAGTACAAAGCGGGCGTCCTCGTTGGCCTGTTTGGACGCCTTGGCCCGGGCCTGTTTCTCGGGCAGCCCCTCGGCCACAAGACGGGCGGTGTGGGCTTCTTCCAGCTTTTTCACAAGGTCAAGATAACGGGCGGCGTCTTCGTTCATGCTGTCGATGAAGGCCGCCTTTGCCTCGGGGATTGCCTCGATCTCAGGCGGGATCACATACCGAAAATCGTCCAGTCGGACATACCGCTGGCTCTGGACGCTGAACGAGGCGATCCGGTGCCGGGTAATCTGCGCAAGCAGGGTCCGGCTCACCCCCTCGATGCCAAAGGTAAAACTGGCGTGTTCGATGGGGCTGGCATGGCCGAGGTCGCTGAGCATCTCCAGAAAGCGGGCGGTCTTTTCTTCATTAAGGCCATCCAGAAGGTCTGCAATATGCGCGTCCGAATAGCAGAGTTTGGCAGCCGCGGCCACCACCTTTTCCGGCTCGGGCGTATGTGCAATCAATCGAACTGTCATCATTTCCCCTTTATTCCTCCGAAGATAGTTTGGTCAGCGGCGCAAAATTCGCCATCGTTTTTTTGATGCCGACCTTTTCAAAGTTAATCTCCACAATAAAGTCTCCGGCAGCGGGCGTGACCCGCAGGACCTTTCCCTGCCCGAACACTTTGTGCATGACAATATCGCCCGGCGCGTAACGCTTGCTTCCTGCGGCTGCACGAGGCTGCGGTGCGGCAGGAGTTTGAGCGCTGCTGCGGCTGTAATTTGCGCCGAAGGAGCGGCTGCGCCCCGAAGACGGGGCCTGCGGCTGGGACGCGTTATACTCCCGATTCAGATACGCGGCGCGTCCATAGCCGGAGCCGGAAGACGCAGCCCTTCCCCAGCCGGAGGGCCCGGAATAACCGGAAGCGCCCCCGGGGACCGTATCGGGGGAATCCTGCCGCCATCCGCCCATCCGGGCTGCCCGGGCAAGAGCCGGGCTGGCGCTTTCCTCAAGATATTCCGGGTCGATTTCACGCAGAAACCGGCTTGGTTCGTTGCGTCGGGTCTGTCCATAGAGCATTCGGCTGACGCTGTTGGAAAGATAGAGTTCTTTTTTGGCCCGGGTAATGCCGACGTAGGCCAGACGGCGTTCTTCTTCAAGATCCGCGTCTGAATAGCGGCTCATTTCACTGGGAAAAACCCCTTCCTCCATCCCTACAAGGAACACATAAGGGAATTCCAGCCCTTTTGCCGAGTGGATGGTCATCAGGACAACCTGATCGCTGTCCTCATTATAGCTGTCGATGTCGCTGATCAGTGCGATTTCTTCCAGATACCCCTCCAGGGTGGCGTCTGCTCCGCGCTGGTCGCAGTAGTTTTTCACGTTGTTGACCAGTTGCCCCAGGTTCTGCAGCCGGTCTTCAGCGTCTTCATGGCCCTGAGCCGCCTGCTGTTCCAGCATCCGCTTATATCCCGTCAGCTCGATCAGCTGGCTGGCAAACAGATCCAGCGGGCTTGTCTCCAGGGTGTCACAGAGTTTCTGGTACATCTGATAGAAGCTCAGCAAAGGCATCACCGACCTCGACAACCGCGCATATTGATCCGCCCGGCTGATGATGTACAGCATGCTCACCCCTTCCTGAGCCGCCAGCTCCGCGATGGTTTCGATGGTTGTGGCGCCGATCTTCCGGGCCGGTTCATTGATGATCCGGCGCAGCCGCACATCGTCCTGCGGGTTTGCAACGATGGACATATAGGAATGGATGTCCTTGACCTCTTTGCGGTCGTTGAAGCGCTGCCCGCCCACAATTTTGTGCGGGATACCCGCCCGGGTGAAATAGTTCTCGATGGGGGCCGACTGGGCGTTCATCCGGTACAGGATGGCGTGGTCGGACAGATGCCCTCCGGCTTTCAGGTGCTGGCCGATGACATCGGCAATATGCATGGCTTCATCCGATTCGTTTTCCGCCCGATAAACCTGGACCTTTTCTCCGTCTCCGTTCTTTGTCCAGAGCTCCTTGCCCTTGCGCTCGGTATTATGGCAGATGACGCAGTTGGCCGCGTTGAGAATGTTGGATGTGGAACGATAATTCTGTTCCAGACGAATGGTTTTTGCAGCCGGGTAGTATTTTTCAAAGTTCAGGATGTTCTCAATGGTTGCCCCCCGGAAGCGGTAGATGCTCTGGTCGTCGTCGCCGACGACGCAGATGTTCTGCGCAGGCCCGGTCAGCAGGCTGACCAGCCTGAACTGCGCAACGCTGGTGTCCTGATACTCGTCCACCAGCAGATACCGGTATTTGTCCTGATAATACTGCCGCACCTCCGGATGTTCCTGAAGCAATACGACAGTTTGGAAGATCAGATCGTCAAAGTCGAAGGCGCCCGCTTCCTTCAGCTTTTTCTCATACTGCGCATAGATGCGGGCCGCCAGCGCCCCCTTGATGCTGCCGGTATTTTCCCGCAGCGCTTCTGCCGGGCTGACAAGCTGATCCTTCCAGCGACTCAGCTGATTCAGCGCAGACTTGACCGGGAAGAATTTATCGTCCACGCTCAGTTCTTTGTAAACAGCCTTCATCACCCGCTGGGAGTCGTCGGTGTCGTAGATCGTGAAGCTTCTGGGCCAGCCGATCTCCTCGGCGTACCGGCGCAGAAACCGGACGCAGGCGGAATGGAAGGTGGAAGCGAACACTTCCTCCCCTTCTTCCCCGCCCAGCATGCTGCAAAGGCGGGCCCGGAGTTCGCCGGCGGCCTTATTGGTAAATGTGATGGCCATGATATTCCAGCTTCGGACGGGGTTGCAGCGCAGCATATCCCCCAGCCAGTACGGGGCCGGTTGGCGCTGCTCTACAGCCGCGCGGAGGGCGGCCAGATCGTCCGCCGTCACCTCGCGGGGCAGCGCCTTGCTGCCGTGTGCGCTGCCGAACCGGATCAGGTTTGCAATCCGGTTGACCAGTACCGTGGTTTTTCCGCTGCCGGCCCCGGCAAGGATCAGCAGAGGGCCGTCGGTGGTAAAAACAGCCCGGCGCTGCATTTCGTTGAGCCGCCCAAACTGCTGCTCAATGTATGCATCCCGCAGAGCACAGAATTCTGTTTTCAGATCAGTTGCCATTCAAGTCTTCCCATCCCTTTTTGTAAATCAGGTTACAGTATACCACAATCCGCTTCCCTTTCCCAGTGGTTGACGCAAAAAAGCCCGCTCCTTGCGGGGCGGGTTTTTTACAGCACCGGGCAGATTTTCAGCAGCTGCTTCCGGTTTCATCCTCAGAGGGCGTGCAATAGCAGAAATTGTTGGTCACGAATTCCAGCTTATCCTTGAGCGCCAGCTCCAGGTTTGCCACAGCGTGGACCATGTTGGTGGCGGAATCGTTGATCTCCAGCAGCTTGCACAGATCCAGCCCATCCATCTCCATGGCGGTTTTCATCTTCTGGCCTTCCGCGCAGAGAATGTGGCTTAAGGCGTTTTCCTGCATGGCGATGCTCTCCAGCAGATTGAGGACCACCTCGTCCATCGACTTGGAGGCAAAGCCCGGACAGGGCACACAGGAATGATTCATGCCGTTTGTATTCGAGACTGTCATAGCGTAGACCTTCCTTTCTGGATGTGGGTTTACGCCAATGTATGCGCCTTGGAATCAAGATGTGCAGCCCAAAGGGTTATTTTTTGCTCTGTTTCCGGCTTTTTTCAATGGTTTGGCGATATCCGCCCGGCCCATATTGAATGCAGCGGTTGATCCGGCTGATGGTCGCCGTGCTGATCTCAGCTGACTTCACGATCTGTTCGTAGGTACATCCGTCCAGCAGCATTTTGGCGGCGGCCAGACGCTGAGCCATGTCGGAAAGCTCCTTCACCGTACAGAGATCTTCAAAAAAGTTGTAGCATTCTTCCCTTGTTTCCAGGCTCAGGATCGCATCGAACAATGCGTCCGTCATTTCGTTTTTGATGGACCTTTTTTCTGCCATATGAACCCTCCTCGGCGCTGATGAAATTCACCCTTTCACTTTAGCATAGGAAAGTGCAAAAGTCAAGCGATCTGCATCATGCAAAAAAACCCGCCGGGAACCGACGGGTTTTTTTGCACACACATCGAGATATTGCCTGTGTAGCACCGGCCTTCAGCTGAGAAGGAGAGCAGCCGGAGGAGGAGCGGCCGGGGCTCAATATCTCTGAACAAGAAGAAAAAGATTTCACAGTTTCAAGGGAACCTGTTCCCTTGCTGTAACTATATTGTAACTCTTTTGATACAATTTTGCAAGGGGTTTTTGTAATTATTTTGTAATCGATTCGAAATTCTTTTGTAACCCTGCCTGCCTTTACCATCGGAAGGCCAGTTCAAAGGCGGCCGACCCTTCCCTGCGCCCTGTTACAGCCCAGCCATCTTCTGTTTGTCCGACGGAGACCTCCATCTCCTCCCCCAGCTTGACCTCCCGGTGGTATTTTACGGCGGCGGAGCGGACAGGCCCCTGCTGCATGACCTCCAGCGGAAGCGCGTCGCAGGCAATGTCGAGATAGCATGCGTTGTTGATGTGGCCGTTGATGTCGCACAGGGAATAACTGGCACGCCAGACCCCGGCGCTGTTCAAAAAAGGCGGCTTTTCTACTGTTTGGGGCAGCTCGAAGGGTACCTGCGCGTTCCAGTGCCGGTCGATTTCCTCCGGCGGACGGCGTAAAATACGGGCCGTGGTGGTGTCCACCATGATCCAGCGCGCATCCACCTGTGCGACCGTTTTGCCGGACGCATCCTGTACAAGAAGAATTCGTTTGTTTGTACCGCGGCTGCTCTGCTCCGGCAGGGTCGTCAGCAGCAGCCTGTCTCCTTTTTGGGGCACCTGCTCAAAGGAGAGCGCCTGTTTGCCCAGAAGGTAGGCCAGATGGTGTGTGCGGAAGAATTCATCGGGCATCCCCTCCCGGCGGGAATGTTCTGTGGCCATATATTCTGCATAGCGCAGAAGGGCGGAAGGCTTCATCCGTCCGCGGAAGTCCACGTCGGCCTCCCGGACGGTGATTTCCTCGGTCCATTTAATCCAGTTTTCCATAATGCGTAACCTCCCTGTCGAAACAGGCAGACCGCACCGATGCCGTGCAGCCTGCCTGCTCAAGATATTCAGTATTTGTTCCGGGTGCGGCGGCGGATCTTTCGCCAGATATTGAAACAGGCCAGGGCCAGCATGGCCAGAAGGAGAAGCAGGAACAGATACCCGCTGCCGCCTTCATTGTAGCTTTTCATCTCGCTCCATTTCAGGTCCAGTTCGTTGTTGACTTCCTCGCTCAGAGCGGTAAAGACCTGCTCTTTGGCAGCGATTTCTTCCGACGGGTAGGCAATCTCGCTGTATTTGAGTTCCTCATCCAACAGCTCCCATACGTCGTTCATCGGCGTGGTATATCCGATGTACTCTGCATTTGCGATGCCGACATCCACTTCGCACATAAAATTGATGAACATTTCCGCGGCTTCCTGCTGCTGGCTGGTGGCCGGAATGCACATACAGTCCACCGAGAGGACGCTGCCTTCTTCGGGGGACACCCATGCGAGATCGGGGTTGTCATCAATCATGGTGATGGCGTCGCCTGAGTAATACACGCCGATTGCGGCCTCCCCGCCAATCATTTTGTCAAAGATCTCATCCATGACGTAGGCCTGCACCAGCGGCTTCTGGAGCTTGAGTTCTTCCACGCCTTCGTCCACTTCCTGGGTGGAGGCGGGGTTGATGCTCCGGTTCAGCTTGAACGCGGCGATCGCGTAGGCGTCGCGGCTGTTGTTGAACATCAGGATATTTCCCTTATACTGCTCGTCCCAAAGGTCCGCCCAGCAGGTGGGAGCCTGGTCGACCATGGTGGTATTGTAGATGATTCCAGTGGTGCAGAGCATATAGGGCACCGAGTAGGCGTTTTCCGGGTCATAGTCCGGGTTACGGTATTCTTCGCTGATCCGTTCAAAGTTCGGAATGTTGCTGTAATCCAGGGGCAGCAGCATTTCCTCGTCGATCATTTTTGCCACCATATAATCCGACGGAATGATAACGTCGTAGCTGGCCGCGCCGGATTTCAGCTTGGCGTACATCGACTCGTTGGAATCAAATGTGGTGTAGTTGACCTGGATGCCGGTCAGGCGTTCAAATGCGGCCACAATGTCCACACTGTCATCGGAACCGTTGGAGATGTATTCTCCCCAGTTATAAACGTTCAGGGTGATTCCTTTTCCGGAAAAACGGGTCCAGTCATAATCGGCTGAAACCTGGATGTCTTCGGTGACCTCGATGGTTTCCTGCGCCGCTGCGCCGAGGGGGAATGCCAGCGTGATGACCAGCGCAAGCAGGAAAGCGTAAAAGCGTTTCATCCTTTGTCTCTCTCCTCTCAATCCTTCACATGCTGGTTCCTGTGATAGCGGCGGCTCTCTGCGGTGTTGGAAATCAGAATGATACTCAGAATCACAATGAACATGATGGTGGACAGCGCATAGATTTCCGGGCTGACCTTTTTGCGGGTCATCGAGTAGATGGCGATGGGCAGCGTTTCCACTGTGCCGCAGTTAAAATACGAGATCATGAAATCGTCGATGGAATAGGTCAGGCAGATCAGGAAAGCGGAGAGGATCGCCGGGCTGATCTCAGGCAGAATCACCTTGAAGAACGCCTGCTTCGGGTCGCAGCCCAGGTCCAGCGCAGCCTCATAGAGATGGATGTCCATCTGCCGGAGCTTGGGGCTGACGTTGAAAATCACATACGGAACATTGAACGCGATATGGGCGATCAGCAGGGTGGGCAGGCCCATGATGGTATCGGGCAGCCAGGAGGCGCCCACCGCAAATTTCTGATAAGCCACAAACAGCAGCATCAGGGAAATGCCGGTGATGATCTCGGGGTTGACCACCGGAATATAGGTGATATTGGTGATGAGCAGCTGCGATTTGCGCCCCATGGACGCGATGCCGAGGGCGGCGGCTGTGCCGAGGACCGTTGCGATGACAGCCGAAATAAGCGCCACCTCAAGGGAGACCCAGAGGGCCCGGAGAATCGACGCATTGGAAAAAAGGCTTGCGTACCACTTGAGGGTAAAGCCGGTGAAAAGCGAATAGCCCTTGCTCTGGTTGAAGCTGAACACGATCATATAGGCAATGGGCAGATACATGAACGCAAAGAAAAGGATGATATAGGCCCTGCGCAGCAGGCGGAGATGCTTCGTTTTCATCAGGACACACCCTCCATTTCATCCTCGTCAAAGCTGGAAGTAAAGCTCATGCAGAGCAGAACAATAATCATCAGAACCAGACTCATGGCAGAGCCGGTGTTGAGGTTATAGCTGTTGCCCAGGAACTGCATCTCGATCAGATCGCCGATCAGAAGGTTCGATCCGCCGCCCAGCATCCGGCTGATGACAAAGGTGGAGACCGCCGGGACAAACACCATGGTGATACCGGTGCAGATGCCGGGCACGCTCATCGGGATGAGGACCCGCAGAACCGTTTTGGTTGTGTTGGCGCCCAGATCCTGCGCAGCCTCGACGATGCTCTGGTCAATTTTGGTCATGCTGGTATAGAGGGGCAGGATCATATAGGGCACATAGTTATACACCATGCCGAGAACCACCGCGCCCGAGGTGTTCAGCATGGTATAGGGGCCAAGGCCAAAAAAGCCGAGAATCGCGTTGATGGGGCCGTTGACGCTGAGCATCCCCATCCAGGCGTAGGTGCGCAGCAGGAAGTTCATCCACATGGGCAGCATGACAAGCATCAGCATGATATGCTGCTTGTTGACCCGCAGACGGGACAAAAAATATCCCACCGGGAAAGCCAGAACAAGGCAGATGACCGTAGCGATCAGGGCAAGCAGCAGGCTGCGGGCAAAAACCGAGCCATATCCGCTGATGGACAGCAGATTTTGCAAAGTGAAGTTTCCGTCCCCATCGGTCAATGCATAATAAATGACGATCAGCAAAGGGATGACAGTAAAGAGGATCATCCAGACAAAGTACGGATAAGCCAGCTTTTTATCGTAAATTTTCATCCTGTGTCACCCCTCTGAACGCGCCATGATGTGAATTTCATTGGGGCCGATCCGCATTCCGATCGTCTCTCCGGGAGAACAGGCCCGGGTGGAATGAATAAGCCATTCCCGCCCGTCACAGTCAACGTGCATCTCAAAATGGACGCCCTTGAAAATCACTTCATTGACCACACCGGTCAGCTGGCCTTCCAGCGGGGTGACAACCTCAATATCCTCGGGGCGAACGACCACCTGGACGCTCTGCTCCGGCTTGAAGCCTCTGTCCACGCAGGGAAACTCGGTGCCCGCAAAGGAAACAAGGAAATCACGGTGCATGACGCCGTCAATGATATTGGAATCGCCGATGAAATCCGCAACAAAGGCGTTTTTGGGCTCGTTGTAGATTTCCTGGGGGGTGCCCACCTGCTGGATCCGGCCGCCGTTCATGACCACCACCGTGTCCGACATGGTCAGAGCTTCTTCCTGGTCGTGGGTGACATAAATAAAGGTGATGTTCATCTCCCGCTGCAGCCGCTTCAGCTCAAGCTGCATTTCCTTGCGGAGCTTCAGGTCCAGCGCACCCAGAGGCTCGTCCAGGAGAAGGATCTCCGGCTCGTTGACCAGACTTCTGGCGATGGCGACGCGCTGCTGCTGGCCGCCGGACATCTGACCGATGCTGCGGCGTTCAAATCCCTTCAGGCCGACGACCTCCAGCATATTCCGGACCTTGGCGCGGATCGCGCTTTCATCCATCTTTTTCAGCCGCAGTCCAAACGCGACATTTTCAAACACATTCAGGTGCGGAAAAAGCGCATATTTTTGGAAAACCGTATTCACCGGCCGACGGTACGGCGGCAGCCCGGTGATATCCTTTCCGTGCAGGCTGACCGTGCCCGCGTTGGGTTCCAGAAAGCCTGCGATCAGGCGCAGTGTGGTGGTCTTGCCGCAGCCGGAGGACCCCAGCAGCGTGACAAATTCTTTGTCGTGGATATCCAGATTCAGCCCGTCAAGGATCCGCTGGCCGTCAAACTCCACCACGATATCCCGCAGGGAAACGATCACCGAATTATCCATTGTTGTTTTTTACCTCCCTAAGTTCAGCTGGCGCAGAGGGTACCCGCTGTGCCCTGGGCTCTGCCAAGATCCGTTCTGCGGTTCGACAAAATACCCCATAATGTTTATCTTAAACAATCCTTGCGCAAATGTCAATTGCAAGCGCGGCGTCTCTCCCCTTGCAGGCCTGGAAAAAACAACCGTTCCGCAGATGGCTTTTTCTTTATATTCTCCCGCCGGGAAACAAAAAAATCCCGGGCAGCCTTGGACTGCGCCGGGACCTTGCTGTTCTTTATCTTCTGCGCCGCCGGATGGTGACCACAGCTCCCGCAGCGAGCACGCCCGCCGGGATAAGGAGCACAAATACCGCCCCCAGTGCGGAAACGGTCGACCCGGAGAGGGTAAGCTGATCCGCTTCCAGCGCCTTGGACTCAATCAGGAGCGAGCTGGATTGTCCGGTCAGGGATGCTGCGCAGCCCAGAAGAAAATCACAGTTGCCGGGAACGCTCAGGTAGACGGTTTCGTTGTCCATGTTGGAGCTTCCGATCCAAATTACCTCTGCACCGGTATCCTCGTTCCGCGCGTAGGCGGCCAGGGTGAACGGCCCGTCCAGGTCTCCCTCCTCTTTTTCCACAGTGGTCATCTCATATCCGGCCGCCTTGCTGTATGCAGAATCAGAGGTGGTGAGCAGAGATTCAGAGACGATGCCGTCCGTCTCGGTCAGCTGAATGCCCTGTGCCATCTGAAGCAGGACCGGCTTGCTGGTATCCAGGCCGGACAGCGCCGTGCTCTCGACCGGATAGGAGTAGTCCGGCAGCAGATAGTAGGGATAGCCGAACAGGCTGTAATTGTCATTTCCTTCCACAACCAGTCCTTCTATTCGGGTCATTCCAAACTGAGCCAGAATCTCGTCCAGACGGGGGGTGCTGTAATAGGCGTCGGTCACCACCATAAGCCGGCCCCCTGCTTCAAGATATTCGTTCAAAACAGCAATCTCGTTCACAAGCCCTTCTTCGCCTGCGAAATCAACCGACGGACAGTTTATGATGAGCAGCTCACAGTCCTCCGGAATTCCGCTGCTCAAAAGGTTCAGCCCCTGCGCTGAGATGTTCTGCGCTTCCAGCGCATCCGCAAGGCTTTCGGTCAGCGTCAGTTCTCCATGGTTGGTCGTATAGTAAACGGCGCTGGCCTCACCGCTGGTCAGCCGGTAGAGCGCGGAGCTGATCCGGCTTTCCCCTGCAAAGTCGACGCTGTATGTGCCGGTATAGTAGTAATCTGTGTAATCGTATTCGTATAGGTCCGCCGCATCCAGAACGATGCTGCTCTCCCCGCTTACCAGAATGAGGCTGCCGGAGGAAGACTCCTGAGCGCCGTATTGGGCGGCAAAGGTGGGATATACTGCCGGGTCTTTGAGCTGCCAGGAGAAGCGGCTGCCGGCGGCAGCATATTGATCCAGAAGCCGGGTGATGATGGCGTCTTCGTTTCCGGTTTCGCACAGATAGTAAAGGGTCACGTCATCCGGAAGCTCCCGGGCCAATTGGATGGATGAATCGCTCAGCGTGTAGAGCCCGTCCTCTGAAAGGTCGAATTCCGTATAGCTGGCGGGCAGAAGACGAATTCCCAGGTTGACCAGAACGGCCAGCCCTACGGCAGCGGCCAGGAGTGCGCTTGAGATCAGGCCGCTCCGGAAGATTCGATTGGTTTTCAATACAGAAAATTTTGCAGCTTTTTTCATGGGGTTCTCCTTTCCGGTCAGTTCCAGCGGCGTTTTTCAAGGTTCATGCCGCAGAAAAAGAGGAAGAGGCCGATTGCGCTGAGATAATACAGGAGCGCCGGAATCGAAAAGCTGCCGTTGACGAAGTCCTCAAAGGGAATAAACAGGCACAGCGCCTCCAGAACGGCGCTGCACGCCTCGATCAGCCAGGCGCTGCGGAACAGAAACAATGCAGCCAGGCCCATGCACAGCAGGGTAAAGATACCGCAGCCAAGCACAAGGCTTCGGCTGCGCAGCCCGGCCGCCAGGGCGGCAGCGGCAGAAAGACCGGCAAAGACCAGTAGGGAGGCCGCGCTTCCGGCGTAAAACATGCTGCGCAGACTGGGCATCAGATAGGCAAGCAGCAAAAGCGAGAAGCTGGACACCGCTGCAATGATCTGACTTTCGGTCAGGCCGGAAACAAACTCTCCCAGTGCGATGGCCGAACATCCCAGAAGGAAGTAACACAGCAGCCCGGCCAGATTTGCGATAAGGGAGGAAGTTGTCGCGCCCAGGCCCCACAGCGTCAGAATCATAATGACATCCACCAGGCAGACCAGCCCAAAAACCGCGCACATCGAAAAGAATTTTCCGAGCACAATTTCCCACACCGAAACCGGACTGGTCAAGAGCAGCTGATCGGTACGGCTTCGCCGTTCTTCCGCCAGGCTGCGCATCGTCAGAACCGGAATATAAAGCAAAAGCATGAAAAGGGTCCGGTAAAGGGTATAATAGCTGAAATCCGTCAATCCGTAGGCGAGGTTGAGCGCCAGAAAATACAGCCCGGATGCCGCCGCAAGAAAGGCCGTCAGAAAATAGCCCATCATGCCATGAAAAAATCCATGAAATTCTCTTTTAAAGATGGCCAGCATCCTGTTATTCCTCCTTTTCGCCCGAGGCGTCGCTTTCGTCTGCCGCCGGAGCCTCCCCGCCGGAGCCGGGAGCCCTGGCCGTCAGCGCCAGGAAAATTTCTTCCAGACTTCTGGCCTCGGAAGTCAACGCGATGACTGTACACCCGGCCTCTGCCAGCGCTCTGGAAACGGCGGCCCGCTGGTCTCCCCCGGCGGCACACCGGGCGGTGAGGCTGACTTCTCCCTCCCCGCCGGAAGGCTCCAGCTGAACTTCTTCCAGCCCGGGTATAGCCTGCACGGCGGACAGAACGGTGTCCCGGCTGCCCAGCGCCGTCACATGCAGAATTTCCTGCGCGCCCAGTTTTTGGCTCAGCTGTTCCGGCGTTCCTTCTGCCGCCAGCTCCCCTTTTGAAAGGACCAGAATCTTGTCGCAGACAGCCTGCACTTCGCTTAAAATATGGCTCGAGAGAATCACCGTATGCCGTCTTGCCAGTTCCCGGATCAGCGTTCGGATCTCGATCACCTGGGCCGGGTCCAGCCCAACGGTGGGTTCGTCCAGAATGATGATGGGCGGGCTGCCCAGCAGAGCCTGCGCAATCCCAACCCGCTGGCAGTACCCCTTTGAAAGGCTGCGAATCAGCCGGGGCATCACGTCTTCCAGCCCCGTCCGCCGGGCGGCACGGAGCACCTGCTCCCTTCTCTCAGAGGCCTTGATTTTTTTCAGCTCGGCGGCAAAGAGAAGATATTCCTGCACCGTCATATCCGGATACAGGGGCGGGATCTCCGGCAGATAACCAATGCAGCGCCGGGCCTCCCGGGCTTCCTGAGGCAAAGAATGGCCGCTTATGGTTACGCTTCCTTCCCCGGGCGAGAGATATCCGGAAAGAATATTCATTATCGTGGATTTTCCTGCGCCATTTGGGCCCAGCAGACCGCAGATCTGGCCGTCCTCCACTGTAAAGGACAGGTCCCGAATGACCGGGCGTCCATGATACTCTTTTGTGAGATGCGAAACTTCGATCATGCAAACTTCTCCTTTCCAAAAAAATCAAACGCAGCTCCGGCTGCATTCTGCGCATAAAAATACATTTGGCCCTGCTATTTTAGACCGAAATTGTGTTCAAAATAAGGCAAAGGGGTGTTAAATTTGGACGCCCCTTTGCAGGAGCATTAAAAAAGCGCCGTTTCCCGACAAATCAGGAAACGGCGCGATACTTTGAGCCAAATTACTTACGGCCAAAACGCTTGTTGAAGCGCTCAACACGTCCGCCGGTGTCGACCAGCTTCTGCTTGCCCGTATAGAAGGGGTGGCACTTGGAGCAAACTTCGACGTGGATCTCAGGCTTGGTGGAACGAGTCTTGATCACATTGCCGCACGCGCAGGTGATAGTGCAGTCAACGTAATTCGGATGGATACCCTGTTTCATTCTTTTCACCTCATTTCTGGTTCTGACGTACTGGGGCCATATTCGATGTATGTGCCCATCACAACCTTCAATTTCGGCTACCCCCTCGAGCGGCCTTGGAAACGATTGCTGTAACATTATATCACGATTTTGGAAAAACGCAAGAGGAAAACGAAAAAATATCAGCATGGCGGCGCCCGCCGTTTAGCCCACCCGCTGCTTTTTATCCAGCCGCATTTTGTCTGCAATCATGGCGATAAACTCGCTGTTGGTGGGTTTGCCACGCAGATTGTGGATGGTGTAGCCGAAATAGCTGTTGAGGGTGTCCACATCGCCCCGGTCCCAGGCCACTTCGATGGCGTGGCGGATTGCACGCTCTACCCGGCTGGCCGTCGTCCCGTTTCGCTTCGCTATGGCCGGGTAGAGCCGTTTGGTGACCGCATTGATGTAATCCGGCTCATCCATGGTCAGAAGGATGGCATCCCGCAGAAATTGATAGCCCTTGATATGGGCGGGAACGCCGATCTGATGAAGAATCTCCGTAACGGTCAGTTCGTCGCTGTCCACGCTGTTGTGCAGCACCCGGTGCTCATGGCCGGACGCAGCTTTGAGCACCCGGCTGACCAGAACATTCTCGTCGAAGGGCTTCACAAAATAATACGAGAACCCTTCGTCCAGCAGCTCCTGCACCATTTCCTCGCTCTGGAACGCACCCGTTACGAAAAAGGAGGTTCGGCGCTCCCCTGCCGCATTGTATCGCTGCTTCACGGTGAGCGCGTCCAGCCCCGGCATAAAGGCGTCCAGCAGAACGACCTGCGGGCGGATCGAGAGCATCTTCTGCAAAACTTTCAGTCCATCTTTTTCCACGACAGTGACTTCAACGCCCTTCTGCTCCAGTGCCTCACGGCACAGAGCAGTGATTTCAGCTCCGGTATCCGACATCAAAAATCTTATTTTGTCCATGGTTCTTTCCTCCAATGTGTGCGGTTCCCTTAACACAATGGATTTTACCATATTTTACCAATTACTTCAACAGCAAAAATTGCCATTTTTTGGAAATTAAAGTCGGAAACTCTATTGCATCATCGTTTGTTTTTGAAAAGGCGCTGTATCGCCAGAGCCGCCGCCTCAGTCCGCCAGCAGGGAAAGGAATTCCGCTTCTGTCAGCACAGGCACCCCCAAGGCCTGCGCCTTGGTCAGCTTGGAGCCGGCGGCATCCCCCGCCAGCACATAGGAAGTTTTTTTGGAGACCGAGCCGCTGGCTTTGCCGCCGTTTTTCACAATTAGGCCTTCTGCCTCGGCGCGGGACATACTGGGAAGCGTCCCGGTGACGACGATGGTCTTCCCCGCCAGCTTGTCCGTTCGGGGTTCTCCCTTCCACTTCATATTGAGGCCCAGCTCTGTCAGGCGGCGGATCAGGTCCTTTGTGCCTTCTTTTGCAAAAAACTCGGTCACACTCTGGGCCATCACCCCTCCAAAACCGTCAATCTCGCTGATCTGTCCGGCGTCCGCGCTCTGGATTGCCTCCATCGAGCCGAAATGTTCCGCCAGAAGCGCCGCCGCCTTATCGCCGATGTTCCGGATGCCAAAGCCAAACAGAAGTTTGTCCAGATTGTTCTGCTTGGAGCGTTCCACGGCGCTTAACAGATTGTCGGCGCTCTTATCCTTGAATTTGTCCAGCGTCAGAAGCTGCTCCCGGCTCAGTTCATACAGGTCTGCCGCCGAGTGAACCAGACCCTTTTCCACCAGCTGGGTGGCTACCGCCGTGCCCAGCCCGTCGATGTCCATGGCGTCCCGGGAGGCGAAGTGGATGATGTTCCGCAGCGCCTGGGCCGGGCATTCGGGGTTGACGCAGCGCAGGGCCGCCTCGTCCTGAAAGTGGACCACCGGAGCGCCGCAGGAGGGGCAAACTGTGGGCATCTGGTAGGGCTGGGCATTTTCCGCATGGGCCGTCACTCCGATGACCTCCGGGATAATGTCTCCGGCCTTCCGTACCTGGATGGTGTCTCCCAGGCAGAGGCCCATCTGATGAATAAAGTCCTCGTTGTGGAGGGTGGCACGGGAGACGGTGGTCCCGGCCAGAAAAACAGGTTCAAAGGAAGCGGTCGGCGTCAGGACGCCGGTCCGCCCGACGGCCACTTCAATGTCCAGCAGGCGGGTTTCCTTGACCTCCGGGGGATATTTGTATGCGATTGCCCAGCGCGGAAACTTGTTGGTGGAGCCAAGGATCTCCCGCTGGGAAAAATCGTTGATCTTGATGACTGCGCCGTCCATATCAAAATCAAGAGACGCACGGGAGGCGCCGATCTGCTCGATCTCGGAAATCGCCGCTTCGATGTCATGCACTACATGGTAGCGCGGCGAAACGGGCAAGCCAAGCTGCCGAAGGTAATCGAGGCTTTCTGCATGAGACCCAAACGATGCGCCCCGCACCTGCTGGACGTTGAACACAAAGATGGACAGCCCCCGTGCCCCGGTGACCCTTGCGTCCTTCTGCCGGAGCGACCCGGCGGCAGCGTTGCGGGGATTTTTAAACGGAACAGTTCCCTGAAGCTCCTGCTCCGCGCAGAGGGAGCGGAACGCCTCGTGAGGCATATACACTTCTCCCCGGACTTCCAGAAATTCCGGCGCATGTTCCAGCTTTTTGGGAATGCTGCGGATGGCCGAAACATTGGCCGTCACGTCCTCCCCCACCAGGCCGTCCCCCCGGGTGGAAGCGCGGACCAGAACTCCGTTTTCGTATTCCAGACTGCAGGACAGACCGTCGATTTTGATTTCAACAACGTACTCCGGCTCGACCCCGGCCTCCCGAACACGGCGGTCAAAATCACGCAGTTCCTCAAAGCTGAAGGCATCCAGCAAACTCTCCATCTTGACGGCGTGGCGCACCTTGGCAAACCGGCTGCTGGCGGTTCCTCCCACATGCTGGGTCGGGGAGGATTCCGTCACAAGCTGCGGAAAGGCCGCTTCCAGCTGCCGGAGTTCCCGCGTCAGCGCGTCGTACTGAAAATCTTCCAGTTCAGGGGAATCCTGATCGTAGTAAAGACGATTGTTGTATTCAATGATACCGCGCAGCTCCTCCGCGCGTTTTTTTGCCTGTTCCAGTTCCAAAGGTTCCCACTCCTGTTCCGCCGCCGCGGCGGCAGTTTTTTGTATATAGTATATACCATCATGCAACGCTTTGCACGGGAGTTCCCGCGCAAAGCCCTCATAAAAAACGGGCGGCAGCCGGTGATGCGCCGGCCGCCGCCCCAAAAAACACGATAAATTTTAGCCGTTTAGATCGAAATGGTGTTGCAGACATCCAGCAGAACCGGGTCAAGAGACTTGGTCATCTCCAGAGCCTCGTCGACGGGGTAATCCACCAGACGCTCCCCTTCCATACCGACAATCCGGTTGTATTTTCCTTCGTCAATCAGGCAGACGGCGCGATAGCCCATGGCCGACGCATTGACGCGGTCCCGCAGGGTGGGAGAACCACCGCGCTGGACGTGACCCAGAATGGTGGCGCGGGAATCAATGCCGGTGCGGGCCTGGATCTCGTTGGCGATCTCCTGTGCATGGCCCACGCCCTCTGCAACAATAATAATAAAGTGACGCTTGCCCGTCTTCTGGGTCTTGGCGATCTTGTCCAGAATATCCCGCTGCATATCGAAGGGCTTTTCCGGCAGCAGAACCGCCATAGCGCCCGAGGCGATGGCGACGTTCAGGGCAATATACCCGGCGTTGCGGCCCATAACCTCGACGACGCTGCAGCGGTCGTGGCTCTGGGTGGTATCCCGCAGCTTGTCGATCATCTCAATCGCAGTGTTCATGGCGGTGTCATAGCCGATGGTATATTCCGTGCAGCCGATGTCATTGTCAATCGTGCCGGGCAGGCCGATCATGGGGATGCCGCGGTGCGCCAGCTGACGTGCGCCGCGGTAAGAGCCGTCGCCGCCGATGACCACCAGCGCGTCGATTCCCAGCTCACGGCACTTGGCAGCGCCCTTGTCCTGACCTTCCTTGGTCTTGAACTCAAGGCAGCGGGCTGTGTAAAGGATCGTGCCGCCGGACTGAATGATATTGGAAACGCTCCGCAGATTCATTTCAAAGCACTCACCGTTCAGCAGGCCGTTGTAACCCCGCTGGATGCCGATCATGCGGTAGCCCTTGTTCAGGCCGGTACGGACGACAGCCCGCACCGCCGCATTCATACCAGGGGCATCGCCGCCGCTGGTCAGCACGCCAATGGTTTTGATTTGCTTTTCCATAGTAGAAGAACCCTCCATTAAACTCTGTCATTTCCCTGTTTTACAATCCCTGGCTTCCCGATGCGTCCGCCAAAGCGCCTGTTGCGCAAAGCCCTGCCAAGCTTTTCGCAGGCTGCCCTGCCGGATTGCCGCACCGCACCATGATTGTGAATCTGTTTATGCAGATATTATAGCACATTCCCTTGGATTTGGGAACAGGTCACCCGGCACGATTCATTCACAGAAATGTCATTTTGTTGCAACATTGCCTGCTCCCAGGAGGTTTTCCAGCTCCTGATACAGCATCGGATGGCCGGAAGCATACAGCCTTCGGGGCACAGCCAGCTTCTGTTTTGTATCGCTCAAATAGAGGATCACAGGAGTGTTTCCGTCAAAAATTTCCAGAAGATTGATGACCTTGTCGTATTCCCGGCAGGAACGGGACGGCAGACGGATATAGATTTTTTCGCCCTGGGGAGGGGCGGGCGGCGCCGGCGCCTGCTCCGGCCCGCGGTATCGCTCGATGGGCACAATCAGATCCGCCATCAGCTTGGCCGGTTCGTCCTCACGGACCGACAATCTTCCCTCGATCACGACGACGGCGTTTTCAATCAGAACATCGCGGTAAGTTTCCAGCACACGGGGAAAGACGATCACTTCCAGCGTACCCGTCAGGTCCTCCACGCTGGTAAAGCACATGATGCTGTTGGATTTTGTGGTCATCATCCGGTTTTTGACAATGGTGCAGACGATCCGCACCCTGGCTTCGTCCAGTTTGTGGCTGTCCTCTCCCGTGAGTTCCTTGATGGAATGAGTCGCAAACTGCCGGGACTGCTCTTTGTAAGCATCCAGCGGATGGCCGGACAGATAAAGGCCGCTGACCTCCTTTTCCATCTGGAGGAGTTCCCCGTGGGTATACTCCGCAAAAGGCTTGATTTCGTAGCCGTCGCTCTCCGGGACGGTCTTCCCTGCCCCTTCCAGAGCCGAAAAGAGATCGAGCTGGCCCTCCAGATTAAACCGCGCGTCACTCTCCACGCTTTTCAGGATGCCCTCCACCGCCTCCATCAGACTGCGGCGGTTTGCGCCCATGCCGTCAAACGCACCGGCTTTGATGAGGCTTTCCACCGCCCGGCGGTTCAGCTCGTTGCCGTGCATCCGTTTGCAGAAGTCATAAAGACCTGCAAACGGTTTTTTCTGCCGCTCGGAAACAACCTTCTCAATCAGGTTCCGCCCGACGTTTTTGACGGCATTCAGCCCAAACCGGATCTGGCCTTTTTCATCCACGGTAAAGCCGCCGCCCGAGATGTTGATCTCCGGCGGCAGGACTTTGATCCCCAGCCGTGCGCACTCACTGGAATATTCGATGACCTTGTCGGTATTGTCCAGAACGCTGGTCATCAGCGCCGCCATGAACTCGGACGGGTAGTGGCACTTCAGATAGGCCGTCTGGTAAGCGACGTAGGCATAGCAGGCGGCGTGGCTCTTGTTGAAGGCATAGGAGGCAAAGCTGGACATTTCGTCGTAGATCTCATTGGCCACCGCCTCGGAAATGCCGTTGGCAACGCAGCCCGGGCATTCGTGGCCGGGTTCGGTACAGCCATGGATAAAATGCTCCCGTTCGGCTTCCATGACCGCGTGCTTTTTCTTGCTCATGGCGCGGCGGACATTGTCTGCCTGCCCAAAGGAAAAACCCGCCAGCTCCCGGAAAATCTGCATGACCTGTTCCTGGTAGACGATACAGCCGTTGGTCACGTCCAGAATATGGGCCAGCTGCGGGGTTTTGTACCGGATCTTATCCGGCTCGTGGCGGTTGCGCAGGTACGTCGGAATGGAATCCATCGGGCCGGGCCGGTAAAGGCTGATTAAAGCGATGATATCTTCCAGATTCTGCGGCTGAAGGCCGACGAGGACCTGCTTCATGCCCGAAGATTCCAGCTGGAACACGCCTTCGGTTTCGCCCTGCCCCAGCATGGCATAGGTCGCCGCATCGTCATAGTCCAGATGTTCCATCGAAAAATCCGGTTCCCGGGCCTGGACGGCCGTCTCCGCGTCCCGGATCACGGTCAGCGTCCGCAGGCCCAGAAAATCCATTTTGAGAAGGCCCAGTTCCTCGATTTCGGTCATATTGAACTGGGTGACCGGCAGGCCGTCGTTGGTGGCCAGCGGGAGATAATGATCGGTCGCCTCCGGCGTGATGACCACGCCAGCCGCATGGGTCGAGGCATGGCGGGGCATTCCCTCCACCTTGAGGGCGGTATCCACCAGCTCTTTGACCTGGGGGTCGCCGTCGTACATCCGCTTGAGTTCGGACGAAACCTCCAGCGCCCTCTTGATGGTCATTTTGAGTTCCATGGGCACCAGCTTTGCCACCACGTCGACGCTCTGATAGGACATCCCCATCACCCGCCCCACGTCGCGGATGGCGTTCCGGGCTGCCATGGTCCCAAAGGTCACGATCTGCGCAACATGGTCCGCGCCGTATTTCCGGTTTACATAGTCGATGACCTCCTGACGGCGCTCATAGCAGAAGTCCACGTCGAAATCCGGCATACTCACCCGCTCCGGATTGAGGAATCGCTCGAAGATCAGGTGGTAGCGGATGGGGTCGATGTCGGTGATTCCGACGCAGTAGGCGGCGATGCTGCCCGCGCCCGACCCTCGGCCCGGGCCGACCGGGATGTTCTGGCTCTTTGCATAGTTGATGTAATCAAAGACGATCAGGTAATAGTTGGTATACCCCATCGACTTGATTACGCCGATCTCATATTCCAGCCGGTCACGGTTGGCCTGAGGCACATCGGGGCCGTAACGGCGCTCGAGGCCCTCCCAGCAGAGCATTTCGAAGTAGGCCTGATTGTCCATCCCGTCCGGGGCCTTGTAATAGGGAATTTTGGTGTGGCCGAAATCAAAGTCAAAGCTGCACTGTTCCGCAATTTTTGCCGTGTTGGAGCAGGCCTCCGGGACCATCGAAAAAAGCTCGTACATTTCCTCGGTGGTCTTGACGTAGAATTCATCGGTCTGGAATTCCATCTTGTCGGCATCCTGAATGGTTTTGCCGGTCTGGATGCAGAGCAGGATGCTCTGCATCTTCGAGTCCTCCCTGCGCAGATAGTGGGCGTCGTTGGTGGCCGCCATGGGGATGCCGGTTTCGCGGGCCAGGCGAATCAGCTGGGGCAAAACGATCTCGTCTTCTTCCAGGCCGTGGTCCTGCAATTCAATATAATAATTGCCCTGCCCGAACAGGTCGTTGTACCAGAGGGCCGAAGCCTTTGCCCTCTCATAATCCCCGGCAAGGATTGCCTGGGGAATTTCCCCCGCCAGGCAGGCGGAAAGGCAGATCAGCCCCTCGTGATACTGCTCCAGCAGCTGCTTGTCCACCCGGGGTTTGGAATAAAAGCCCTGGATGAAGGCCGCCGAAACCATTTTGATGAGGTTTTTGTACCCTGTCTCGTTTTTGCACAACAGAATCAGGTGGTTGTTGCCGTCGATGCGGTTCACCTTGTCGAACCGGGTACGGGTGGCTACATAGACTTCGCAGCCGATGATGGGCTTGACGCCCGCCTTTTTGGCCGCTTTGTAGAATTGTACGCAGCCGTACATTACCCCATGGTCGGTGCAGGCCACAGCCGTCTGCCCGCACTCTTTGACCCGGTCCATCAATTGGTCGATTCGGCAGGCGCCGTCCAGCAGGCTGTATTCCGTGTGCAGATGCAGATGCACAAAGCTGCGCTCAGACTGGTTGTCCATTGAGCTCCTCCGTTTCTTTCTGTTCCGCCCGGGCTTGCAGCTGCTGCGCCAGGCCTTCCAGTTTTTTCATCCGGTGTGAAAGCCCGGATTTGCTCAGCGCGGGGTCAAACCGGCTGCACAGCGCCCCCAAAGAGAGCTCCGGGAATTCCAGCCGCTTTTCGGCAGCCTCCCGCAGGGAGTCGGGCAGAGCGTCCAGCGCCCCCTGCTGTTCAAGATAGCGAATTGCCTTCAGGGTTTGGGCGTTGGCCCGGATGGTCTTGCTCAGGTTGGCAGTCTCGCAGTTGGTAAAGCGGTTGACCTGATTGCGGACGGATTTGACCGCTTTTTCGCTCCCAATCTTTCGGGCGGCTTCTTCCGCCCCCATAAAAGCCAGCAGCGCTTCCACATTGGCGCTGGCTTTGACATAAATCAGGTTGATGCTTTTGCGCCGGGTGCGGTGGGGCGCAAATTCATGTTCCGCCAGCAGGGCCTCGAAATCCCGCGCAAGATTGGTGCGCGGCGTCAGAACCTCCAGATTGTATTCCTTCTGCGGGTCGGTCACCGTGCCGCTGCAAAGAAACGCCGAGCCGACGTAAGCGCTGACGCACCCCCTGCATCGGAGAAGCGCCGGGTCGATCTGTATGCTCGTCTCCTCCCCGGTGGTTCCAAACAGGGCGTGCATCTGCGCAACCTCGGACGGCTCCCGGATGGCGAATTCATAGACGGTTCCGCTGGGGCGGCATTTTTCTGTGACGCTGCCCCTGACCCCGCAGCGGGCAAACATTTCCTTTGCATACTCTGCGGTTTTTTGCTGCTCCGTCTGAAAAACAAGGCCGCGGGCGTCGAAATATTTTGCAAAACAGGCCACGCCGTAGCAGGCCGCGCGGACGCAGCACTCCTTTTGGATGCTGCGTGCGACGATTTCCTCCCGCGCCTCGGAAGCAAAGCTCATGGCTTGGGTCCTCTTTTCTCTCAAAATAAACTCACCGGACGGCGTCCCGATGCTGTACGGTAGGCGCATAGCCCAGCTTGTCGCAATACTCGGCGATCTTCCGCGCAAACGTGATGGAGCGGTGCTTGCCGCCCGTGCAGCCCACCGCAATGGTCAGCTGGCTTTTGCCCTCCTTTACATAGAGAGGAAGCGCATATTCCAGAAAACTCTCAATCCGGCGAAGAAGCTCTCCCGATTCCTCAAAGCGCATCACATAATCCACCACTTCCTGGTCCAGACCGGTCTTGTGCTTGAGTTCGGGCACATAATAGGGGTTGGGCAGACACCGCACATCCAGCACAAGGTCGGCCTCCTGCGGCAGTCCAAATTTAAAGCCGAAGGACATCACGGTCAGAAGCATCGCCGCCCGGGCATCCCCGCGGGGCAAAAACAGGCTGCAAATTCGTTCCCGATTCTGGGCCGTAGACAAAAGGGATGTGTCGATCACATAGTCCGCCCGCCGGGACAGAGGCTTGAGGATTTCTCTCTCCTGCGCGAGAGCCTCCATGGTCGGAACCCCTTCGGCGATGCTGATGGGATGGCGGCGGCGGGTCTCCTTGTAGCGGCGGCAAAGCACATCGTCCGATGCGTCCAGAAACAGGATATGATATGGAATTTTGTGCAGGTCCAGCTGTTCCAGGGCGCTGCGAATCTCCTCGCCGGTGCGGCAGCCCCGAACATCCATCGAAATTGCCACACGGGCCAGCTGGTTGTCGCCCGCCTTGGAAAAAGCCACGATCCGGGGCAGAAGCCCCGCCGGGATGTTGTCCATGCAAAAATATCCGATATCCTCCAGCGCATTCATTGCAACCGATTTTCCTGCGCCGGACAGCCCGCTTACGATCAACAGTTCCATTCCATAATTCCCCTTGCTCTCTCCGTTCAGCCTTCCACCACGCGGATTTCCTTTTCCAGCTTGAAACCGGTTTTTTCTTCCACAATGGAAGAAACTTCCTCGCAGAGCTTCAGCACGTCCTCACAGCTTGCGCCGCCCAGATTGACCACGAACCCACAGTGTTTTTCGCTGATGGCCGCGCCGCCGCGGCGGTAGCCCCTCAGCCCGCATTGTTCGATCAAAGCCCCGGCAAACGCCCCCGCCGGGCGCTTGAAGGTGCTGCCTGCGCTGGGCTGGTCCAGAGGCTGCTTGTCTCTCCGACGGCCCATCAGATCCTCCATCCTGGCCTGAATCTCCTTCGGGTCTCCCGGTTGGAGGCGGAATTCGGCCGACAAAATGCAGCCGCCGTTTTCTTCAAAAACGCTGTGCCGATAGCTCAGGTCCAGCTCGACCGCCTCCGCGCAGCAGATCTCCCCTTCCCGGGTCAGATACCGCACCCGGGCAAGAACGTCTTTCATCTCTCCGCCGTACGCGCCGGCATTCATATAGACGGCTCCGCCTACCGTGCCCGGAATGCCGTAGGCAAACTCAAGGCCGGTCAGCCCCGCGTGCAGGGCCGACTTGCACAGTACGCTCAGCAGGACGCCCGCCCCGGCCCGGAGCAGGCAGCCCTCCTGCTCCACAGCGCCGTGCAGAGCGGAAATATCAACGACCGCCCCGCCCCATCCGCCGTCTCCAAAGAGGATGTTGCTGCCGTTTCCCAAAAGATAATAGGGCACAGATTCTTCCCGGCACAGGGAAACCGCCCCGCAGAGCTGCGCCTCATCCTGCGGCATCACAAACAACCGCGCGGGGCCGCCGATTTTAAAGGTGCAGTGCCCTGCCAGCGGCTCGTTTTCGCGCAGCGGGATAGTCCCAGCCTCAAGACGTTCTTTCAATCGGTCCAAACTCAAAATCGTTTCATCCTTTCCGCCCGGTCAGTTCAGGTCGTCTTCCAGGCCCAGACGGCTCAGCAGTTCCCTCGCTGCATTGTAGCCCATCTTCTTCTGTCGGTTGTTGATGGCCGCCGTTTCCAGAACCACAGCGAGGTTCCGTCCGGGAGAGACCGGGATGGCGGTATACGGGATGCTGACGCCCAAGATATCATAGAATTCTGTTTCCAGACCGGTGCGCTGGTAGTTTTTGTGGGGGTCCCAGGCTTCCAGTTCGACCACAAGGTCCACGCTCTCGCTCAGCTTGACGGCGCCCACGCCGTACAGACGGGCAATGTTGACAAGGCCCACGCCCCGCAGCTCGATGAAGTGGCGGATGTTCTCCGGCGCGGTGCCCCGGATTCGCCGGTTGGTCACCTTGCGCAGTTCCACCGCGTCATCCGCCACAAGACGGTGGCCCCGTTTGACCAGTTCGATGGCCAGCTCGCTTTTTCCGATTCCGCTGTCCCCCAGAATCAGGATACCCTCGCCGTACACTTCCACCAAAACGCCGTGGCGGGTCACCCGGGGGGCCAGCTCCATATTCAGCACCGTGATGAGGCTTCCCATCAGGGTGCAGGTGGTCTCGTTGGAACGCAGAAGCGCCACGCCGTATTTCTGGGCGAGTTCCAGCATTTCGGGGAAAGGCTCCAGCTCCTCGCTGCGGCAGACAATCACGGCAGGGGGATTTTGGCCAAACAGGTGGTCCAGCGCTTCATACCGGCGCTCCGGCGTCTGTTCCGAAAGGAAATTCATCTCGGCCAGGCCCAGAATCTGAAGGCGCAGCTTGTCAAAGTATTCATAATACCCGGCCAGAAACAGGCCCGGGCGGTTGACCTCTGCAATCTCCACGCTGATTTTTTCCAGCTCGCAGGGGGTATAGACAACATCCAGGCTGACCTTTTCGGTCAATTTGTTGAGTGAAACAGCAAAAGTTCCCATATTCTTTTCCTCCCGTGATGAGATCGGCAGCATTTCCGGTGTCGATCGGTTGGCTCTATTATAATAAAATTTCAGCCGGATTACAATTCTCTGCCGGTATCTTCTCTTTTCCGGCAGGAATCGCCGCCCCGCCCGCCAAAAATTTTCAGGGAGGTTGTATTGGGCCGTCCATTTACCTATAATAATAATGCGCTGCCCCGGCGCCGCAGCTGTTTTACATGGATTTTACATCGTTTCGATTTCAGATTTTACATCCTCCCACTATACTCAAACTATGGAGAATGGAAAGCAAATTTTTTGTAAAAACAGAAACGAGGAAGAATCATGAGCATATTTAATGTATTCTCTCTGTTTGGCGGCCTGGCCCTGTTTTTGTTCGGTATGGACACCATGGGCAAAGCGCTTGAAAAGCAGGCGGGCGGCCAGCTTCAGAAAATCCTGAGCCGCCTTACCGATAACCCCCTCAAAGGCTTTGCCCTGGGTCTTATCGTAACGGCCATCATCCAGAGCTCCAGCGCCACCACCGTCATGGTGGTCGGCTTTGTCAACAGCGGCATCATGCAGCTTCACCAGGCCATCGGCATCATCATGGGCAGCAACGTCGGCACCACGGTCACCAGCTGGCTGCTGAGCCTTTCCGGCCTGGAGGGCGATACCCTGCTGATCCAGATGCTCAAGCCCAGTTCCTTCAGCCCGCTTCTGGCCTTCCTCGGCATCCTGCTGTACATGTGCCGCAGCGAGCGCAAAAAGGGCATCGGCACCATTTTTATTGGTTTTGCGATCCTGATGACCGGCATGAGCGCCATGTCCGCCGCAGTAGAGCCGCTGGAAAATGAGCCATGGTTTACCAATCTTTTTGTCCAGTTCTCCAACCCCATTCTCGGCGTGCTGGCGGGCACCATCCTGACCGCCGTCATCCAGAGTTCCAGCGCCAGCGTCGGCATCCTGCAGGCGCTTAGTTCCACCGGCGTCATCACCTACGGCAGCGCCCTGCCCATCATCATGGGCCAGAACATCGGCACCTGTGCGACTGCGCTGATCTCCTCTGTGGGCACCAACAAAAATGCCCGCCGCGCCGCAATGGTCCATCTCTATTTCAACATCATCGGCGTGACCATTTTCCTGATCGGCTTCTATTCTCTGAACAGCATCCTCCATTTCAGCTTTGTCAGCGACATCATCGAACCCTGGGGCATCGCCGTGGTTCACTCGACCTTTAACCTTTGCACCACCATCATCCTTCTCCCCTTCGCCAATGTTCTGGAAAAGCTGGCCATCCTCACCATTCCTGACGACGCCAAGGAAGAGAAATTTGTCCTGCTGGACGAGCGTCTTCTGAACACTCCGGCCGTCGCGGCAGAGCGCGCCCGCTCCGCCACTTCTGATATGGCAGAGCTGGCCCGTGTGGGCGTTCTCCAGGCCATGAGCCTGACCCACAGCTGGAATGAAGAACTGGCCCGGAAGGTTGCCGAGGAGGAAAAAAAGGTCGATAAATACGAGGACGCCATCGGCACTTACCTTGTCAAGCTGTCCAGCCACGAGCTGAGCCACGAGGACAGCAAGCAGGTCAACACGCTGCTGCACACCATCAGCGATTTTGAGCGGATCAGCGACTATTCCGTCAGCGTTCTGGAGAGCGCCCGGGAGATCCACGAAAAAACGATTGCTTTCTCTCAGGACGCCCGCGAGGAATTGCAGGTGCTGGAGGACGTGGTTCAGGATCTGCTCAACCGCGCCACCGAGGCGTTCCGGAAGGACGATCTGCACCTGGCGGGCAAGGTGGAGCCCATGGAAACGGTGGTCAACGAACTGGTCCGGGCCATCAAATCCCGTCACATCGCCCGCCTGCAGGCGGGAAGCTGTTCCATCGAATATGGTTTTGTGCTGGATGATTTGCTGACAAGCTACTCCCGCGTCTGCGACCATTGCAGCAACGTGGCTGTGGCACAGATTGAGGTTGCCCAGGACAGCTTTGATACCCATGCCTATTTGAAGGACCTGCGCCACGGCAATGCAGCGGAGGAAAGTGAAGTGTTCCGCCGCCGGCTGGACCGCTACCGCGCCCGTTACCCCTTCCCTGCCACTACGGAAAACCGCACGGAGGAAAAATAAAACATGATCTATATTGTAGAGGACGACTCCGCGATTCGGGAGCTGGAGCAGTACGCGCTGCAATCCAGCGGCTATGAAACGGCCTCGTTTGAATCGGGAGAGTCCTTTTGGCAGGCCATGCGGACTGCCGAACCGGAGCTTGTGATTCTGGACGTCATGCTGCCGGGTGAGGATGGCTTTTCCATCCTGAAAAAACTGCGCAACACCCCCTCCCTGCGGCGGCTGCCGATTATCATGATTACGGCAAAATCCAGCGAACTGGACACCGTCCGCGGCCTGGACTGCGGCGCCGACGACTACATTGCAAAGCCCTTCGGTATTATGGAATTTCTCAGCCGGGTGCGGGCGGCGCTGCGGCGCTCTGCGCCCCAGACCCGCCCCAACGTCTATTCCTTCCATGAGCTGATGATGGACAACGCCCGCCACAGCGTCACCGTGAACGGCGAGGACGTGGAACTTACCTACAAGGAATACAGCCTGCTGCGGCTTTTGCTGGAAAACACCAATCTGGTGGTCACCCGGGAAACCATTTTGCAGGTGGTGTGGGGAACCGACATCCCGGTGGAGAGCCGCACCGTGGATATGCACATCCGCACGCTCCGCAAAAAGCTGGGCAGCGCGGGCGGCTACATCCTGACCGTCCGGAAGGTGGGCTATAAGCTGGCAGATGCCAGGGAAGGCAGCGAGGAATGAAAAAGATGCGCAGCATGGAAGAAAGAATCGGATACCGTTTGTACATGATGGGCTTTTTGGGCCTGGTGTTCACAGCGGTGCTCTGCGTTTTTGTATTCCATAAGGCGTTCATCAAACAGGCCTGGCATGCGCTGGAAAATCAGACCGATTTGATTGCGGCAATCTGCCGGGATGCCCCGCAGGAGCTCGCTTCCCTTACTCCGGACGGCGAAATCCGGCTGACGCTGATCTCTCCCGATGGCGAGGTTCTTTATGAGACGGCGACCAGCCAGCCGATGGAAAACCATCTCAGCCGCCCGGAAATCCAGCAGGCGCTGCGCACCGGCATCGGCCAGGATATCCGGGACTCCCAAACCATGGGATTCGAGACCTACTACTACGCCGTGCAGCTTGAGGACGGAAACATTCTGCGTGCGGCGCAGGACGCCCAGAGCCTCTGGGCCATTTATGACGAAGCGCTGCCTGCCATCCTTCTGAGTTGTCTATTGATGATGGGGATTGCGGCCCTCACCGCCGGGTTTTTGACCCGGAGCCTGATCCAGCCGGTGCTGCGGATGACCGACGACCTCGACCACATTCAGGAGAACGTCCCCTACCGCGAACTGGTCCCCTTTGCAGAGGCCATCCATTCCGACCGCGTCCTCCGGGAAAACAACGAGAAGATGCGCCAGGAATTTACCGCCAACGTCAGCCACGAGCTGAAAACGCCGCTGACCAGCATCTCCGGCTACGCAGAACTGATTGAAACCGGGCTGGCAAAACCTGAGGACATGGCGCAGTTCGGCGCAAAAATCCACAGCGAGGCCAGCCGGATGATCCGCCTGGTGAACGACATTCTGGAGCTTTCCCATCTGGACGGCGTCCGCCCCGAAGGAGAAGCGGTCGCCATGGAGCAGGTGGATTTGCTGGAACTGGCGAAGGAGTGCGTCGAGCGGCAGAAGGTCAACGCCCGCCACGCTTATATCGCCCTGAGCTATCTGGGCGAGAGTGCGCCGGTTCTTGGGTCCCGGACCCTTCTGGAAGAACTGTGCCAGAACTTATGCGACAATGCCATCCGGTATAACCGCCCCGGCGGCAAGGTCCAGCTTATGGCGGGATGTACCCGGGACGGCCACGCATACCTGACCGTCCGCGACAATGGCATCGGCATTCCGAAGGAAGCGCAGTCCAGCGTATTTGAGCGCTTTTACAGGGTAGACAAAAGCCGCAGCAAAGCCACCGGAGGCACCGGCCTGGGCCTGGCCATTGTAAAAAATATCGCCCGCATCCATAACGCGCGGATCAAGCTTGAGAGCGAGGTCAACGTGGGAACCACTATCACAGTGACCTTTGAGCTGGCTCACTGAAATTACAAAAAGGCTGTAAACCGAACGTCTGTCCGCACCTGCGGGCAGGCGTTTTTTGCAGGGTCCAGCCAGCTTTCCGGCCCTTGCCGCAGCGCCTGACAGGCCCCCAGCCCAAGAACGTCCTGCCCTTCGGCCCAAAACGCGGCGACCGCACTCTGGCAGGCTTCAGCCAGCCACCGGCTGTATTTTGGGTCCGGGGTTTGCCCCGCTGCTGTGTGACAGTCGATCCGGAGAACGAACTCCCCTTCTCGCAGGCAGGTCACCGAAAGGGTGCACCGCCCCAGCGAAAGAGGATGCCCATCCGGCCAGAACCGCCTTGTCCCCCCCTGCCCGGTCAGAAGCCGGTACAGCTCGGTTTTCTGCTGGTCCCATTTCTCCACCCCGTTTTGGGTCAGAAACGCGCCCTCCTCCGCCAACGAAGCCTCCCCGTCTTGGATCGAAACCCGGGGCAGAAGCAGGCCTGCGGTGAGGTTCTGCTGATAAAGACGCGGCGAAAGCTCCTCCGCGGCCTTGACGGTTTCCAGCAAGCTGGAAAGGATATTTTCGGACGCTTCGCTTTCTTCCGACAGCTCGGCGCAGGAGAAACCGCAGGATTGGACCAGAGCGGCCGTCCGCCCGCACTGCTGATTGAGAACAAGGGCTTCATATTCCTGCAAAGTCTGCCATGAGCTGCCCGGCGTCAGGAGCAGAAAATCACAGAGCCGATAGTTGGGCGCCTGAGGCAGCGTTTCCTGCGCGGAGGCAAGCGCCCTTTCGAGCGTTGCCTCCCGGGCTGCGACAAACCGAATCTCCCCGCTGGCCTCCGACGAATCGGCGGAGGCCTCGGGCGCCTGATAGAGCAGGCCCACTGTCCAGCTGGAAGCATCCTGCTCCAGCAGAATGGCCCGGACGATGCTCTCCTGTGTGCTGTCCGTCCGGAAGAAGGCAAAGCAATAGACGGCCAGGAGCGCCGCCGCAAGATACTTGATCCGGTAAAGAGAGGAGGGTTTCTTCATGCCCGGCCCTCCTTTCCCGCCCTGCCGGGCACGAGGGCCACGCTCCGCCGCCAGAGAAGCTGGATGCAGGAACAGAGAAAGCAGATTCGGAACAGCGCGATGGCAAGCCAAATCAGAATCAGCACTGCATCCAACCGGGAAAAGAAGCCGAATCCCCAGGCCCTCAAAAGTTCAAGGCCCGTATAGTCCGGGCTGCGCATCCGCCCCAGCACCAGCTCCAGCGCCAGAGAATACCCTGCCTGAATGCCAAAGGCCCAGAACGGGAGGAAGGCCCCGCTGCGCTCTCTGCCCCGGATACAGAGAAACGCGAGGGAAAAATACTCCGGATAAAGGGCAAGCTGCGGCAGCGGCGTCTGCCAGACAGAGCTGGTTTCCGGGCCGAACAGCCTCTGCCAGTGCATCTGCCCGGCAAGCCCTATGACACAGACCGCCCCCGCGGCCAGCAGCAGCCACCACAGGATGCGGGCGGTGTAGTTGTAGGCGTGGTTTTCCATCCACCCGCTCAGCAGGACCAGAAGGGGCAAAAGTCCGATCAGGGCGTTGCTGCCGAACTGCTGGCGGCAGACCGACTGGGCGTCCAGCACCGTTCGGGCAAGCTCTGCACCAAACCAGAGCAGAAAAGCGGCGTTTGCGCACCGGCTGAGCGCCGTGCCGGATTCAAAAATCCGATACCGCATCGCAAGCCCACTGAACAGAAGCGAAGCTGCCGAAAGGGCCGCCGCGCCCGGCAGCCCAAAAAGAATCTGCTCCCTGGCGGAAAGGGTGTCGCCCACAGACGCAAAGTTTTGCGCCATCGCTGCGCAGGCCAGCCCCAGCCCCAGCGCAGAGACGGAAATGCCTTTGGATTCAATCATCTCATTCCCTCCGCTTGTGCCAGATGTTGAACGGTTCCCGGGAGAGGGTGCGGTAATTTTTCCGGATCATCCCATCCTCTGAAATGGGGCGCTGCGGGAACGGCCGGTCCGCGAGATACGGCACCCCCATCACCGACACGCCGGAGAGGCTGAACACGAAAAACAGGAACGCCGCAACCAGCCCCACCGGCCCGGCCAACCCCGCGGCAGCGACGACAATCAGCCGGAGCAGGGTCGCGGATTCATAGAGGGAGGGGGTGATAAAGACGGCAATGGAGGTGATGCTGCCCACCAGGATGACCGGCGTACTCATCAGCCCGGCGGCAATGGCGGCATCCCCAATGATTAAAGCCGCCACAAGGCTCACCGAATGGCCCAGAGACTGGGGCATCCGCAGCCCGGCCTCCCGGATAATTTCCAGAATCAGAATGACCATAATCATCTCGGCGAACAAAGGCAGCGGGGTGGCTCGCTCTGCGGCCATGATTTTATAGAGCAGCTGGGGCGGAATCAGCTCCGGCAGATACACCGCCAGGCAGACGAAGCCCCCCGGGAGAAAGACGGTGAGAAAAAAAGAAACGTATTTCAGGATTCTCAGAAAGGAAGAGAAAGCGGCTGTGGTGGCGTAATCGTCGAGGCACTCAAAATTTTCGGCAAAGAGGGCCGGGACCACCAGCGCCGACGGGCTTCCGTTGACCAGAATGACGATTTTTCCCTCGCAGAGCTTTGCCGCCGCCACCGCCGGGCGCTCGGTATAGCTCACCGGGGAGAAAAGGCGGGTCCTGCTGGGGAGCAGCCAGGGCACAAAATAACTGGAGTCCAGCAGAAACTCGGGCCGGGCCTCCTTCAAGGTTTTTCGAATCTTCTCCACCATCTTTGGGTCCGCCCTGCCCTTGCAATAGCAGATTGCGTATTCGGTCCGCATCTGGGTATCCGCCTGGGCGGCTTCCATAATCAGAACGTCGGTTCGGATCAACCGCCGCAGCAAGCTCAGATTCACCCGCAGAAGGTCCGTAAATCCTTCCCGTGAACCCCGCAGGTTTCCTTCCCCGGAGGGTTCCCCCACCGGGCGGAAATTCATGCTCTGGACCGAAAATGCGATGGCTTTCTCGCACCCGTCCAAAAGCAGGACCGCCATTCCCGCTGTGAGAAACATCACGACCGTGTCAAGATCGTTGATGACGGCGTTTTGGGCGGGAAGATCGGAACGGTCCATCAGTGCCTGGTAGACCTCCGCCCCGGTATGGCAGACCGGAGCCCCAAAGGCCGGGGGGCTTTCCCGGCTGACCGTATCAAGCAGAAGGGTCCAGAGGGTTTCCAGGCTGGCCATGCCGTCAAAAATCAGGATTGCGCCGGGACAGCCATAGAGCCGAATCTTCTTTGCATAATAATCCGCCGAGCTGCCAAACATCCTGTCAAGTGCCGAGAGGTTTTCCCCCAGCTGTGCTTTGAGCTGCACCTTTGCAACACCGTCCTTTTGCCTTACAGTATGCCCGGCGCCTCTCCGGTTCATACCCAGAACACCGCCCGAAAATGCCAAGGAGGAATCGACCCTTGAAGCTGCTGATCGTCCGAACCGTTCTGATTTATCTGTGCGTTCTGTTTGCCATGCGATTGATGGGCAAGCGCCAGCTGGGGGAACTCCAGCCCGAAGAACTGGTTTCCACCATCCTGATTTCCAACCTCGCCTCCATCTCCATCGAATCAGAGGATGTGCCCATCACCGCCAGCCTGATTCCCCTTTTTCTGATCGCCGCCATGGAGCTGTTCGGCTCGATCCTCAGCTTCCACAGCCAGAAATTCTCCAATCTTATGGCGGGCCGGCCCAAGGCGGTCATCCAGGACGGCATCATTGACCAGGAGGCTCTGCGCACCCTGCGGCTCACCGTTGCCGACCTGATGGAAGCCCTCCGCGGCAAGGATATCTTTGATCCGCGTCTTGTTTCCTACGCGGTGATCGAAACAAACGGCAGCCTTTCCGTTGCGCGTAAACCGGACCAGGACACCCCTACCCTTGCCGATCTGAAGGTGGAGGCAAAGCAGGCCAACGCCACCGTTCCCTTTGTTCTGGACGGGCAGATTCTGGAGGAAAACCTGCGCTGGTGCGGCAAGGACAGAGCCTGGCTGGAACGGACCGCCGCGGCCAACACCCTTCTGCCCGAGGAGATCCTGCTTCTGGTCGGCAACGACACCGAAGACTATTTCCTGCTGAAAAAGGAAAGCCGCCATCACAGCGGTTCTCAAGCGGGGTGACAAGATGAAACGAATATATGCCTGTATTGCAATCGTCGCCGCTGTGGTGATTCTGGCCTGGTACAGCACCTCCCAGATTCATATCTTTGTCCACGAGATTTCAGACGTCCTGTACAAGGCAGAACAGGCCATTGAACAGCAGGACTACCCTGCCGCTCTGCGGGTCATGCGCCACGGAGCCGAGCGATGCCGGGACATCCGGCACCACATGGAGACCATTCTCCGCACAGAGGATTTCACCGAGCTGGAAGCGTATCTGCGGGCGGCCTGCGGCTATCTGGAACAGCAGGCGCTGGAGGAGACCATCGGCGAGCTCTGCCGGGCTGCCGTGGAAGTGGAACGGCTGGACCGTCTCTCCCGCAGGCTGGTTTAAAGCAGAAAAGGACCCGGCGGAAGGCAGAGAAATCGTACCTTCCGCCGGGTCCTTCCGGCTTTGTGAATCGTCAGTTTTTCCGGTCGTCCATCAGCTTGCTCAGCTCTGTAAAGAAACTCTCCACGTCTGCAAACTGGCGGTACACCGAGGCAAAGCGGACATAGGCCACCTCGTCGATCTTTTTCAGCTCCTGCATGGTGAGTTCCCCGATGCGGACGCTGCTGACTTCCCGATCGTAGGAGCTGAGCAGGGTCTGCTCAATGTTGTTGACGGCCTTCTCCAGCGTCTGATAGCTGACCGGACGCTTCTCGCAGGAGCGGAGCATACCGTTCAGCAGCTTCTGACGGTCAAATGCTTCGCGGGAATTGTCTTTTTTGATGACCATCAGAGGCAGCGTTTCCACGATCTCATAGGTGGTAAATCTCTTGTGGCAATGCAGGCATTCCCGGCGGCGGCGAATCCGTTCACCGTCTTCGGTTGGGCGGGAGTCGATCACCTTGGATTCTTCGTCGCCGCAGTAGGGACACTTCATGTTTCTTCCTCCATGATCCGCCGTTTCAGCCCGGATTTGGGCCAATGGGCGGATTTATTTTTCGGCCCGGCGGGCAGCGGATCTGCGCCCGTTCCAGAGCACCCACGCCGAGGTGGAGATGCACAGCGAGGTATATACGCCGCTCAGCATACCCACCATCAGGGGGAATACAAAGGTAAAGATGCTGTCCAGCCCGTACAGCCGGGACAGTACGCACATCACGGCCAGCGCCACCACCGTGGTCACCGTGGTCATGACGGTCCGCCGGGCGGACTGGTTGACCGAGAGATTGACCAGTTCTTCAAAGGACGGTTTCTTGCCCAAGAGCTTCCGGTTTTCACGAATACGGTCATAGACCACCACCGTGTCGTTGACCGAATAGCCCAGAATGGTGAGCATGGCGGCGATGAAATTGCCGTCCAGAGCGGTCCGCAGGACAACAAAGGTCCCGAACACCACCATCAGGTCACACACAAGGGCCAGAATGGCCATTACGCCGCCGGTCAGGCCGCCGATGTTCCGGAACCGGAACGCAAGATACACCAGAATCAGCACCAATGCAAAGGCCACCGCCACAAGGCTCTTTTGAAGGAATTTTGCGCCCATGGTCGCGCTCACGTTGCTGAGGGAAAGCTGCTCGAATTCCTGAGAGGGATACCGGCTGCCCAGCGCTTCCAGAAGCCCGGTCACCTGGTCGGTGGTGACGGTGCGGCTGCCGGGCAGAGAAATTTTAAGGGTGGTCTGGCCGGTGGCAACGTTTTCGCCGGTCTGTAAAGTCAGGTTCTGGCTGTCCAGCGCCTGCTCAGCCGTCTGCTCCACTGCGGAGAGATCCAGCTCTCCGGTATAGCTCAGGGTGATCATGGCGCCGCCGGTAAACTCCGTGTCCAGCCGGACGCCAAAGACCGCCGTGCAGGCAAGGATCAGAACCATCAGCGCGGCAGAAATCGAAACAAAGAGTTTCCGCTTCCCCATCAGATTGGCGGGCTTCGCCTCTGCCGCCGATTTGGCGGGAGCGCCATACAGCCAGGGGCTGCGCAGGGCCGGGATGGCGGCAGCGCCCCGGATCATGACCCGGGTAGCAAAGACGCCAAAGACAAAGTTGAGCAGAACGCCGGTCAGAAGGGTGTAGCCAAAGGCGTAAATCGTGCCGGCCGTCGAGGGGCCGAAGGCAAAGAATACAAAATGGAGCAGCTTTGCAAAGAAGCCGTCGGTCGGACCGAACGCGCCCATCAGGACCACCGCCACAATCACGATGGTGACATTGCCGTCGATGATGGGGGTCAGGCCGCGGGCGAAGCCGCTCTTGAGAGCGCCGTCCAGCGATTTGCCGCTGCGCAGTTCTTCCTTGAGGCGCTCGGCGGTGATGACGTTTGCATCTACGCCCATGCCGATGGCGAGGATGATGCCCGCGATGCCGGGCAGCGTCAGGGTAAAGCTCTCAAACACCGGGAAATAGCCGGATACGAAGGCGAGGGTCGCCGAAACCTGACCGGCCAGCGCAATGCAGGCCAGAAAGCCGGGCAGCCGGTAGAACAGGGTCATGATAATCAGGATCAGCGCAAAGGCGATGACGCCCGCGTACACCATGGCTTCCAGACTGTTCTCCCCCAGAGAGGGGCTGATGGTGGAGTAGCTGTCCACCGTCAGGGCGAAGGGCAGCGCGCCGGAGTTGATCTGACGCGCCATCCGGATTACCTCGTCCCGGGTAAAGGGATCGGATGCGGAACTCGTGATGATGGCCTCTCCGCCGGTGATGGCGGAATTGACCGTCGCAGTGCTGACGTTCTCGTCGTCCAGCCAGATGCTGATGGTCCCCTGCTCCGGAGCAAGCCGGGTGGTCGCGTCGCCGAAGGCCTCCGCGCCCTCGCTGGTAAACTTGAGGGCGACATAGTACTCCGACGTGCCGCCGTTGGCGGTAGCTCCGTACTGGGCCGTGGCCGTCTCCACCATGGAGCCGTCCAGGATTAGCTTGCCGTCGCTGGCGCTGTCCTCCCGGAAGGTCAGATAGGCCGTCGTACCGATTTCCTCAATGGCGGCCTCGGGGTCGAACGCAGTCTCCCCTGCCTGCCACGGAAATTCAAGAATCAGGCTATCGTCCTGGGCGTCCACATACAGCTCGTAGTCCGTAATATTGAGCGCAACCAGGCGGTTTTCGATGACAAGCTGCGCCGCCTCCAGCTGTTCCTCCGAGGCGTCAAAGCCGTCCGACGGGACAAAGGTCACGTTGACGCCGCCCTGAATATCCACGCCGAAGCGGATATCGGACGCGCCCTTGAGATAGGTTTTTGTAACGTCGCCGTATCGAACCGAGACGCCAAAGAACGCGGTGCAGGCAAACGCTACAATCAGGATTGCCGTGACAAACAGATGCCACGCTTTTCCTTTTGTTTTCATAAAATTTTGGAAACCTCCCTATATAATAAATCTCTCTGCACAGGTTTTAAAACGCATACAGAGAGATTTTGTCAACGGGTCAGCGATTCTGGAGCAGAACCTCAATGGTCGCAAGGCGGGCACAGAGGGTCAGCAGCTGAGACGCAGTGTTCAGTTCGGGCAGCGTAGGATAGGTCGGCGCAATCCGCAGATGGCTGTCCTTGGGGTCAAGGCCGTAGGGGTAAGACGCGCCAGCGCCGGTCAGGGTGACGCCTGCTTCCTTGCACAGCTGCACAGTCCGCTTGGCGCAGCCCTCCATCAGATACAGGCTGATGAAGTAGCCGCCCTTGGGGTCGGTCCAGCGGGCGATGTCGCCGCAGGGGGACAGCTGCTCAGCAAAGGTCTGTTTGACCAGATTGAACTTGGGCTCCAGGATGGCGCGGTGCTTCTTCATGTGCTCCAGGACGCCCTCTTTGTTCTTGAGGTACTGAACATGGCGCAGCTGATTCATCTTGTCAAAGCTGATGATCATGGGCATCATGTTCTTGAGGATATACCGGATATTCCGCTCGCTGGCAGCCAGAGCGGCCACGCCGGCGCCGGGATAGGTGATCTTGCTGGTGGAGCAGAAGGTCAGGGGCCGCTCGGGGTTGCCCGCCTTCTGGCACTCGTAGAGCAGCGCGGGGATCTCGATCTGCTCATCGGTCAGGTGATGGACCAGGTAAGCGTTGTCCCAGATGATCTTGAAATCCGGGGCAGCGGTCTTCATCCGGGCCAGACGGCGAACCGTCTCAGCCGAATAGCAGTAGCCGTCGGGGTTGGAGTAAACAGGAACGCACCACATCCCCTTGATGCTCTCATCCTTCTGGACCAGAGCCTCGACCATATCCATATCGGGGCCGGATTCGGTCATGGGAATGTTAATCATCTGGAAGCCAAAATACTCGGTGATCCGGAAATGACGGTCATAACCGGGCACCGGGCAGAGGAACTTCAGGGCGTTGTAGTGACGCCAGGGGCGCGGAGAATCCACAAAGCCCTGACGCCAGCCCAGGTCGATGAGATAATACATCAGCTGCAAGGAGGAGTTGCCGCCCACGATGACCTCGTCCATATCGGCGCCCAGCAGCTCGGCAAAGAAGCGCCGTGCCTCGGGCATGCCTTCCAGAACGCCGTAGTTGCGGGCGTCAAAGCCATCCTCCCCGATGTAGTTGTCCATCTTCAGCATTTCCTTGGACAGGTCCAGCTGCTCGGTGCAGGGCTTGCCGCGGTCCATATTCAGGTTCAGGCCCATGTTTTTGTAGGTCTGATATTCCACCCGCAGCTTCTGCTGTTCTTCCATCAGTTCTTCCTGACTCATAGCAAGATAATTTGCCATTTCCAACACTCCTTTATCTGCTTTCTATTCCCTTATACTATCCGCCCGGCGGATTGCGCGTGCCGGCTCCCTGCCAGAGGAGAAACTGCGCCTCCGACGGTTGACCGCAAGCGCCCGGCCGCTCCATTCGCGCCAGACTCCTTATATTATAGTACACTTTGGGTCTCTATACAAGAATTTTGCAGCAAAAAAGCCCGGCTTTTCCCTCAATCAAAAAGGGTTCAGCCGGGCTGTCGCCCAAAGGTTAGGTAAGGGACGCCTGATTTTTGTACCGCTTGCGCACTGCGCCGTATTCCATATGGGGCTCTCCCCCTTCGACGGTGTCTTCGTCGATGGTCACCCGGATGATGGTCGCGTCGGTGGGAACCTCGTACATGATGGGCATGAGCAGGTTTTCCATCACGCTGCGCAGGCCGCGGGCGCCGCTCTTCCGCTCGATGGTCTTGCGGGCGATGGCCCGCAGCGCCTCGTCGGTGAAGCTGAGCTCCACATTATCCATCCCCAGAAGGGCTTTGTACTGCTTGACAAGGCTGTTGCGCGGCTCCTTGAGCACCCGGACCAGGGTGTCCTCATCCAGCGCATCCAGAACGGTAATCACCGGCAGACGGCCGATCAGCTCGGGAATCAGGCCAAACTTGACCAGATCGTGGGGCTCCACCTTCCGTAGCAGGGCCTTCTGGGCGTCGCTGGAATTGTCCTTGAGGGTGCTTCCAAAGCCGAGGGCGGATTGATCGGTGCGGCGCTGGATGTATTTATCCAGGCCATCGAACGCGCCGCCGCAGATGAACAGGATATTGGTCGTGTCGATCTGGATGAACTCCTGCTGAGGGTGCTTGCGTCCGCCCTGGGGAGGGACGTTGCTGACGGTGCCCTCCAGAATCTTCAGCAGCGCCTGCTGCACGCCCTCGCCGCCCACGTCGCGGGTGATGGAGGGGTTTTCGCTCTTGCGGGTGATCTTGTCGATCTCGTCGATATAGATGATACCGATCTGCGCCCGCTGCACGTCGAAATCAGCCGCCTGAATCAGCTTGAGCAGGATGTTTTCCACGTCCTCGCCCACATAGCCGGCCTCCGTCAGGGTGGTGGCGTCCGCGATGGCAAAGGGAACGCCCAGCATTTTGGCCAGCGTCTGGGCCAGAAGGGTCTTGCCCACGCCGGACGGGCCCAGCAGCAGAACGTTGGATTTTTGCAGCTCCACGTCGTTTTCCTTGCCGCTCAGGATGCGTTTATAATGGTTGTAAACCGAAACCGCCAGAACCCGTTTTGCCTCGTCCTGCCCGATGACGTACTGGTCGAGCCCCTCTTTGATTTCAGCCGGGGTCATGATGTTGACCGACAGGTTGCTGGCGGCCTGCATCTGGGGCCGGGCTGCCCCGCCCCGGCTGGGACGGTTGCCGCTGGACCGGTCCGGTTTTTCCATGAGCAGATCATGGCACAGGCCGATGCACTCGCTGCAGATATTGACGCCAGGGCCAATGATCATCCGTTCCACTTCGTCCTGGTGCTTGCCGCAAAAGCTGCAAACCAGATCCTTTTCGTTTTTGTCTCTGCCGGAATTGTTATTCACCATAGCCGTTTTTTCCTTTATCTTTTGGTTCAGCGCCGGATGATGACTTCATCCACCAGGCCGTATTCCTTTGCCTGCTGGGCAGACATAAAGTTGTCGCGCTCGGTGTCCAGCCGGACCTGTTCCAGGGGCTGGCCGGTGTATTCGCTGAGCATCCGGTTGATCTTCTCGCGGGTGGCCACAATGTGGTCTGCGTGGATCTTGATGTCGGTTGCCTGGCCGGACAGGCCGCCGCCCTGGCCGCCTGCGATCAGCGGCTGATGGATCACGATTTCTGCGTTGGGCAGAGCAAACCGCTTGCCCTTGGCGCCGCTGGCCAGCAGGAACGCTCCCATCGACGCCGCCATCCCCATACAGATGGTGGATACATCGCACTTGATATACTGCATGGTGTCATGAATGGCCATTCCTGCACTGATCGAGCCGCCGGGGCTGTTAATATACAGGCTGATGTCCTTGTCAGGGTCCTGGCCTTCGAGGTAGAGCAGCTGCGCTACTACCAGACTGGCTGTGGTATCGTTAACATCCTCGCTCAGCACGATGATACGGTCGTTCAGCAGACGGGAGAAGATGTCGTAAGAACGCTCACCGTGGGCCGACTGCTCTACAACGTAAGGAACAAAGCTCATACTATTCGCCTCCCATAAAAATGGTTCGGGGTATTTTTTGCAAAATTGACCGATGCGACTGCGTTAAACCGCCGCATCGGTCAATTTAAACAACATTTGCCTGCCGGAAAAGAATTCTTCCCTTCTCGGCATGCGGGAATCGCCTGGCCTGAATTACTCGGCGGCAGGGGTCTCCTCGTCGGCCTCGGGGGCCTTCTCGGTAACATTGGCGTGGCTCTTGACGAAGTCGATGGCCTTGTTGACGGCCAGGTCCTTCTTCAGCTCGTCCATGTTGACCAGACCGCGGACCTTGTCCTCTTCCATCTTGTACTGGTCGGCAATCCGCTTGATTTCGGCGTCGACGTCCTCGTCGGAAGCGGCGATGTTCTCCGCGTTGGCAACTGCTTCCAGCGCCAGACGGATCTTGACCTGCTTCTCAGCCTGAGGCATAAAGGAAGCGCGGAACTGCTCGAGAGTCTGGCCCATATACTTGAGGTAGTTGTCCAGGCTCAGGCCCTGCTGCTCCACACGATAGGCGAAGTCGTTGACCATCTCGTCCATCCGGGTGTCGTACATGGCCTGGGGAATCTCAGCCTCCATGCCCTCGACAACCTGGTCCACCAGAGCGTTCTCAACGGCCAGATCATCCTGCTTGTCCAGCTGCTCCTGCTTGGACTTGCGGATGGACTCCTTGAACTCCTCCAGCGTGTCGTACTCGGAGCAATCCTTGGCCAGCTCGTCGTCCAGCGCGGGCAGCTCCTTATACTTGACCTCGTGCAGCTTGATCTTGAAGGTGGCGTCCTTGCCGGCCAGAGGCTCGGAGTACTCGGTGGGGAAGGTCACATTGATGTCGAACTCCTCGCCGGCAGAGTGACCGACGACCTGATCCTCAAAGCCGGGGATGAAGCTGCCGCTGCCCAGAGTCAGCTTGTAGTGCTCCGCCTTGCCGCCGTCAAACGCAACGCCATCCTGGAAGCCCTCAAAGTCGATGTCCACGATATCGCCGTTCTGGGCTGCGCCCTCGCGGGTCATCTCGCGGGCAGCACGCTCCTGCACACGCTTGAGTTCGTCCTCAATTTCGGACTCTTTGACAGTATGGACGACCTTGTCCACATTCAAACCGGCGTAAGCGCCGATCTTGACCTCGGGCTTGACTGCGACCTTGACGGTCAGGGTCACGCCATCCTGCTCGCTGGCAGAATCAACGGTCACTTCGGGGCGGCCCACGGCCTCGACACCGGCCGCAGCGACAGCAGCCTCATACTCGGCCGGGAACAGATTATTGATGGCGTCGTAGGTGAACACATCGGCGCCGTAGACTTTTTCAATCAGAGAACGGGGAGCCTTGCCCTTGCGGAAGCCCTGAACGGTATACTTCTTGCCCTCGGTCTTGAAAACCTTGGCAACCTCCGCCTTGAACGCCTCGGCGTCAATGGAGAACTGCAGCTCAACCATGCTCTTTTCGAGCTTTTCGCACTTGATGAGATTCATTTTGTTTTTCCTCCGCTCAAAGTATTTGGTGCCGGGCCGGGTCCGCCCTGCCCCGCACCTGCGCTGTGCGCCATTCACATGAGCTTATCAGCGCACACGCTCCTGGGGTGCAACAATCGCGTCAGCGTTTATTATATCACGCTCAAGGCGCAAATGCCAGCCATTTTTGAACCTTTTTGGGAATTTTCTTTGTTAAACTCAGGTGATTTTGTACGGACAGAAGCGCAGCCCGTCCGCGCTGATGAGTTTATAGGTAATCCCCTCGACCTCTCCCTGGACGGCAAAGCGGATGGCTGTGCCGTGCAGATGCCCATAAAAGCAGCGTTTTACCCCGTATTCCTTCAGTGTCGCCACGATTTCCGGGGCGCTGACGTTGGTGGAAACCGGCGGATAATGCAGAAAAACCAGCTTTTCCTGCCCCGGTTCCGCGGCGTCCAGGCTCATCCGGAGCCGCCCGATCTCCCGGTTCATCACCTTTTCGTCGTGGGGTTCATCCACGTCGAACAGCCACCCCCGGGTTCCGCAGAGGGAATATCCGTCCACGCTGTAAGAATTGTTGTGAAACAGATGAAGCGAGTCAAAGCCCTCGGCCCGGAAATACTCCTTCATCTTGTTGGCGGTCGTCCACCAGTAATCGTGATTCCCCTTCAGGATCAGCTTCTGCCCCGGCAGACTCTGCAAAAAAGCAAAATCCTTTTTGGTGTCCGACAAGCGCATCGCCCAGCTGATATCCCCCGCCACGACGACTGTGTCCTCCGGGCGAACCAGCTTCCGCCAGTTTTGCTCCAGCCGTTCCAAATAGCCGTTCCAGCCGGGGAAAATATCCATCGGCTTGGACGCGCCCAGGGACAGGTGGGGGTCTCCAAGCACAAAAAGAGCCATCTCATTTCTCCTGTTCTGCCGGGCAGCTGGCCCGATGGGGTTTATTTCATCTGTTCTCCCAGCGCCACCCGGGCGATATCAGCCGGATCAATGACCGTATTGAACCGCTCGGCCTTCTGCCGCAGGGCAGCCAGGCTGGCCGGGGCCTTGCGGCCTGTTGCTTCTTCCAGCGCCCGCATCGCCTCGAAATCGTTCTCGGGCGCAGCGTGGCCCAGCGCGGCCAGAACGCTGCGGGGGAACTTGAAGGGCGAAGCGGTGGAGAGAACCACCATCGGCGTTCCCTCCCGTTTCTGGCGGGCTGCCACATGGAAGGCCACGGCGGTGTGGGTGTCGCAGAGATAACCGTCCTGCTCGTAGCGGGCGCGAATCTCGGCGGCTACCTCGTCCTCCTCTGCATAGCCGCAGGCGAACGTCTCCTGAATGGCCGCGAGAGTCTCGGGCCGGACGGTGTAGCTTCCCTGCTCGCTGAGCTGCCGCATCAGGGAAGCGACCTCTGTGTCGCTGCCGGTAACGTGGCAAAGCAGCCGCTCCAGGTTGGAGGAAACCAGAATGTCCATGCTGGGGGAAGAAGTCTTGTAGAATTCCCGCCGGGCCGTGTAGGCGCCGGTTCTGAGGAAATCGGTCAGGACGTTGTTTTTGTTGGACGCGCAGACCAGACGGCCCACGGGCAGGCCCATCCGCTTGGCATAGTAGCCCGCGAGGATGTCGCCGAAGTTTCCGGTGGGCACGCAGAAATCCACCTCGTCGCCGAGCCGAATCTTTCCGGCGTGCAGCAGCTGCGCATAGGCGGCAAAGTAGTAGACAATCTGGGGCACAAGACGCCCCCAGTTGATGGAGTTTGCGCTGGAAAGGCGGATGTTCCGCTCCGCGAGCTTCGCCGCAATCTCCTTGTCTGCAAAAACCCGCTTTACGCCGGTCTGGGCGTCGTCGAAGTTGCCCCGCACCGCGTAAACCGCCACGTTCTCCCCTTCCTGGGTGGCCATCTGCAGCCGCTGGATCTCGCTGGTGCCGCCGGTGGGATAGAACACCGCGATCTCGATTCCCGGGATGTCGTGGTATCCGTCCAGCGCGGCCTTGCCGGTATCGCCGCTGGTGGCAACCAGAATCAGGGTCTTTTCGGTGCGGCCCAGATTCCGCTTTGCTTCCACCAGAAGCCTGGGCATCAGCTGTAAGGCATAGTCCTTGAACGCGCAGGTCGGGCCGTGCCAGAGCTCCAGCGCATAAACGCCGTCCGATACACAGGCGAGATACCCCGCCTTGCCTCCAAAGGCGTCCCCATAGGTCTTTGCCGTGGCCTGCGCCAGGAAACCGGCGTCATAATCGGTCAGATACTGACCAAGAATGGCCGCGGCCATCTCAGGGTATTCGAGAGAGCAAAGCGCCTCCACATCCACCTGAGGGAAGGACTCCGGCACAAACAGGCCGCCCTCCCCTGACAGGCCCTGCGCGATCGCTTCAGAGGAAGTCACCTTCCGGCTGTAATCTCTTGTGCTGAAAAACTGCATCGTGATCGCTCCTTTTCGGCTTGGTCCGGCCCCGCCGGCCAGCATATTTCCCTAAACTTTCCCTTCCGCGCCCCGCTCATCCGCAGGTAAACGCGCCTTTTATAATATGTACCATCCAGCGGCCGCTGTCAAGAGGAATCACCTCGGCGACGTCAAAGCGGACCGGCGCGTCGCTCTGCCCGGTCTGCTGAAGATACTGCTCCGCGGCGCGGATGAGGCGAAGCCGCTTGGCCTGACCGACGGCCTCTGCGGGCCGCGTCAGGGCGTTTGCCGCCCGGGTCTTGACCTCGCAGAGGACGAGCTCTCCTTCCGGCGAAAGGAGGACGAGGTCCAGCTCTCCCAGCCGGGTATGGTAATTTCGTGCCTTGAGAGAGTAGCCCTGTTTCAGATAATAGCGCGCGGCGGCGTTCTCCCCCCGGCGGCCCGTCTCAGCCCGGTCCATCTCAAAGCTCCTTTTTCCAGTAGCCCTGCTTTTTCAGAAAGCTGCGGCGGTAAAAGGGCTGGATGCCATACCGTTCGATGAGTTCATAGTGCAGCCGGGTGGGGTATCCCTTGTGCTTCGCCAGCTGGTACTGGGGGAACTGGCGGTCCAGCTCCAGCATATACCGGTCCCGGCTGACCTTGGCAAGGATGGACGCCGCGCCGATGCTGGCGCTGGTGGCATCCCCTTTTACGACGGCGCGGGCCGGAATTTCCAGCCCCGGCGGACAGCGGTTGCCGTCTACCAGAACCAGATTCGGCACAATTTCAAGCCCCTCAACGGCTTGACGCATCCCGCCCATGGTGGCGTTGAGGATGTTGTCCCGGTCGATGATCTCCGGCCCGACAAAGACAATCCGAAAGGCCAGCGCCTTTTCGCAGATTTCCTCAAAGAGCGCCTCCCGCTTTTTCTCGGAGAGCTTCTTGGAGTCGTTGATTCCATGGATGGGGTTTTCCGGGTCCAGAATGCAGGCCGCCGTGCAGACCGGCCCGCAGAGGGGGCCGCGCCCGGCCTCGTCCACCCCGGCAAAACAGCCCGATTCTGCGCGGACCGCGGCGTCATAATCGTAAAGCGGACGAGAGATTTCCTGGTCGGTCCGGCGGGTCATTCCTCGTCCTCCTCCGCAAAATCAGCCAGGTCGTCCCGCTGGGGCGGGCGCTCCAGAGAGATGCGGCCCCACTTGCAGGCCCGGAACTCGTCCACCAGCATGACGGCGCACCGCTCGGTGTTGACTTCCCCGCCCCGCACCAGCAGGCCCCGCTTGCGGCCGATGGCTTCCATCAGCTCATAGGGCGGCAGACGGAGCGTTTCCTCGTCCAGCTTATACCGCTGGGCTACCAGTTCCGGATAATTGCGGCGCACCTCGTCCAGCAGGTTCATGGCCAGCTCTTCCACATCAAGGATATCGTCCTTGATGGAGCCGATGAACGCCAGATTGGACGCGGTGGTCTTGGAGTCGAATTTTTTCCAGAGCACGCCCGGCATATCCAGCAGATCAAATTTGTCGGTGCTGACCCACTGCTTGCCTTTGGTCACGCCGGGACGGTCGGCCGCCTTGGCGCGGGCCGCTCCGGCAAAGGTATTGATGAAGGTGGATTTGCCCACGTTCGGGATGCCGCAGAGCATCACCTGGGTCTTTGCGCCGCCCATGCCCCGCACCTGACGGCGGGCCAGCAGGTCGGCCAGCTCCCGCTCGATGGCAGCCTTGACGGCGGCCGCGCCGCCTTTCTGCTTGGCGCTGATGGCCACGCACCCGGCGTCCGCCGCCCGGAAGTAGCGAATCCATTCCTCGGTCACAGCCGGGTCGGCCAGATCGGCTTTGTTCAGGGCGTAGAGCTTGGGTTTTCGGGCGGTGATCCGCTCGATCTCCGGGTTCAGGCTGGAAAGCGGAATGCGGGCGTCCAGAAGAACAAGGCTTGCATCCACATGCTGAATTTCCTGCTCCATCATCCGCAGGGTCTTTGCCATATGGCCCGGAAACCACTGAATATTGTACTGGTTGGCAAACTGGAGATCTTCCGTTTTCATTCTATCACTCCCATATCTTCCAGGGGCAAAAAGCAGACCAGCACCTTGCCCAGTATATCCTCGCAGCTGATGCAGCCGATCTGAGACGAGCGGCTGTCCAGCGATGCGTTTCGGTTATCCCCCATGACAAAGACGGTGCCCTCGGGCACCACAAAGGGGAAGGTCACGTCATAGCCAAGGCGGGTGGGTTCAGACAGATAAGGCTCGTCCAGCACCTGACCGTTGACTTCCACCGTCCCGTCGGCATAATCAATGGAGATGGTGTCGCCCCCCTCGGCGATCACCCGCTTGACCAGCGGCCTGCCGTAGACGGTATCCCCATCCACGATGACAACGTCGCCCCGGGCGGGAGAGTAGCCCGCTCCCCAGACGAGCAGACGGTCCCCGTTGTGGAGGGTCGGGTCCATGGAGCTGCCATCCACCTGAATGATCCGGAAAAAGAAGGAAAAAAACAGAACCAGCACCACGACAGCCGAAATCAGCGTCTCGTACCATTCCAGCAGATTCTGCCCGCTGTTGGCCGGACCGGCGGCGTGCTTTGGGTTTTCCATGAAACGTCCTCTCCTTCCGTCCTTCTTTCCAAAGATAAATAAAGAAAAAAGGGACAACGAGTGTCCCTTTTCCCTTTTGCAATTGCAGATAATCAGATGCTGCTCTTGACCTTGGCAGCCTTGCCGGTGCGGCCACGCAGATAGAACAGCTTTGCGCGGCGAACCTTGCCCTTGCGGACAACGGTGACCTTCTCAACGAAGGGGCTGTTGATGGGGAAAACGCGCTCGATGCCGACGCCGTAAGCAACGCGGCGAACGGTAAAGGTCTCGGCGATGCCGCCGTGCTTCTTGGCGATGACAGTGCCCTCAAAAGCCTGCACACGCTCACGCTCGCCTTCCTTGATGCGAACGTCCACGCGAACGGTATCGCCAACGTTGAACTCGGGGCGCTCAGCCTTGATGCAGCCCTCGGAAATGATCTTCAGTGCGTCCATTTGTTGTTCCTCCATTTGTTTTTAGACGTTCATACACGGCTGCACCTCAGCCGTCAGAGGACCGCCCGTTTAATGATTGTGTCATTAACCCCGCTGTGGTCTCAGCGGACACTAACGCCTAAATATGATATCACAAACGCCGCGCAGATGCAAGCGATTTGCCGAAAAATATCACAACTTTTTTGTGATTTACGCCGGTTTTTCCGTTTCAGCAGAAAGCTGTCTTGTCTGCCGTCAGGAGGGCCGTGCGCAGGATGTTTGCTTCTGCGGCAGACAGGCCGAACCGTTCTTCCAGAAAGCCGGTCAAAAGAGAGGGGTTGAGGTTGAGTTCCTGGGCGGCGGGCAGGCAGACCGAACACTCCACCCGCTCCCCTGCCTCCTGAAGGGCAAGAGCCGGGGCAAATTCCTTGAGGTCGATCTCCTTTTTGCCCCGCTTGCTCTTTTTCTCCACGGGGGCAGCCTCCAGGGCGTTATACTGCTCCAGCGCCTCCCGGGCCGCGGCCGGGTAGCTGATGGTATAGCAGGCATAGGCAATTTTATCCGCCTTCATCTGCACCGGCTCCACCCGGAATACATGGATGCCCGCGGGCATGATGGCGTTCAGCGCCTGCTGCCACTGGGCAAAATCCGGGGCTTCCGCCTCGGTCTTGACGTCCACGCTCTCACACAGGCTCTCCTGCCCCAGAGACAGCGGGCAGGAAAAGGTCATATAAATGTGCGGGTTGAAGCCCAGGGTATGCCAGACCGGCAGGCCGCTCCGCTTGAGGACCCGCTGCATCACCCGCTGCAAATCCAGCAGCGAGATATAAGACGCTTCGTCCCGTTTTTCAAACCAGATTCTGACTGTAATCAAAGCAGGGACCTCCTAACAGATGGTTTGCGCCGCAGGCGTTGCAGGCTCGGTTGCAGGGCGGCGTGGTCTGGGCGGCCAGAGCCTTTTTGTATTCCCGCACCAGGTATTCGTGGGTAATGCCGTAATCCATATGGGCCCAGGGTGTCACCTCGTCCAGGCCAATGGGGCGGTTGCAGTAGAAATGAGGGTCCACCCCAAGGTCTGCAAAGGTCTGGAGCCAGGTGTCATACCGGAAGCATTCTTCCCAGCCGTCGAAATAGCAGCCCCGCTTGTAGGCTTCCACCAGGACCGGCGCGAGGCGGCGGTCCCCTTTGGCAAAGACGCCCTCCAGAAAGCCGGTCTTGCTGTCGTGGTAGTTGACCTTGATCTTCCGGCTGTGGACGCTCTCCAGCAGGTGCTTCTGCTTGGCCTGCAAGGTCTCGGCGCTGTCCATGGGAACGAACTGGAAGGGGGTGTGAGGCTTCGGCACAAAGCAGGAACAGCTGATGGTCACCTGTACCCCCTTGCCCTTGGAATGGCCCGGGGTGGAATAGAACAGGTCCACCACCTTCTGGGCCGTCTCGGCGATGCCCTCGATGTCCTCCATCGTCTCGGTGGGCAGGCCCATCATGAAGTAGAGCTTGACCGAGGTATAGCCCGCCGCAAAGGCGATGCCGCAGGTTTTTTCAATCTCATCCCAGGTGACGTTTTTGTTGATGACGTCCCGCAGACGCTGGGTCCCCGCCTCTGCCGCAAAGGTCAGGCCGCTTTTGCGGACCCGGGTGGTCTTTTCGATGAGACTCTCGGAGAAGTTGTCCATCCGCAGCGAGGGCAGCGAAAGGCTGACGTGCTCCTTCGGGGCCCATTCGTTCAGATCGTCCAGCAGTTCTTCCAGCTGGCTGTGGTCGGAGGTGGAAAGGCTGGACAGGCTCAGCTCCTCATAGCCCGTGTTGGCGCAAAGATCCTGCGCCGCCCGGCTCAGCAGCCCGGCGTCCCGCTGGCGCATGGGCCGGTACAGAAAGCCCGCCTGGCAGAACCGGCAGCCCCGGACGCAGCCCCGCAGCACTTCGATGCTGGCGCGGTCTTGAATCGCCCCCACCATCGGAACCACAAAGTTGGTGGGCGGGGCGAACTCGTTCATATCCTTGAGGATGGCTTTGGTCACCACCGCCGGGACCCCCGGCTCGTTGGGGGTGATGGAGCGAACCCGCCCGTCCTCATAGTACTCGATATCATAGAAGGCCGGGATATAGACCCCCGGAATCTTTGCGATCCGGAGCAGCAGCTCTTTCTTGGAGACATTCCCCTCTTTTTTGGCCCGCTCGATCTCGGCGCAGATGGAGGGCAGCTGATGCTCCCCTTCGCCCAGCTGGACGATATCAAAGAAATCTGCGATGGGCTCGGCGTTGCAGGCGCAGGGCCCGCCCGCCACAATCAGCGGCCAGCGCTCATCCCGCTCGCGGGAATAGAACGGAATGCCCGCCAGGTCCAGCATGGCCAGAATGTTGGTGTAGGAAAGTTCATACTGAAGGGTAAACCCCACCGCGTCAAAGGCGGTCAGGGGGTCTTTGCTCTCGAGCGTATAAAGCGGAAGGCCCAGCTTCTCCATCTCGGCCTTCATATCCAGCCAGGGCATGAACGCCCGCTCGCACCACCAGTTTTCGTGCTGGTTCAGCAGCTCATACAGGATCTTCTCCCCCAGAAACGACATGCCAACCTCGTAGGTGTCGGGGAAGCAGAAGGCGAACCGCACATCCACTTTGTCCTTTTCTTTGTAAACGCTGCCCGGCTCGCCGCCGGTATACCGGCCCGGCTTCTGGACCCGGCTCAGCGCTTGTTTCAACTTCGGCTCAAACATTGAGTTCCTCCACAGGGCGGGGCCAGTAAAGCCCCGGGTTTTCATCGTCCTTTTATTGTACCCCATTTAAATGGGAAATGCAATTTTATTTTTGCCGCCGGTTCCGCATAACATCCCGGGCAGCGCCGATCATCCGTGCTCCGTCCAGCGGCGGAACGGGCAAAAGATTGAACCCGGCCAGCAGGACGTTGGCCGCCAGAAAGGCGTCGTCCCACAACGTGGCGCGGATGCAGATTCTGCCATACCATATCCCGGCCAGCAGAAGGTTCGTCCCCGGCCCTGCCGCCGCAAGGAGAAAGGTCTGGCCGGGGGTCAGATTTTCTCCCCGGGTGCGCATGGACAGCCCGGTGATTCCCACCAGAATCCGGGGCAGACGGCGCTTTATGCCGCAAAAAATGAGGATATGCCCGCATTCATGAAGGACGGCTGCCAGAAGGCTGATCCGCAGAAAGCCGCCCCCGTCAAAATAGAGCAAAAGATAAAGCGCAGCGCAGAGAAAAAGCGGGTCCTGAAATACAAGGCATCCTGCCCGCACCCGGCGCGGGCCGAAAAACGCCCCCGGTTTCATGGGCCGGTCTCCGCCAGACCCAGGGCCGAAGCCGGGTCGCAATGCTTTGATTTGCGCAGCACTTCAAAGTGGAGGTGCGGCCCGGTGGCCCGGCCCGTCTCCCCTGCGCTGCCCACAGCCTGCCCGGCCCGGACCACTTCCCCCGGACGAACGTACAGATATTGCAGATGGGCATAAACCGTCTCAAATCCGTCGGCATGAATCAGCCTCAGATAATTGCCGTAGCTTGCACTGTATTGGGCGGCGGTCACAACGCCGTCCAGAGCGGCGAGGACCGTGGTCCCCTCGGCGCAGGCCAGGTCAATCCCCTCGTGAAACTGGAGTTCCCCGTCTACGGGGTCGGCCCGCCAGCCGTAGGCCGCGCTGAGCCGCCACTGGGACGCGTCCAGAGGAAAGAGAAGCTTTGTCCGTCCCGCGCCGCAGGCCCGAAAGCAGGCCAGGAGAACCGCAGCGCAAAACAGCCCGCACAGGACCCCCCTCCGCCTTCTTCTGAGGCGCGGGGCCGTCCATGTACGGGCTGTCCTTCCTGAAGGATACCGCCGCTTTGCCTGCATCGTCCAGCCCCCTCTCTGGGGCTATCCTATGCAGCGGGCCGCGCGAAGTATGCCGCCCTCAGCGCTCCCTCCCGAACGCTTTCAGCAGCCGGGTCCAAAGAGTTTCCCGCTTGTGGATCACCGTCGGCGCAGGGATCGCCGCATCCGCCGGCTTTGCCTCATGAAGCTCGGCCGGCGCAGGCTGGACAGGGGCGTCCATCGTCTCCGCATCTTCTTCTGCCGGAACAGGGGCAGCAGGGGTCGGCTGTTCCTCCGGGGGCTGAGGCTGCCCGGCGGCTTCCTCCGTTTCGGCAGGCGTTGCAGCCGGTTCAGGGAGCGTCTCTGCGGCGGGCGAAGCCGGGGCGGACGGTGCGGCGGCTTCCTTCCGGGCGGGCAATTTCGCCTGTCCGGTCCAGTCGTTCCGGAGCAGGTCGTACATTCCCATCTGGCTGTTGACCAGCGGCTCGCCGGGAGCGGGCTTGACCTTCTGGTAGCTGCCGTCGGCCCGCATTTCCCGGGCGTTGACGTTGTCGCTGAGCTGCATTTCCAGAATATCGCTGAGCTTTTTCATCAGGATGGGGTCTTCCACCCGGACGCCGACCTCCACCCGGCACTCGGTGTTCCGGGTCAGGAAATCGCCCGAAGCAATATAGACCCGGGTGTCCCGCCCGTCATAGAAGCTGTATACCCGGGCGTGCTCCAGATAGCGGCCCACGATGCTGCGGATGTGAAGGTTCTCTGTCTTGCCCGGAACTTCGGCCCGGACGCAGCAGATGCCCCGGACAATCATGTCGATCCGGACGCCCGCGCAGCTGGCCTCCTGCAATTTGAGAATGATGTCCCGGTCGCTGATGGAATTGTTTTTCAGGATCATCGACGCCGGGCGGCCCAGGCGGGCGGCCTCGATGACACGATCCATTTCTTCCAGCAGGACGCTCTTGAACCGCAGGGGCGCAACCAGCATTTTGTCCGAGGTTTCGGTCAGCTGCTGCACGGCCAGATTCTGGAACACGTTGGACGCTTCCTCGCCGATGCTCTGGCTGGAGGTGATAAAGGACAGGTCGGTATAAAGCTCGCTGGTTTTTTCGTTGTAGTTGCCGGTACCGATCTGGGTAATGTAGGAATAGCCATCCTTGTTTTTGCGGGTAATCAGGGTCAGCTTGGAGTGGACTTTATAATCCTCGAAGCCATAGACGACCGTGCAGCCCGCCGATTCCAGCTGCTTGGACCAGTCGATGTTGTTCTGTTCGTCGAACCGGGCCCGGAGTTCCACCAGCGCCACCACTTCCTTGCCGTTTTCGGCAGCGTCCACGAGGGCCTGGACGATCTGGGACTCCCGGGCCATCCGGTACAGCGTCATCTTGATGGAGATGACCTCGGGGTCCCGGGCCGCTTTCTTCAGCATGGCAATGAAGGGACGGATGGACTGGTACGGGTAATAAAGCAGCACATCATGCTTCTGGGCTTCTTTGGCCAGATCGTAGCCCTGGGGCGGCTGCATCGGGCGGGCGGGCGGATAGAGCAGCTCGGAATGGCCGTCGTTTTCCATCCGGGACGCCAGCTTATAAAAGAAGCTCAGGTCCAGAGGGCTCTTTTGCTCGAACACCCGCTTATGAGTCAAAACCAGACGGTCGCAGAGCAGCCGGGTGATGGTGGGCGGGGCGCTGGGGGTCATCTGGAGGCGGACCGCCGCCAGCTTGCGGCGGCGCTTGAGCAGCTCGGTCATGATCTCGCGGTAGTCGATGTCATGATCCATCATCCCCTCTTTGACGTCGATGTCGGCGTTCCGCGTCACCCGGAAAAGGCATTTTTCGACGATGGTCTCCTTGCCGAACACCATGCCCACAAAGTGGAGGATCAATTCTTCGGTCAGCGCAAAGGCGGTCTGGCCGTCTTTCTTCACAAAGCAAAGGCGCTCCATCTGGCTGGAAAGGGGGATGATGCCGAGGCTCTGCTCCCCCAGCCGCTTGTCATGAAGCAGAACGCCAAGATAGATCTCTTTGTTGCGCAAAAACGGGAAGGGGTGGCGGTTGTCCACGATCTGGGGGCTCAGGATGGGGAACAGCTCGCTCTGAAAGTACTTTTTCCAGAAGTGTTCCTCCTCCTTGGAGAGCTTATCGAAATTGACCTTGGTATATCCGTTTTCTTTCAGCGCGTCCAGCGCACGGGCGTAGTATTTGTCGCAGTCGGCCTGCAGTACCGCCGTCTTGGGCATGATGGCGTTGAGCTGTTCTTCCGCCGTCATGTTGGTCTTGTTTTCAGGTTTTGCTTTTTTGCCCCGCTTGATATTGGCCCGCTCCTGCAACGACCCGACACGGACCATGAAGAATTCGTCAAGGTTGGAGCCGTAAATGGCCAGGAATTTCAGCTGCTCGGCCAGAGGGACGTTTTTGTCCTTGCCCAGCACAAGAACGCGCTGGTTAAAGTCCAGCCAGCTCAATTCCCGGTTGATAAAGATGCTTTCTTCCTTCATAAGCTATTCCCCTTTTATTTTTGGATCGTTCAGCCGGCATAGGCCAAGCCCTGCCACTGTTCGATCATGGCTTCACTGATGCCGCTGACCCGGGCCGCATCTTCCACCCGGCGGAACGGCCCGTGCTCTGCACGGTACTCCAGAATGCGCTGCGCTTTTTCCTCGCCGATGCCCGGAAGGGTACACAAGGCTTCCAGCCCGGCGGCGTTCAGGTCCACCCGGGCGGATTGAACCAGCGGCGCAGCCGCCCCCGGGTCGGAAACCGTCGGGCCGAAGGGAACGCTGAACCAGAACGCCAGCGCCACCGTCAGGAGCAAAGCCGCGCCGCACACCGCAAGGAAACGCCGTTCGCCGCCGGAGTGTCCGGGCTTCTTTTCTTCCATTTTACTGTATCCCTCCCAAAAAAGAAAGTCCTCCGCACAAAAAATGCAGAGAACTTTGCAATCCTTTTACCTGCTTCCTTCCGCCTCGCGGACCAGACGGTAGAGATATTCTGCGGCGGCGCCCCCGGCGCAGGTGCAGAACAGAGCCTGCTTTGCCGCCACCCGCACCTCGGCCGGGGCGTCGCTGGCGGCGGCGCTCTCCCCTGCCAGGCCCATCAGCCGGACCATAGACTGGCTTCCCGCCACCACCGCAAGCTGGCCGGGGTCCATTCCGGCAGCCTCGCAGAGTTCTTTCACCGCCGTTTCGGCGCTCAGCGTCTGAGGCACCAGAGCCAGGCAGTCCGCGCTCAGCCGTTCAACCAGAAGGGGCGCGGCGCTTTCGGCCAGCGCCTTCTCGAACAGGCTCAAAACCGGGACATGGGGCTCATCCTTGTACAGCAAAACCCGCAGCACGTCGGCGCTGCTGACCGCTTCGGGCTGGCCCAGCAGATAGGGGGTCCATTCGCGGTTGAGATGTTCTTCCAGCGCACGACTCATCCGGAGGACCCGGGTCGAGCCGTCCTTCATCTGAAGCGCAATCCCGACGCCCGGGGCCGCCGGGAGTTTGTGCAGAAAATCCTCGTTCAGGGTCTCGAAGCCCGCCAGGGCTCTGCCTGCGCCGGAGGAAAAACTGTATACCAGCGTTCCGCCGCAGACCAGCGCCGGAGCGCTGAGCCGGACGCTGCCCAAGATGGTCCGCACCGCACGGGGGGTGCGCTGGGAAAAGACGGTCAGCCGCCCGCCCCGGGACATAAAAAGATTGAGCACCTCCCGCACCACCTGGGCCAGATTGCCGTCCGGGGCCAGCATGAGGGTATCCAGATCGCAGAGAACCAGGGTATCTTTCAGCGATTGTTTCATGGGCGGCTCCTCCTGAGCGACGCAAGAAAATGGGTGAAATAGTCCGGCAGCTCCGAGTCAAACCGCATTGCTTCGCCGGTGATGGGGTGAATGAAGCCGAGGGTCTTGGCGTGAAGACACTGGCCGTGCAGGCTGGCGATGCAGTTGTGGGGGCCATAGACCGGGTCCCCCGCCACCGGATGCCGGATCGAGGCCATATGGACCCGAATCTGATGGGTCCGCCCGGTTTTCAGGCGGCATTCCAGCAGGGTGAACCCCCCCAGCCGCTCCAGCACCCTGTAACCCGTGTAGGCATACTTGGTGTGGGGCGTGCCTTCCGGATAGACTGCCATCTTTTTCCGGTCGGTCTGGGAACGGCCGAGATTGGTTTCCACGAAGCCCTCGTCCTGCCCAAAGCCGCCGTAGACGACGGTCTGATACGCCCGCTCCACGCTGTGAACCGCCATCTGCCGGGAAAGGCCGATGTGGGTGGCGTCATCTTTGGCCACCACCAGAAGGCCGCTGGTATCCTTGTCGATGCGGTGGACAATGCCGGGCCGGATCTCTCCCCCAATGCCGGAAAGCCCGCCCCGGCAGTGATACAGCAGGGCGTTGACCAGCGTGCCGTCCGGGTTGCCGGGCGCAGGATGCACCACCATTCCCTTGGGCTTGTTGACCACCAGCAGATGAGGGTCCTCAAAAAGGATTTCCAGGGGAATGTCCTGGGGCACGGCGGCGATTGGGGCCGCCTCCGGAATTTCCAGCAAAAGGATATCCCCTGCTTTCAGCCGGAGGCTTTTGACCACCGGTTTTCCGTTGCAGAGCACATGGCCCTGCGCCACCAGATTTTGCAGCGCACTGCGGGACAGGCCGGTGTCCTCGCCGGAAAGAAACCGGTCGATGCGTTGGCCTGCGCTGTCCGCCTCCACCACAAATTCACGCTGTTCCATCGGTCAGTTCTCCTTCCGGCGGGTTTCAGAAGCGCCGTGATACTCCTCCAGAATGATGGAAAGCGCCCAGAGCCCTGCCCCGACGCAAAGGCAGATGTCTGCGAAGTTGAAAATCGCAAACTTCATGAAAAGCAGATTGATGTAGTCCACCACCTGACCGTTCAAAACGCGGTCAATGAAGTTGCCGATGCCGCCGCCCAGCACAAGAATCAGGGAAATCTGCATCAGCAGATTGTTCCGGCAGCGGAAAAAGAGCCAGTAGGCCACGCCGATCAGCATGATGCCGGTCACCACCACCAGCAGCAGCTGCCTGCCGCTGAGCATACTGAAAGCCATGCCCTGGTTGTAGGTAAAATACAGCTCCACCACATGGGGGATCAGCGGCATGGAGCCTGCCGGCTGGAGCACCTCGACCGCCCACCATTTGATGAGCTGGTCCAGGCCGATGATGGCGGCAACGCAGAACAGATTGACGATTACATACAGCATAGAGTTCTCCCAGAAAGAACGGCGCTCCCGCAGAGGGAACGCCGCCCTTGTTTGTTCAGTCAGTCGTGTGCAGCCGCCTCAGCCCTCGACCACTGCGGCGCAGCGTGCGCAGAGGGTGGGATGTGCCGCGTGGCTGCCGATGTCGGCAGAGTACTTCCAGCAGCGCTCACACTTGTCGCCGGTGGCATGGGCGGCAGAAACGCCCAGGCCCTCCACCCCGGAAGCCGAGCCGCCTTCTCCCTTGACAAGCTCCACCTTGGAGACAATCATCAGGTCTGCCAGCTCATCCATCGGGATGCTGTTGAGCAGCTCATACACCGCATCGTTGCAGTAGAGAGTGACGGCCGCCTCAAGAGAGGCGCCGATCTGCTTATCGGCGCGAGCCTGCTCCAGAACCTTCTTGACCTCGTCGCGGACGGCAATGAGCCGGCTCCACTTGGCCTTGAATGCATCATCCGCAGCATACTCCCCTGCATGAGGCATCTGCTCAAAGATGACATATTTGTTCATGCCCTCCATCTTGGGCATGAAGTCCCAGATTTCCTGGCTGGTGAAGCAGAGGATGGGCGCGATGACCTTGTCCAGCGCCACCAGAATCTTGTACATGGCCGTCTGGGCGGCTTTCCGGGCCGCGCCGTTGGTGCAGTAGAGACGGTCCTTGGTCACATCCAGGTAGAAGTTGGACATGGCCACGACACAGAAATTATAGACAGCGTGATACACCTTGTTGAAGTTATAAGCCGCATAGCCCGCATCCGTCTCCTTCAGCAGGTCGTCCAGCGCAGCCAGCGCCCAGCGGTCGATCTCCAGCAGCTGGTCATCCGGCACGAGGTCGGCGTTGGGGTCAAAGCCGTCCAGGTTGCCCAGAATAAAGCGGGCGGTGTTGCGGATCTTGCGGTACGCCTCGCTGAGCTGCTTGAAGATGTTTTTGCCTGCGCGGACGTCGACGGTATAATCCGAGGAAGCGACCCACAGACGGATGATGTCTGCGCCGTAATCCTTGATGATTTCGGACGGCTCAACGCCGTTTCCGGCGCTCTTGTGCATCTGCTTGCCCTGCTCGTCCACGACCCAGCCGTGGCACAGAACCGCCTTGTAGGGCGCAGCGCCGCGGCTTGCAACGCTGGTCAGCAGGCTGGACTGGAACCAGCCGCGGAACTGGTCGGCGCCCTCCATATAGAGGTCTGCCGGGAAGTGCAGCTCGGGCCGCTCCTCCAGGACGGCGCGGTGGGTGGAACCGGAGTCGAACCAGACGTCCATAATATCGGTGTCCTTGGTCCACTCGGAGCCGCCGCAGTTCTCGCAGACTTCCCCGGCCGGGATGATCTGCTCTGCCTCGTATTTATACCATGCGTCGGACCCCTCCCTGCGGAACAGGTCGCTGACGGCCTGGATGGTGGCGTCGGTGATATGGTACTTGCCGCACTTCTTGCAGTAGAACGCCGGGATGGGCACACCCCAGGTGCGCTGACGGCTGATGCACCAGTCGCTGCGGTCGCGGACCATGCCGTACATCCGGTCGTGGCCCCACTCGGGCATCCACTGGACGCCGTCGATGGCCTTGTAGACATCCTCCTTGAAGGCGTCCACCGAGCAGAACCACTGTTCCGTGGCCCGGAAGATGATGGGATTGTGGCAGCGCCAGCAGTGGGGGTACTGATGCTTGATGTGTACCTGACCCAGCACAGCGCCCGCCGCCGTCAGATCCGCCAGGATGGTCTTGTTGGAGGCCCAGACCTTCTGGCCCGCGTACTTGCCGGCCAGTTCGGTCAGATAGCCGCCGTCGTCCACCGGAACGGTGATGGGGATGTTGTACTTCTGGCTGACGTTGAAGTCGTCAACGCCGTGGCCGCCCGCCGTGTGAACGCAGCCGGAACCGCTCTCGAGGGTGACATGGTCGCCCAGAATGACGGTGCCCTCCTTGGGCAGATACACATGCTGATAGCGCATCCGCTCAAACTCTGCGCCGCTGACCGGCTCGCCCACCACCTCATATTCGGTGATGCCGCAGGCCTTCATCACGCTGTCCACCAGCTCGGTGGCCATGATGTGGTACTCGCCGCCAAATTTGACGAAGGAATATTCAAACGCGCCGTTGAGGCAGATGCCCTCGTTGGCGGGCAGGGTCCAGGTGGTGGTGGTCCAGATGACAAACCAGGTCTTGTCCATCGGGATGCCGTACTTTGCCAGCACGCCGTTGGGGTCCTGGGTGACGTGGAAGCGCACGAAGATGGAATCGCAGTCGTCCTCGCCGTATTCGATCTCCGCCTCGGCCAGAGCCGTCCGGCACTCGGGGCACCAGTACACCGGCTTGAGGCCCTTGTAGATGTAGCCCTTTTTGGCCATCTCGCCGAAAATCTCGATCTGACGGGCCTCAAACTCCGGTTTGAGGGTCAGATAGGGGTGCTCGAAATCGCCAATCACGCCCAGCCGCTTAAACTGATCGCTCATGATGCCGATGTGCTCGGTGGCGAAGGCCTTGCAGATCTGGCGCAGCTCCAGTTTGGAGATGTCCTTTTTCTTGTCGCCGACGGAGGACAGCGCTTTCAGCTCGATCGGCAGGCCATGGGTATCAAAGCCGGGCACATAGGGAGCCTGGAAGCCCTCCATGTTCTTCTGGCGGATGATGATATCCTTGATGATCTTGTTCAGCGCGGTGCCCATATGAATGTTGCCGTTGGCGTACGGGGGGCCGTCGTGCAGCACGAAACGGGGTTTGCCGTCGTTGTGCTTGATGAGGCTGTTGTAAAGGTCGTTTTCCTCCCAGTCCTTCAGCATGGCGGGTTCTTTCTTGGGCAGACCCGCACGCATCTCGAATAACGTCTTGGGCAGATTCAGGGTACTGTCGTATTGGGATTTGCTCTTAGCCAATGGTTCCACACTCCTCGTAAACTATTCTTCCCTCTTTGTTTTGCCCGCGCCCGGGCGGGGGCATTTATTCGCTGAATTTGATCCCCTGAAATGCAGAGTAATCAACGTCAGCAGGTTTGTTTTCTGCCGGCGCCGACAGTTCCACCTTCAGCTGGGTTTCGTCCTTGTCCCAGAAATCCTCATTCTGGTCATTCCGGGCTTCTTCCGCTTCTTCCTCGTCCGCGGCTTCCGCCCCCGGCGCATCCGGCGTCTGGGGCTGTTCAGCCAGCAGCTCGGCCTGCTCCTCCTGCGAGAGCGCTTCGGCGGCGGAATCCTCCTCGGCGGCCTCCTTCTGATATTCCGGCAGACGGCTCAGAGACGCCACATGGTTGCGGTAAAGGTTCAGCACATCCGCCTTGAAGCGGGTCACCTCCAGGCGGACCCGTTCATATTCCCGTTCCTCCGCCTGACGCTGTTCGGTGCCCTCGTTGACAATCTCCTCGGCCCGTTCCTTCGCCTTCTGGAGCAGCTCGTTTGCATCCCGGATGATATCATCGGCGCGGAGGTTCGCGCGGTGAAGAATCTCCTCGGATTTCTGGTTTGCCTCCCGGATCACGTTTTCGCCCATCCGCTGGGCGTTGATCAGGGCAGACTTGAGCATTTCTCCGTCCGCGTGATAGCCTTCCAGCTCCCGGTTCAGCCTCTGGTTCTCGCTGGTCAGCTCGGCAATCCGTTTGCGAAGCGCATCCGCCTCGTCGATGTCCTCCCGGAGCTGTTCCTCGACCTTATCCAGAAAGCGGTCCACGTCCTCAGTGCGGTATCCGCGAAGGGTTTTGTCAAACTGCACGGAATGTACGTCCTGCGGTGTTAGCATAATGATTTCCTCCAAATTCCGGTTTAATCTGGTTTCATGGGATTAGTACTGAAAAAACTCAATGATGACCCGGTCCTTCCTGCTTTTTCCCGGCAGAGCGGACAGGCAGAACCGGCCTTTTCCCCGGACGGTAAACACATCGCCCTCATAGACGGACGCATGGGCCGAAGCGGCGGGCAGATGGTTGATCTCCACCCGTCCGGCGGCGATCAGCTCAGCGGCTGCGCCCCGGCTGCACCGCAGCATGGCGGCCAGCACGGCATCCAGACGGAGGGAGGAGACCGTCGCGGTACGTTTTTCCCGTTCTGCCTCCGGAAAGGCGGGCAGCGCGTCCAGCGGCTGGAGCGAACGCTTCAGTTCGGTCCGCCCTGCCCTGAGCAATTCCCCGCAAATCAGGTCCGCCACGGTTTCCAGCGCAAACACATAGGCGACGCCCGGCTGATCGGCCGGAAGGACGATGTCCCCCAGACCCTCCCGCCGGATCTCCAGCCCCATCAGGCTACCAAGGTAGTCCTTGTGCCCGGGCAGGGCGCCGCCGGAAGGCCCCGTGCATTCCAGCCGGACGCAGCGCAGCGGAGAATCGCTCCAGCTCCCCTCCGGCTCGATGCAGACCATCCGCCGCTCCGCCTGCGGATATCCGCCGTCAAAACGAAACGACGTGCAGCCCGCACGGTCCAGCGCCGCTTTGGCAAGGTCCTGTTCCCGGTCGCTCAAAAAAGAGGAATACCGGGGGATGCCCCGGGCCTCCGCCGTCCGGGCCAGGTCCTCAATATGCCGCATCAGGAACTGTTCTTCCTCGCTGCGGGGCGGGACGAACCCCCGGACAGCCCCGGTCTGCGGCGCATTCGCATTAGTAGAACGCGCCATTGCTCTCCAGCTCATCCAGCAGATCGCCCATGATATCCACGTTATAGGGTGTGATGATAAAGGTGCTGTTGGCCACCCGCTTGACCTGACCGTTGTTGGCGTAGGCAACGCCGGAGAGGAAATCAATCAGCCGCCGGGAGATCTCCTTGCTCGCAGATTCCAGGTTGAGCACGACGGTCCGTTTGTTGTTCAGGTGGTCCGCGATGGTGCTGGCATCCTCGAACCGTTCCGGCTTGACGAGCACCACCTTGAGCTGCGTGGTCGCGTTGATGTTGACAACCCGGTTGCCGCTCTTTTTGCCCTCCTCCTCATCGTCATAGGAAGAATCGTCGTCAAAGCTGCTGTTGTTATTCACCATCTGGGGACCATCGTCAATGTACTGATCCTCATACTCATCGTCACTTCCGAAAAGACCCTTTTTGATATTTTGTACAAAAGACATAGATACCTGCTCCTTTCATACGAGACACGCATGTCATATGGGCTTTTGAATGCAAAATCAGAAATAGCTTTCTATATTATCTGTTTTTTTACGCCGGATGTCAATAACAGCTATTGCAAAAGTTTTCCGTCATACAAATTTTGACCGGAAACGATGATGGTATCATACAGTTTCAGCTCGCTGACGGAATTCGCCGTGCCCTCCGGCTGAACGATAATATATTCCCCATCCCGGACAAGGGGATGGGCCTCGTCCACAGGGTCGATCCGGCAGAAGCGGACCAGGTTGCCGAATTTGGCGTAGACCCCCGGGATGTAATTTTCTCCCTCCTGCGCAGCGACTTCTTCGCCGGTTTCCTCCCGCAGATAATGGACGGCGTCCGCCCGGATCCGCAGGCCGGTGGTTTCGCTCAGGATGATCTCCGCGTTCGCCTGCCCCAGGCGAAGCATATCCCCCGCAAGGGTGTCGCACCGCAGAACAAACCGTGCCAGCCCGGAGGCTTCGTCGATGGTCACTTCGGTGAGGCGGCCTTTCAGGGTATCCTCCGACTGCCCCGGGAAACGAATCTGGACCGTTCCGGTGCGGGGGCTGCCGTCCCGCCCAAGAAGCTTCTGCCCTTCTTCCGCCGGACAAACCCCGCAGTAATACCAGCTGAACCCGGTGATGATCTTTCCGGCGCAGCCCTCCAGCGGGGCGTCCGCGCCCTGCTCCAGCAGCGCTTTCAGACCAGCCGCATCCAGCGAAAGAATCGCGTCGGTGCTCTGGGTCAGGCGGCGGCTGGTGGAGCTGCGGACAAAGTAACCCGTCCCCGGGGACACCACCTGCGGCAGGCCGCTGAGCTGGGCCTCCAGCTGATCCGCCTCTGCGCGCAGCGCGGCGATCCGGGCGGAAAAGTCGTCCGCCTCGCCGGTGGTCACCCAAAGCCGGTTCTGGGCCAGGAGATACGCCTCCCGGTCAGAGGCTGCGTCTGCGTACAAACCGCGGTCAATGCTGTCCAGCAGGTCGTACACCGCGCCGGACCGTTCGGCCAGCAGGCTTTCGATTTGGGTGGTGGAGACATTTTGCGAGCGCTCCAGCAGCTCGATCTGCTCCCGCAGACTGGTGAGCCTGGCCCGGGAGGCGCTTTGGGAGGAATCGGTGTAGACCTCGGCGATCACAGCGCCCGCCGAGACCCTCTCCCCTTCCTCCACAAGGTAGCCGAGAAGCCCGCTGCCCGGCACCACAGTTTCTTCAAACAGAAGGACGCCCTCTGCGCTGACCTTTTCTTCTACGGTGCCCATCAGCGCCGTTTCATAGAGATCGGGCGGGTTCAGCACCCGAAACACCTGATATCCAAAGCCGATCACGCCCGCTGCCAGCAAAACCGCCAGCCCCAGCATGACCCAGAGGGCAATTTTGGATCTGTGTACATCATTCCATCTCACTCGCCTTACCCCCCTGCAAAAACTCCGCCGTGAGGCGGCAGGCCCTGTCCAGAAGGTCCGGGGCGTCGGCTTCCAGCCAGACGACGCCGTCCATATGGCGGAACCAGGTCAGCTGCCGTTTGGCATAATTGCGGGACGCCTGTTTGAGCCTGGCCACGCAGTCCTCCAGCGAAGCCTCCCCCGCAAACCAGGGGAAAAATTCCTTATATCCGATGGCCTGCGCTGCAGTGCGGAAGCTGTCCCGGTGTTCATACACCAGAGCGGCTTCTTCCAGCAGGCCCATTTCCATCATCCGGTCCACCCGCAGGTCGATCCGGCGGTAGAGCTGGGCCCGGTCCGCAAAATCCAGTCCCAGAACGAGAGAGCGGTAGGGGCTTTGGGCCGGGCGGGAGGACGCCTTCTGCTCGCTGAGAGGACGCCCGGTAGCCCGGTAATGCTCCAGCGCCCGGAGCACCCGGACATGGTTGTTCGGATGGATGGAGGCAGCCGCCTCGGGGTCCACGGAAGTCAGCTCGGCATACAGCGCCTCCGGCCCCCGGGTTCTGAGTTCCTCCGTCAGCTGCTCCCGCAGGCCCTCAGCGGGCTTTTCCTCCGTAAAGCGGAGCCCCTCAAGAAAGCTACGGATATACAGCCCCGTGCCGCCCACAAGGATGGGCAGCGCCCCCCGGGCCGAGATTTCTTCTTCCAGCCGGACCGCCATCGCGGAAAAATCCGCGACGCTGAACAGCGCCTCCGGCGGCAGGATGTCAATGCCGTGGTGGGGCACGCCCTGCATCTCTGCCGGGGTGACCTTGGCCGTGCCGATATCCAGCCCGCGATAGATCTGCATGGAATCGGCGCTGATTACCTCGCCGCCGAACCGCCGGGCAAGAGCCACGCCGAGGGCCGTCTTTCCGGTGGCCGTAGGGCCGCCCACCGCAATGACCGGGTGTTTATACGATCCGTCCAAACTGTTTTTCCAGCTCCTTTCGGGTCAGCTTAAGCACACAGGGCCGCCCATGGGGGCAGAAGGGCGGCACCCGCCCGGCAAGGATCTCCTCCGCCAGCGCCATCAGCTCCTGCGGGGAGGTGCGGTCCCCCGCCTTGACCGCCGCACGGCAGGCGATGGAATGGAGCACCCACTCGGTCCTCTGGCTCAGCGCGTCCCGGCTGCCCCGGGCCAGCTTGCCCGCCAGCTCCACCAGAAGATCCTCCGCGTTTGCGGGTTCGATGTCCGCAGGGACGGCCCGGAGCAGAACGGTATTCCCGCCGAAGTCCCCCACTTCAAGCCCAGCGTTTTCCAGCAGGGCCATGTTTTCGAGCACCGCCTGCTTTTCCTCTGCGGAAAGCTCCACCGCGACGGGCGCCAGCATCAGCTGACTGTCCACCTGATCATATCCCGCCGCCAGCTTCTCGTAGAGCATCCGCTCATGGGCGGCGTGTTTATCAATGAGGCAGAGCTCGTCGCCCCGCTGGGTGATGATGTAGGTTTTGAACACCTCGCCCACATAGATGAGCGTCTGCTCCTCCTCCGGCTCAAGCGCCAGCTGCTCGGCAGGCTCCTGCGCCGTGCTGTCTGCGTCCGGGTTCGGGGTCTCCCAGGCCGACAGCCGGTCCTCCGGGGCCGGCTCATCCTCCGGCAGCTCCGGACAGATATCCAGCCGGGACTCGGCTTCCGCCCGCCGGAACGAAGGCTTCTCGTCCGGCGTCGATGGGGCAGGCGGAACCGCCGGACTGCAAAGGGTGACCGTCGGGGAGGCGGGCTGCTCCTGCCGCAGAAGCGCCGCGTAGGAAACAGTCCCGTCCCCATTGGAGGTTCCGCGCTCCGGCTTTTCCGGCGCTCTGGCCGGTTTGCCCGGCTTGTCGGAACGCATCGGCCCGTTTTGCGGGGGTTCAAGAGGCAGGATGTCTTCTTCAAACGTTTTCCCGGGGGAAGGCCGCTGCGGGGCAGGGGGTTCCCGGTCTATCCTTTCTGTAAAGTAAAAGTTCTTGTCAGCTTTTTGAGGAATCGCGCCCGGCTCGGACTGGCCCGGAATCACTGCCGAAAGTCCTGTAAAGTTAGACTCCTTTACATATTTTTCGGTCGTTAATTCGTTTGTTTTTTCATTCTCCGGCGTCTTATCCTCTTTTTGGCCCCAAGCCGGAGAAGCCTCAAAGGCAAATCGCTGTTCCCCGCTGCCGGGCCTGCTCAAAGCCAGCTTGACGGCGTGGTAGACAATATCGAACACGTCATTCTCATGGGCGAAGCGCACTTCGGTCTTGGCCGGGTGGACGTTTACGTCCACAAGGTCCGCGGGCATCTCCAGCAAAAGCACGCCGCCCGGGAACTTGCCCTGCATCGCGGCCCCTTTGAAGGCCGTCTCAAGGGCCGCCATCATGGTGCGGTTGCGCACATAGCGGCCATTGATGTAAAAGTACTGCATGCTGCGGCTGGCCCGGCAGCATCGGGGCGGCGTGATCAGACCGCTGACGCGATAGCCGAGGGTATGGTCCTCCACCTCGAGAAGATCCCGGCTGAACTCCCGCCCCAGCACGGCATAGACTGCGCTGCGCAGCTTGCCGTCTCCCGGGGTGACATACTGGGTCTTCCCTTCCCGCACAAACTTAAAGCTGATTTCAGGATGGCTCAGGGCCAGGTGCGCCACCGTGTCCGCCACGAAGGTTCCTTCGCTGGAATCCTTCTTCAAAAACTTCATCCGGGCGGGGGTGTTGTAGAACAGATCCCGCACCTGGATGGTGGTCCCGACGGCCCGCGCATCCGGCTGGATGGGGTATTCTTCCCCTCCCTCAATCTGGTAGAGGCTGGCAAACTCAGACTGTTCCGTCCGGGTCAGCAGCTCCACCCGGGCAACGCTCGCAATGGAGGCCAGCGCCTCTCCCCGGAAGCCAAGGGTGTGGATTGCGTTCAGGTCGTCCCCGGTCTTGATCTTGCTGGTTGCGTGGCGGATGAAAGCCGTGGGAATATCCTCCGGCTCAATGCCGCTGCCGTTGTCGCTGACGTTGATCCGCTTGACGCCGCCCGATTCAATCGAAATTGTGATCTGGGTCGCACCTGCGTCGATCGCATTTTCCAGCAGTTCCTTGACCACCGAGGCGGGGCGCTCCACCACCTCCCCCGCCGCAATCAGCTCGGCGGTGTGCTTGTCCAGCACGCGAATGACTGCCATTCAAATCCCTCCTTCTGGTTATCCGTTCTTGTTGAGGGTGCCCTTGAGAATCTTTTTCAGTTCAAAGAGAAAATTCAGCGCTTCAATGGGGGTCAGGGTTTCGAGGTCCAGGGTTTCCAGCTTTTCCATCGCCTCGGCGGGCAGCGCCGGGGAGGCGTATTCCTGAAGGGTGTCGAAATCCATCTGTTCCACCGAATGCTTGGGGGCGGCAGCTTCCAGGGTGCGCAGCACCTCGTGGGCACGGCGGGTCACGCTCCCGGGCAGACCGGCCAGCTTCGCCACCTCGATGCCGTAGCTGTCATCCGCCGGACCGCGAATGATTCGGCGCAGGAAGGTGATGTCCTCTCCCCGCTTCTTGACGGCAATGTTGTAGTTTTTGACTCCCTCTACCGCGCCTTCCAGATCGGTCAGCTCGTGGTAATGGGTCGCAAAAAGGGTTTTGCAGCCCAGTCCCCTGGCCGGGTCGGCAATGTGTTCCACCACCGCGCGGGCGATGCTCATCCCGTCAAAGGTGGAAGTGCCCCGGCCAATCTCATCCAGCACCACCAGACTCCGGCGGGTGGCGCTTTTGAGGATCTCGGCCACCTCGGTCATCTCCACCATGAAGGTGGACTGACCCGCGGCAAGGTCGTCCGACGCGCCCACCCGGGTAAAGACCGCATCCACCACGCCCACCCGGCATTCCCGGGCCGGAACAAAGGAGCCGATCTGCGCCATCAGAGCGATCAGCGCGTTCTGGCGCATATAGGTGGATTTGCCCGCCATGTTGGGGCCGGTGATGATGAGGCAGCGGTTCTCCCCGCAGTCCAGCAGGGTGTCGTTGGGGACGAAAAGGTCCCCCTTGAGCACCTGCTCCACCACCGGGTGACGTCCTTCCACGATTTTGAGCTGGTCGCTGTCGTCCACCACCGGGCGGCAGTAGTTGTTGTCCGCCGCCACCTGCGCCAGGGAGACCAGAACGTCCAGCCGGGCCACGGCGTTTGCCGTCCGCTGGATGCGGTCCAGCTCCTGCCCGATGCTCTCCAGCAGCTCATCAAAGAGGCGGCGCTCCAGCGCGATCAGCCGTTCATGGGCGCCCAGAATCTTGTTTTCCAGGTCCTTGAGTTCCTGGGTGATGTAGCGCTCGCCTCCGGTGAGGGTCTGTTTGCGGATGTAGCTTTCCGGGACAAGGCTTTTGTAGCTGTTGCTGACCTCGATGTAGTACCCGAACACATGGTTGAAGCCGATTTTCAGCTTGGGGATTCCGGTTTCCTCCCGCAGGCGGGCCTCCAGCTGGGCCAGAACTCCCTTTGAGTTGTCCCGGATGGACCGCAGCTCGTCCACCTCGCTGTTGTATCCCGCTGCGATCACCCCGCCCTCCTTGAGGGTCGAGGGAGCGTCTTTGTCCACCGCTGCGTAGATTTTGGTTTTGATCTGGTCCAGCGGGTCAATCTCTGCCGCGAGGGCTGCAAGCTCCGGGCAGCCGCAGCCGGACGCCAGCTGCTTGATCTCCGGCAGGCGGTCGCAGGTCTGGGCCAGGGTATAAATTTCCTTGGGGGTGGCGGAGCCGTAGACCGTGCGGGTCATCAGCCGCTCGATGTCCGCGATGTAGCGCAGCGTTTCTCCCAGTTCCCCGCGGGCGACGGTTTCGTGGACGAGGCTTTCCACTGCGTTGAGCCGCCGGTTGATGACCTCGCTGGAAACCAGCGGCTGTTCGACCCAGCTGCGCAGCAGCCGCTTTCCCATGGCGGTGGAGGTTTGGTCCAGCACCCAGAGCAGGGTTCCCCGCTTCTCCCGGCCCCGCATGGTCTCGGTCAGTTCAAGGTTTGCCCGGGTCACCGGCGAAAGCCGCATAAACTGCGCTTCCGTATAGCAGAGGACGGTTTTGAGCCGTTCCACCCCCTTGATCTGGGTGTCATGGAGATATTCCAGCAATGCGCCCATGGCATAGGGGACCAGCCCCTTGGGGTTGATCTGGGTGGTCCGGGCCCAGTCCCGGCCAAACTGGCCGCTGAGCGCGTCCTCCACCAGACCCGGAGCATACCGCTCGTCCTCCACCAATTCTACCGAGCAGTGCATATTTTTTTTGATGTAATTTGTCACCTCGCGGCAGCTGAGAAGCCCCGGATTCAGAAGAACCTCGCTGGGGTGATACCGGCACAGTTCGGCGATGATGGCCACCTGGATTTTTGCGCTTTGCAGCTCGGTGATGTGGGCCGTGCCGGTGGAGATATCCGCAAAGCAGACGCCGGCCCGGTCCTCCCTGAGGTAGACGCTGGCGATATAGTTGTTGCGGTCATCCTGTAACATGCTGCTCTCGATGACGGTGCCCGGCGTAACCACCCGGATGATATCCCGTTTGACCAGTCCCTTGGCCTTGGCCGGGTCTTCCACCTGTTCGCAGATGGCAACTTTGTACCCCTTCGCAATCAGCCGCGCCATGTAGGTCTCGTAGCTGTGGAAGGGAACGCCGCACATGGGCGCCCGCTCGTCCTGGCCGCACTGCTTCCCCGTCAGGGTCAGATCCAGCTCTCTGGAGGCTGTGATGGCATCGTCATAGAACATCTCATAAAAATCGCCGATGCGGTAAAACAGGATCTCGTCTTTGTGCTGGTTTTTGATTTCAAAATACTGCTGCATCATGGGAGAAAACTCTGCCATGAAGATTCACCGTTCCTTCCCTCGCTGCGTGCGGCTGGTTTGTGGCCTGTAACATTCTGTTATATGGAAAACGCGGCCCCGCAGAGCGCAGCCGCGTTTTGAATTTGATACAGCCCTGTTTTCAGTGGCAGCCGCCGCAGGTGGAGCAGCTGCCGGTGCAGGAAGCCGAAGGTTCCTGGACGGTCATCGGGTCGCCGCCGTTCATGGCGGTGTTGATGATGGCGTCGATATAGTTCACCAGCGCCTCGCATTCCCGCTTGGCCTCGTTGTAGGCGACCATCCCCTCGTCGTTCATGATCTGGCCGTAGAGCGAGTTGACTTTCTCGTTCAGCTCGGCGATCCGGGCGTCGTTCCGCTCTTCCTTGCCGATCTCGTTGTTCAGGTCCATCCGGACCAGATTGAACTCACCGATCATATTCTGAAGTTCTTCGTCCTTGTCGTTCATCTTGCGGGCCTGATCCAGCGCCAGATAACGGGGGTCGGTCTGAAGCGCCACGGCGGCGCGCTTAAAAAGATCAATGCAATCCATAGTATATTCTCCTTTTTCATATCCTGCCCCGGGCAGGTTTTTCCGGCCGAAACGGCCGGGCTCTTTCATTTTACAGGGTGCCCTCCGGGGCCGGGACGCATTCACCCAGCAGCACGGTAGCGCGGGCGCCTGTCAGCCGGACATAGGCGTACTGCCCCAGAAGGGGCGGGTCGGCGGCAAACTCCACCGTGAGATTGTTGTCCAGCCGCCCTGAGAGCTGGCCCTCCAGACGGCCATGGCCCTCCACCAAAACCCGGACGGTCCGGCCCACCTGGGCCTTGACCAGCTCCATCGCGATGGCGTCCTGGGTTTTGAGCAGCCGCTCCATCCGGTCGGTCTTTTCCCTGCGGGGAGTGGGGTCCGGCAGCAGCGCGGCCTTCGTCCCCTCCCGCCTGGAATAAATAAAGGTGAACAGCTGCATATAGCCCACCTTCCGGATCAGCTCGAGGGTGCCCTGGAAGTCTTCCTCGGTCTCCCCGGGGAAACCCACGATGATGTCGCTGGAGAAGGTGATGCCCGGCACAGTCCGGCGGGCATACTCGATGAGATCGAGGTACTGCTCCACCGTATAATGACGGTTCATCTGGGCGAGGATGCGGTCGGAGCCGCACTGCACCGGAAGATGCAGATGCTTGCAGAGCCGGGGCTGGGCCGCAATCGTGTCGATCAGCTTCCGGCTGGCGTCCTTGGGGTGGCTGGTCATGAACCGGATGTGATAATCCCCCGGGACGGCGCAGAGCAGATTCAGCAGATCGGAGAAGTCGATCGGCTCCTCCAGCCCTTTGCCGTAGCTGTTGACGTTCTGCCCCAAAAGGGTGATCTCCTTGTAGCCCGCTTCCACAAGGCCCCGGAATTCGGCCAGGATATCCGCCGGGCGGCGGCTCTTTTCCCGGCCGCGGACATAGGGCACGATGCAGTAGGTGCAGAAATTGTCACACCCATACATGATGGGCAGCCAGGCGCGGAATTCGCTCTCCCGCCGGATGGGCAGATGCTCGACGATCACCGGGCGCTGGGCCGGCTCCAGCAGCACCCGCTTGTGCTGTTCCAGCTTGCGGCAGATCAGCTGCGGCAGGGTGTCGATGCCGTCCACGCCAAAGACAAGGTCTACATAGGGGTAACTTTTGCGCAGCTTTTCCACCACATGGGCCTGATTCGCCATGCAGCCGCACAGGCCGATGATGAGCCCCGGCTTCTTCTCCTTGAGGCCCTTCAGGGCGCCCACGTTGCCAAACACCCGCTGTTCTGCGTGCTCCCGCACGGCGCAGGTATTAAAGAGGATCAAATCGGCGTCCTCCGGCTTGTCGCACAGGCCGTAACCGATATCCACCAGCACCCCTTTGATCCGCTCGCCGTCGTTGACGTTCTGCTGGCAGCCGTAGCTGTGAACAAAGGCCAGGGGCGGCGTGTCGTATGCCTGGCCGATGAGCTGCTCGGCCCGGCTGTCATGTTCAAACGAAATGTATTCCAACGATGCCTTCCTTACCCTGCGGCAACCTCCGCAGGCTTATGATACTGTATTGACCGGCGCCTGCATAACCCTCCCAGGCAGGCAGACGCCTCTCTTTATTATACGCCCGGCGGGCCGAATCGACAAGGGATATTTTGCATTTTCCGCCCGTTCCCTTCCCCTCCGGCGTCCAAAAAAAGCGCACGGACGGAAGATGGTTCCGCCCGTGCAGGCAAAGGTTTATTCCGTATGCTGCGCAGCGTGTTTTGCCGCGCATTGTTTGCAGACGCCGATCAGGGTCAGCACACAGTCCCGGATCTCGCCGGTCTGATACGCCAGCGCCTGTTCCATCGGCTCTTTGTCCACTACAAGGTCGGAAACGCCGCCGCAGGCGGTGCAGTAGAAGTGGCCGTGCCAGCGCAGGGTGTGGTCAAAGCGGTCGGCCTGCCCCGGGATGGAGACGCGGCGGACCAGCCCCGCCTCGACAAGACTGTTGAGGTTGCGGTAAACGGTGCCCAGACTAAGGCTCGGGCATTCCTTGACCGCCTGCTCGTAAACTTCTTCGGCGGTCGGGTGGGTGCACAGGGATTTCACCTGGTGAAGCACCAATTCTCTCTGCCTTGAGTAACGCATCCATCTGGCTCCTTAAAGTTCGTGGTCATTTCCCCGGCAATGATCCTGCCGGACATCGCATATATTCTTTTTTATCCTACCGGATTCCTGGAATTTTGTCAAGCCCCGGGAAGCGCTCAGACCTTGTCCTCCCCTTTGATTCTGGCCCAGTAGGCGCGGGCCGCCTGCTCGGTGCGGTTGTCTCCAAACTGGTAATATTTTGCGTCCCGAATGGCGTCGGGCAGATACTGCTGGTCCACCCAGTGGTTGGGGAAATCATGGGCGTACTGGTAGCCCTGCCCTTTGACCAGCGCATCCTCCCCGTCAAAATGCTTGTTCTGAAGCTGCCGGGGCACCGGCCCCGTCCGCCCGGCCCGCACGTCGGCCAGGGCCCGGTCGATGGCGGCCTCGCCGCTGTTGGATTTGGGGCTGGTGGCCACCAGAATCACCGCGTCGGCCAGCGGGATGCGGGCTTCGGGCAGGCCCACCATGTTGGCGGCATCCACCGCCGCCTTGACAATGGGGATGATCTGCGGGTATGCGAGGCCCACGTCCTCACAGGCGCAGACCATCAGCCTCCGGCAGGCCGAGGGCAGATCCCCCGCTTCCAGCAGCCGGGCCAGATAATGGAGGGCCGCCTGCGGGTCCGACCCCCGCATCGACTTCTGATAGGCCGAGACGATGTCATAATGGTCGTCTCCGTCCTTGTCGTACCGCATGGCGGTGCGGCGGGTCACCTGACGGATCATCTCGAGGGTGATGGTTTTGCCCCCGGGGCCGGGCTCTGCCGCCGTGACGGCGAATTCCAGACAGCCCAGCGCCTTGCGCATATCGCCGCCTGCGCTCTCGGCCAGATACGCGCAGGCATCCGGCTCCAGCACCACCTGCGCCCCCTCGGCTTCGGTCAGCTTTTCGGTGGCACGGCGCAGCCCCTGCTGAATATCCTGTGGCGTAAGGCTCTTGAACTCAAAGACGGTGCAGCGGGAAAGAAGCGCGTTATAGATATAAAAATACGGGTTCTCGGTGGTGGAGGCAATGAGGGTTACCGTTCCCTCCTCAAGGCACTCCAGAAGGCTCTGCTGCTGTTTTTTGTTCAGATACTGGATCTCGTCCAGATAGAGCAGAATTCCCCCCGCCCCGGCCAGAGTCCCGATATCCTGAAAGACGGCCTTGATGTCCCCTGTGCCGCAGGTGGTCCCGTTGAGTTTGTGCAGGGTCATCCCGCTGTTCTCGGCGATGATCCGGGCCACCGTTGTCTTTCCGGTGCCCGAGGGGCCGTAGAAGATCATATTGGGGATCTGTCCGCTCTCAATGGTGCGGCGGAACACCCGCCCCGGAGCCAGAAGGTGGCTCTGACCACAAACTTCCCCCAGCGTTTTGGGGCGCAGGCGCTGGGCCAGCGGCTCACGCATGGGCACATCCTCCTTTCCGCTGCCAGGCGCAGCGCTGTCGGTTATGACAGGGATTTTAAAATAGTATAGCGCATTTCAGGAGGGAGAACAAGGTGTTTTCCCTCCCTGTCCGTTTACAATGGCCGCAAAACATGCTATTATCATGAAAACAGCAGAGGTGCAATGTATGATGAAGAAAAAAGAAATGCCGGAGGAGGAACTCTCCGCCCGCCGTCAGCTGGCGCTGGAGGTCATCGACCGGCTGAAAAAAGAATACCCCGACGCGGCCTGCACCCTGGACTATGCCCACGCCTGGCAGCTTCTGGTCAGCGTCCGGCTGGCGGCCCAGTGTACCGACGCCCGGGTCAACATCGTGGTGGAGGACCTTTTCGCCCAATATCCGAATGTGGCCGCCCTGGCCGCGGCCGAACCGGAGGAAATCGAGGCCATCGTCAAGCCCTGTGGCCTGGGCCGCTCCAAAGCGCGGGATATCTCGGCCTGTATGCGGGTTTTGCGGGACAAGTACGACTGCCAGGTGCCCACCACCTTTGAAGAACTTCTGGAACTGCCCGGCGTGGGCCGGAAGAGCGCCAACCTGATTATGGGCGACGTCTTCGGCAAGCCCGCCATCGTCACCGACACCCACTGCATCCGGCTGTCCAACCGGATCGGGCTGGTGGACAATGTCAAGGAGCCCCAGAAGGTGGAGATGGCTCTCTGGAAGATCATCCCGCCCGAGGAGGGCAGCGATCTGTGCCACCGGTTTGTGCTGCATGGGCGGGCCGTCTGCGACGCCCGGAAACCCGCGTGCAGCCGCTGCTGCCTGGCAGAAATCTGCCGCACGGCGCAGCAGGCCGCCGAACAGGCAGCAGAATGATTCATTTCCCTTGATTATTTGAAAAGGAGGTTCGTCTATGTTTTTCATCGGTCCTTCGCTTATCGCTCTTATTTTCAGCCTTCTGATCGGCGCCCTGGCCGGCTGGTGCGCCGGACGGCTGATGGGCAGCGAGACCTCTGTCCTGCGGAACATCGGTCTGGGTATTCTGGGCAGTTTTGTGGGCAGCCTGCTGTTCAGTCTGATCGGCCTGCAGGCCACCGGCATAATCGGCACGTTTATCGTCTCGGTCGTGGGCGCCTGCATCTGCATCTGGCTGGGGCGGAAATTCTTTCACTAATTCACACCCCGCAAAAAAAGCGACTGCAAAAACGCAGCCGCTTTTTTGTTTGGACTCCGGAGCGCGTTCCGTCAGTCCTCTTTTTTGATTCCGAACAGTCTGCGCAGCAGACCCGCCAGGACTTTAGGGCTTTTGATTACAACGATCTGCATATCTGCACCCGCCTTTCCTTCTTTGCTCCAGTATAGTCAAAATCGAAGCAAAATGTTCCGGCCCGCGTCAATCGGCGCAGATTTCCAGCACGGCCAGCGCACCCGCCCGGCTGCTGATCTCAATGCAGGAGGAACCGGGGGCGTATTCGTTGCTGACCCCCAGCGGATACTCGCTGCTCAGCACGGCGTCTTCCAGCTCGTAGAATGCGCCGCGGATACGGACCCCCTCGGCCCTGCCCTCCATCGGAAACACGGAGAGATAGAAGTATTCTCCCTTTGGGTAGGTCCGGCTCTGGCCCGGAAGAACGAAGGAGATCCGGGTCCGCTCGTCCTGAAGAACAGCGCGGACCCCTTGCCGTTCCAGGCCAAGCCCGGTGCAGAGGTTTGCCAGGGTATGGTCCAGCCGCCGCCCGCCCAGCGCGCCCAAAAGGAGCGCTTCGGTGCATCCCTGCCGGACCGCCAGTTTGGCCGCATACTCCGTGTCGGTGTCATCCTTGACGTGGGGCAGGACGATCAGCCCTTCCCCCGCCGCTTCTTCGGGCCGGGGCGCGGAATCAAAATCCCCCACCACAACGTCTGCCCGGCAGCCCAGACGGCGGCAGTTCTCATAGCCCGCGTCGCAGGCGATGATGTAGTCGTCCGGGCGAAGCAGCCGTTTCAGCTCGGCAGACACAGGGCAGGCTGAAAGAATCACACAGCGGGACATCGCACTTCTCCTTCAAAAGGGCTCCACAAGGGAGTTTCTCAGAACCGGCCCGAGGAATTCGGGCCCTTTTTCTGTTCCCATTCCTTCACGTCTTTGACTTCGTCGTACATGGCGCAGTAACTGTCATACCGGGTTTGGGAGAGCTTTCCCTCAGCCAGAGCCTGGCGCACCGCGCAGCCCTTTTCGCTGCGATGAGAGCAGCCGGTAAACTGACACTGCCCAAGGTAGGGCCCAAACTCCGGGAACACCAGCTCCAGCCGCTCTTTCGGGATAAACCCGGCGCGGTTTGCTTCAAGGCTGGCAAACCCCGGCGTATCGGCAATCCGCCCGCCGAAGGCCTCAAAGATGGTGACCTCCCGGGTGGTGTGGCGTCCGCGCCCCAGTTTCTGGCTGATTTCGCCGGTCTGCTGGCCCAGCTCGGGCAGCAGCGCGTTCAGCAGGGTGGATTTGCCCACCCCGGAGTTGCCGCAGAAGGCGCAGAGCCGCCCACTGATCCAGTCCTTGACCTCGGCCAGACCTTCGCCTGTGGCGTAGTCGATCCGGATAAACGGAAGGGTGGATTTTTCATAGGCCCGGGCGAGAAAATCCGCCGCAGCCAGATCCCCCTTGGTGCAGACCACGACGGGCTGGACGCCCTTGTCCACTGCGATGGCAGAGAGCTTATCCAGAACAAGGGTGCTGGGCACCGGCTGGGTGGTGCTGGCCACCAGAAAAAGGACGTCCAGATTCGCCACCGGCGGCCGGATGAACAGATTTTTGCGGGGCGCGATCTCGTCGATCACAACCGCACCGTTTTCTGCCGCCAGAACCACTTCGTCCCCTGCCACCGGGCTCCGCTTTTGTTTGCGGAAAATCCCCCGGGCGCGGCACTCAACAATCTCCTCCCCGGTTTTGACATAGTAGAAGCCGCCGATTCCTTTGACGATATAGCCTTCCATTGCCGCCTCCATTTACCAATCCCAGGGCCAGATAAAGCCCGGCTCCGAGCTGGAGGAGCTTTCCGAGCTGGCGCTGCTGCTGCCGCTGCTGCCGCCGCTGCTGCTGGAGGAGCCGCCTCCTCCCAGGCCGCCCCACAAGTCGCCCCACCAGTCATCCGCAGAAGGCGCCGAGGTGCTGGAATCCGGCTCAGGCAGCGGCTCCGGACCGGCGGAAACCGTAACATTGACCCGGGTATTGAATTTTGCAGTCGTGTTGGCTGCAGGCTCCTGTTCAATAACCGTGCCCTCCGGCAGATCGCTGTACGCCTGGGTCTGGCTGCCCAGAGTCAGATGATTCTGGACAAGGAGCGTCCGGGAGTCATCCACCGTCAGGCCCACCACCGACGGAACGGTGGTAGTCGTCGTAACCTGCTGGCGGCTGACATACAGAACCACCGTGCTGCCCGCGGGAACCGTGCTGCCCGCAGCCGGGTCGGTCCGGATGACCGCGCCCACCGCCACCGAGGGCTCCACGTTCTGGACCACCAGCACCGACACCCCCAGCTCCCGCAGAAGCTGCTCAGCATCGGCCTGCATATAGTTGGTGGTGTCCGGGAGGGTGACGTACTGAGTGCCCAGACTGACCGTCAGGGTGACGGTCTGGCCCTCGCGGACGGTCCGCCCGGCGGCCGGGGACTGTTTGTAGACATACCCCTCGCCGTAGGTGCTGCTGTACTCCTCCACCCACTGGATTACGATCTGGCCGGAGCTGACCTGGGGCGAGGAATTGACCTCGCTGCGGGTAACGCCGACATAGTCCTCCAGAACAATCTCCGCCTTCGCGTTGAGAAGCGGGTCGTCGGCGTTGCGCAGGATCATATAGCAAAGCGCCGCACAGGCCAGGCCAAAGGCAACGGTGATTCCCAGAAGAACCGGCAGAAAGACCGAGCGCCGCTTTCTGGATTTGCCTTTTTTGGGGGCCGGGCCTTTTTTGCCGGCAGAATGGGAATCGCTTTTCTGATTCATGGTAGTTTTATCCGCCTTTGCTGGTGTTTGTTCCGGGATATACTTGTAATCAAACTGGATGCCGGGGTTCTGGACATAGCGCTCCAGCGCCTCCAGCATCTCCCCCGCGCTGGAAAACCGGTTCTCCGGCAGTTTCGCCATCGCCCGCTCCGTAATCTGGACAAGAGCCTGGGGGGTGTCCGGCGCGATCTCGGCCAGGGGCCGGGCTGTGTCGGAAATCTGCTTGATGGCAACCTCCACCACATTGTCCGAATCAAAGGGAAGCCTGCCGGAAAGCATCTCATACATCATGACGCCCACAGAGTAGATGTCGCTCTTGGGGTCGGTCATCTCGCCCCGGGCCTGTTCCGGGCTGATATAGTGGACGCTGCCCATGGCCTTGCCGCTCAGAAGCTGGTTCTCGGCCCGGGAAATCCGGGCGATGCCGAAATCCATCATCCGGAGCTGGCCGTTGTCCAGCAGCATGATGTTCTGGGGCTTGACGTCCCGGTGCACCACGCCGTTCCGGTGGGCGTGTTCCAGCGCCTGAAGAATCTGGGAGATAAAATGGACCGTCTCCCGGCTGGGAAGCTTGCCGCCCCGCTTGTTGAGGTATTCCCGCAGGGTCATGCCGTCCACATACTCCATAACGATATATTGCAGCTCGTCGCTGACCGAGACGTCGTAGACCTTGACAATGTTGGCGTGGTGCAGAAGGGAAATCGCCTTGGATTCGTTCTTGAAGCGCCGGACAAGGTCCGGGTCGTGCATAAACTCCTCCCGCAGGACTTTGACGGCCACCACCGTCCCCGGCGGGACCGGGCCGTTCTGCCCCATGCAGACCGCCTTGTAGACGTTCGCCATCCCGCCTGAGCCGATCAGCTCCCGCACCTCATACAGCCCATCCAGCGTTCTGCCGATGAGATTATCCATGTTTCACCTCCAGCGGCTCCGCCCCCAGCAGCAGCGCCGTGATGTTATCCTGGCCGCCGCCCGCGTTGGCCGCCTCCACAAGGCGGTCGGGCGCATCGTAGAAGGAACTCTGCCCGAGGATCTTCTCCATCTCAGCCGCCGGGACAAAGTTGGTCAGCCCGTCCGAGCAGAGCAGCAGCAGATCCCCCGGCAGCATGACCACCGAGGTGTAGTCCGGACAAAGACGGTAATCCACCCCAAGCGCCCGGGTGATGATGTTCTTCTGGGGGTGATGCTCCGCTTCCTGGGGGGTAATGGTGCCGCAGTCCACCAGCTCCTGCACGTAGGAATGGTCGTGGGTCAGCTGGATCAGCCGCCCGGCATGGTAGAGGTAAGCGCGGGAATCCCCCGCATGGCACAGGTGAATCCGGCCCGAGCGAACCAGGGCGCAGACAGCGGTGGTGCCCATGCCGGCCAGCGACTCCTCCTGAGACGATTTCTGGAAGACATAGTGGTTGGCGCTGCTCAGAACCTCCTCCAGGAACGCCTGCTCCATCCCGGGCAGACAGCGGCTGTACTGCTCCTGAAAGCACCGTTCAATCACGTCGCAGGCCCCGCGGGAGGCTTCCCTTCCGCCCCGTGCGCCGCCCATGCCGTCGCACACAAGGGCCCAGGCCGCCCCGCCCGGCAGCACACCGGCACGAAAGTCGTCCTGATTTTCCCGGCGCACCCGGCCCACATCGGTTTTTCCTGCCAGTTTCATGGTCGCTTCTCCTTGCTTTGTCTTATCACATCTGCGTCAGTTTTTTTCGTTCATTTCTTCCCGGCGAAGCTGGCCGCAGGCGGCCGAGATCTCGCTGCCGAGGCGGCGGCGAACCGTCGCGTTGACCCCCAGCTCGGTGAGTCTGGTCTGGAACCGGCGGACGTTGGCCGCGTCGGTTGCGGTATAAGGGCTTCCGTCCACCGGGTTGATGGGAATCAGGTTGACATGCGCCCCCATTCCACGGATGAGATTTGCCAGCTGGCGGGCGCAGACATCGGTATCATTGACCCCGCGGACCATCGAATATTCAAAGCTGACCCGGCGGCCTGTGGTATTCTGATACCGCCGGACCGCCTCCATCAGCTGCTCCACCGGATAGGCGTCGTTGACCGGCATCATGCCGCTGCGAATCTCATTGTTGGGCGCGTGGAGGGAGACCGACAGGGTCAGCTGGAGCTTTTTCTCGGCCAGCTTGTCGATCTTGGGCACGAGGCCGCAGGTGGACAGGCTGATGTTCCGCATCCCGATGTTGACCCCTTCGGGCGAGGAGATCAGCTGCAAAAAGGTCATAACCTGGTCGAAATTGTCCAGCGGTTCGCCGATGCCCATGAGGACGATGTGGGAAATACGCTCCCCGATGTCCTTCTGGGCGGTGTAAATTTCCGAGCAGATCTCCCCCGCTTCCAGATCCCGCACCCGTCCGGCCTGGGTGGAAGCGCAGAAGCGGCAGCCCATCCGGCAGCCGACCTGCGTGGAAACGCAGACGGTGTTGCCGTAATGGTACCGCATGACCACCGTCTCGATGCAGTTCCCGTCCTCCATCCGCAGCAGATACTTGACCGTGCCGTCCCGGGCTTCCTGCCGGCGCTCGATCCGGGGCGCGGCGATATAAAAGCGCTCGCTGAGCCGGGCAAGCAGGGCCTTGGGCTGGTCGGACATGGCCGAAAAGTCGGTGACCAGCTTTTGGTGAATCCAGTGAAAGATCTGTTTGGCCCGGAACGACGGCTGGCCCATTTCTTTGAGCTCTGCGGCCAACTGTTCCAGCGTCAGCGAGGAAATACAGCGTTTTTCTTCCATTGCTTCTCCTGTTGTAACAAACGAATCATTCCGCGTCTTTCTGCATCACGCAGATAAAAAACCCGTCCATCCCGGTCCGGGTGGGCACCGAAAGGGCGCCGCAGGGGCCGAGGGTCATTCCCCCGGGGAAAAGTCCTTCCGGAAGGCGGACCTTGAAATCGGGCCGCCGGGCCAGAAACTTCTCGATCTGGCCCTCGTTTTCTTCCGGGTGGATGGTACAGGTGGAATAGACCAGCCGCCCGCCCGGCTTGAGCAGACCGGCGGCCTGGTCGAGAATCGCGCTCTGAGTGTCCAGCAGTTCCCGATGGCGGGAGCCGTCCAGGGTTTTATACCGGATGTCCGGCTTTTTGGCCAGGATGCCGAGGCCGCTGCAGGGCACGTCCGCGAGAATCCGGTCCGCTTTCGGCAGGGATGGATTTGGCCGGGAGGCGTCGCTGCAAAGGGTCTCCACACAGTGCAGGCCCATCCGCTCCACCGCCGCCCGGATCAAGCCGACCCGGGGTTCGGTCACATCGCAGCTGATAAGCCGCCCGCTGTCCTTCATCTCCTCGGCCAGGGCGATGGTCTTTCCGCCCGGAGCTGCGCACAAATCCAGCACAATTTCCCCCGGCTGCGCCCCCACGCAGAGGGCCGCCAGCTGGCTGGTCTGGCCTTCCACATGAAAACAGCCCTCCCGGAACAGCTTGCTCTCCGCCGGGCTGCCCTCAAAGCGGGCCAGGACGCTTCCCGGCACAGCGCCTGCCCGGACTTTCTTCGCCCCTTCGGCCTCCAGCTGTTCCATCAGCTCCTGCGCGCTCATCTTTAAAGGATTGACGCGCAGAGCGGTCAGGCCGCCGTCCGCCGTGCGGGTCAGAATGTCCAGTGCTTCCTCGGGATAGTATGTGTGGAGAAATTCTGCCACGGGGCGTCCCGCGGAGCCCAGAACCATCAATTTTTCGATCTCATCTGAGAATACGGCCTGATTCAGGTCAAAATTGCAGGCCCGGCGAAGAACCGCATTCACAAGGCCGGAAGCGCTGGATTTGCCGAAGGCACGGGTCAGCTTGACCGCCTCGTTTACAGCAGCCGAAACCGGCACCTGCATATACCGCGCCTGGGCCAGCCCGCTGCGCAGGATGGCCCGGACCGGCGGGTCTAACCTTGCAATCCCTTTGGGCAGGAAATTGCCCAGGATGTAGTCGAGGGTATTCTGCCGCTCGAGGACGGTATAAAACACAGCCCCGGCGAAAGCCTTGTCCCGGCCGGACAGCGCCTGACGGCGAAGCTCCGCGTCCAATACAAGATTGGAAAAGCCGCCCTGCTCCTGGCGCACCAGTGCCGAAACCGCCGCAGCCCGCGCCCCGGCGGGCCTCACAGCTGGTCCCCCGTTTTGAGCCGCAGGCCCGCCGCAAAGGCGCTGCCTTCCATCGGCTTGGACCCCTCCGGCACCACCCGCAGAAGCTGGACCGCTCCGCTTCCGCAGGCCACCGTCAGCGGCTTCAGGGCAAGCACCGTGCCCGGGGCCTGGCCTTTGCTTTCGGCAAGGCGGGCTTCCAGCACTTTCACTTTTTTTCCGCTCGACGTAATGAACCAGGCCGCAGGCCAGGGGTTCATCCCCCGCACCCAGTTATGGATGTGAGCGGCGTCCTCCGAGAAGTGGAACTCGGCCAGCTCTTTGCTCAGCACGGGGGCAAGGGTGGCGTTTGCATGATCCTGCGGCGTCGGGGTCAGCCTGCCCTCTGCCAGGGCGGGGACCGTCTCGCAGAGAACCCGCGCCCCCACCGCCGTCACCCGGTCAAACAGCTCGCCGCTGTTTTCCTCCGGGCCGATGGCGATTTTTTCGCAGGCCAGCACGTCGCCGGTGTCCAGCCCTTCGTCCATCTGCATGATGGAGACGCCCGTCTCCGTGTCGCCGTTCAAAACGGCCCACTGGACCGGCGCGCTGCCCCGGTATTTGGGCAGCAGGGAGACATGAAGGTTGATGCAGCCATACTTCGGGATGCGTAATACAGAGCCGGGCAGGATGCAGCCGTAGGCCACCACGACAATCAGCTCCGGCGCCAGAGCGCGGATGGTTTCATCCTCTCCCCCGTCCCGCAGAGTACGGGGCTGAAAGACCGGGGTGCCGTGGGCCAGCGCCGCCGTCTTGACGGGCGGGGCGGTCAGCACCTGTTTCCGGCCCACCGGCTTATCCCGCCGGGTATAGACGGCGCAGATCTCGTGCCCCGCCGCGTACAGCGCCTCCAGACAGGCCGCCGCGATGTCCGGCGTGCCCATGAAAAGGATTCGCATTTACTTTTTCTCCTTTGCTTTTGCCTTGCGGGCGGCTTCGGCGCGGCCCTCCTCGGTGTCCTCATAGAAAAACTCGCTGGACTGCATAATGGTCACGCCGTCCAGATGGTCGTTCTCATGCTGGATGCAGCGGGCCAGCAGGTCCTCCGCTTCCAGCTCGAACCATTCGCCGTTGCGATCCTGGGCCCGGACCTTGATGGCCACCGGACGGGTCACCGCGCCGTTGTGGCCCGGGAAGGAGAGGCAGCCCTCATAGCTGGTTTCCTCCTCCTCCGAGACTTCCAGAATCTCGGGGTTGACAAAGTCGATGAATTTGTATTCGTAGTCCCCAGGGATCTTCTCCGGCGCGTCGGTGGTGTCCCACACGACAAACAGACGGCGGAGCATCCCCACCTGGGGGCCGGCCAGACCGATGCCGTCGGCGGCGATCATGGTCTGGTGCATATCGTCCAGCAGCGTTGCCAGACGGTCGTCGAACTGGGTCACCGGGCGGCAGACCTTGTTCAGGATGGGGTCGCCCTCTTTTACAATGTTGCGGATAGCCATAAAACAGTTCCTCCCATAGTATAGTTTAAAGATCGCCGTCAGAATGCAGATCCACCACAGCCGAGGCTTTTGCGGGCAGTTTTTCCTGCTCATACAGGCTGAGGACCTCCCGCAGCAGAGCGCGGAAGCGCTTGTCGTTCCTGCACTTGACGGTCAGCTTATAACGGTAATGCTCGTTGATTTTCAAAATGCTGCCCGGCGTCGGGCCCAGCACTCGGAGGGGGATGTCCGGCTGGCTGGCGGCCCGCTGGCCCAAGAGGGCGGCAAACCGTGCCGCCGCCCGGGCGGTCTCCGGCTCCTTCGTACCGGAAAAGCCGATCACGCACAGCCCGCAGAAGGGCGGATACAGCCCCAGTTTGCGGTAGGCGATTTCCTGCTGGAAAAAGGCGTCATAATCCTGGGCCGCCGCCAGATTCAGCACCGGGTTTTCCGGGTCTGTGGTCTGGATGATGGCGTGCCCCGGGGCTTTGGCCCGGCCGCTCCGGCCCACCACCTGCGTGATGAGGCTGAACACCGTCTCATAGGCCCGAAACCCCTGGGCAAAGAGCAGAGAGTCGATGCCCAGCACCCCCACAAGGGTGACGTCCTCAAAATCCAGCCCCTTGGCCACCATCTGGGTGCCCACCATGATGTCATATTCATGCCGGGCAAACCGGGCCAGAAGCTTTTCGTGGGCGTTTTTGGCCGCCGTGGTATCCTGATCCATCCGGAGAATCCGGGCCTCGGGAAACAGCGCTTCCAGCTCCTCCTCGGCCTTCTGGGTGCCGAAGCCGCGGTATTGCAGCCTTCCGCCGCAGGTCGGGCAGACCGTGGGCCGCGGCTCGATCTGGCTGCCGCAGTAGTGGCAAAGCACCCGCCCGCCCGCTTTGTGGTAGACCATTGGAACGCTGCATTTCTGGCATTTGAGCACTTCCCGGCAGTCCTCGCACTGGGCCAGGGTCTGATATCCCCTTCGGTTGAGCAGCAGAATGGTCTGCTTGCGGTTTTCCAGATTGCGCCGGATGGCGTCCTCCATGCTCAGGCTGATCTCTCTGGGGTTGCCCCCCGCCAGCTCGGCCCGCATATCTACGATCTCGACGCTGGGCAAAGGCTGGCCCGCGTACCGCTGGGTCAGCCGGACCAGCTGACAGCGGCCGGTCTGGGTGGCATAAAACGTTTCGGTGGAGGGCGTGGCGCTGGCCAGCAGAAGGAGCGCCCCGTTTTCAGCCGCCCTCTGCCGGGCCACCTCGTGCGCCGAATACCGGGGAGCGGATTCGGAGCGGTAGGTGTGCTCCTGTTCCTCGTCGATGATAATGAGGCCAATCTTTTCCATGGGAGCGAAAACGGCGCTGCGGGTCCCCACCACGATATCGGCCCCGCCATCTTGAATCATCTGCCACTGAAGCAGCCGTTCGGTGTGGTTGAGGGCCGAATGCTGGACGGCCACCCGCCGCCCGAACGCGGATTTCAGCCGGAGAATCATCTGGGGCGTCAGGCTGATTTCCGGCACAAGGACCAGCGCCCGCCGCCCCAGCGCGAGGCACCGCTCAATCAATTTCAGAAAGACAATCGTCTTGCCGCTGCCGGTGACGCCATAGAGGAGGGCCGTGTGGGGCAGCCCGCTTTCCAGATGCGGCGCAAGGTCGTCAAACGCGCTCTGCTGTTCGTCCGTCAGGGAGATGGCCTCGGCCTGCCGGGGAATGGATGCGTAGAGGTCCGGCGACTTATTCACCTTCTCCCCTTCCAGCACCCCTTTTGCACAGAGGTTTTCGACCACCGCCCGGCTGATCCCCTTTGCTTCCAGCTCCGCCTGGGTGCGGGGTCCGCCGCTCAAAAGCGCCACCGCGGCCAGCTGTTTGGCCGTGGGCTTGGGCTTTCCGGGCAGCTGACCCACCAGACGGTAAAGGGTCTCGGTATGGCGGGTGAGCTGCTTCTGGAGGACGGGGGTCACCCCGTCGTCGGCCAGGGCGGGGCGGTACTGCGCCCCATAGGGAATCACCGCCCGAACCGCCTCGTAGTAGGTGCAGAAGGTCCGGGCTTTCAAAAACCGGACCAGCCTCAGCAGCTCCGGGGTCAGGCAGGCGGAGGCGGGCGCCACATCAAACAGGCATTTGAGTTTCGCGCTCTCGGGTTCTGCATCGCAGGCCAGCACTACCCCCATCCGGGGGCGGCTGCCCCGCCCAAAAGGCACCAGCACCATACTGCCCAGCCGCACCAGTTCCTGCTGGTCCGGCAGGACCGCATAGGTATAGAGTTTATCAAAGTGAAAGGTTGCGTTGCTGACTGCCACACCCACTGTCTTCGGCATTCATTCGGCTCCTTTTCTGTGATGCACAGCCGGGTCAGTGTTCCTCAGCGAGGCCCGCCCGGCGGGCCATGATGCCGTAGAGTTCCGCGGCGCAGTCCTCCACAACGTGGTTGACCACCTGCCCGTCGAATTCCCCCGCATGGCTCAGCTCTTCCCGCGCAGTATCCAGACGTTTTTGGATTTCTTCGGCCGTCTCGTTGCTGCCCCGGCCCCGGAGGCGGCTTTCCAGCACTTCCCAGGAGGGGGGCAGCAGGAAGATGGTGGTTGCGCCCGGGTAGAGCCGTTTGATGTTGGCCGCGCCGTGAATGTCGATGTTCAGCACCACCGGGGTGTTCTGGGCCAGCAGACGGTCCACCTCGCTGCGGAGGGTGCCGTAGTAATGGCCGCTGTAATAGTTGGACTCGACGATCTCGTCCCGCTCCAGCATCCGGCGGAATTCATCTTCGGTGCGGTAGAAGTAGTTCACCCCTTCCGCCTCCCCTTCCCGGGGGGCGCGGGTGGTGGCGGAGACCGTCTTGCCGATCTCGGGGTGAGCGCCGCGCAGAAAGCTGATGACGGTGTCCTTCCCTACGCCGGACGGACCGGAAACAACAAACAGATATTTTTCATTTTCCATAGCTTTTTACCCTTCCTCCGCAGGCCGGGCCTCTCCTGTGCCCCCTGCGCGGTTCGCAATGGTCTCGGGCTGGAGCGCCGAAAGAATGACATGGTCCGAGTCCATCAGGAGGACCGCCCGGGTGCTCCGCCCGTAGGAGGCGTCGATCAGCCGCCCCTGGTCCCGCGCTTCCTTGACGATCCGCTTGATGGGAGCGGAATCCGGGCTGACCACCGCCACAAGGCGCTCCGCGCTGATCATATTTCCGAAACCAATGTTGATGAGCTTCATTCTGTTCCCTCCGGCGGCGTCACTCGAGGTTCTGGATCTGCTCCCGAATCTTTTCGATTTCGGCCTTCACGTCCACCACCACCCGGGTGATGTCCAGGTCCTGACACTTGGAGCCGATGGTGTTGGTCTCCCGGTTGAGCTCCTGGGTCAGGAAATCCAGCTTGCGGCCCACCGGTTCGTCCATCTCAAGGATGGAGCGGTACTGTGCAAGATGGCTGCGCAGGCGGACTGTTTCTTCATCCACGGCAGTCTTGTCCGCAAAGATGGCCGCCTCGGTCAGCACTCGTGCGTCGTCGATGTTCCGGTCCTCCAGAAGAACCCGCAGCTTCTCGTACAGGCGCCGGGTATACTGTTCCACCCGGCCTGCGCTCTGGGCCTCGATCTTCCCCACGCACTCCTCGATATAATCCAGCCGGGAAAGGATGTCCTCTTTCATCTTCTGGCCCTCGGCGGCCCGCATCTCCATAAACCGGTCCAGAGCCTGCCGGGTGACAGACGCCACATCCTCCCAGAGCTGATCTTCGTCCACATCCGCATGGCGGGCGGCCAGCACATCGGGGAAGCGGGCAAGCATCCCTGCCGAAAGGTCGTTTTTGACGCAGAGGTCCTCCGCCAGATCCCGCAGCGCCTGCTGATAGCTGCGGGCCAGCTCCAGATCCACGGTGACCGCCGTGTCGGTCCGGTCCACATTCTGGATCGTCAGGCTCAGCTCCACCTTGCCCCGGGTGATCCGGCTGTTGAGCAGCTTTTTCAGCTGTCCGTCCATGAAGCTGCAGCTGCGCGGGATGCGGGAGCTGTACTCGAAATACCGTGCGTTGACGCTGCGGAGCTCAACGGCGATTTCCCGCCCGTTCAGCACAGCGGATGCACGGCCAAAACCAGTCATACTCAGGATCATAACTTCTTCCTCTTGCCCTTTGTTCTGTGTTTTCTGTTTATGTATCCGCCTTTGGGCTATACCGACCCATGATACGATACATATGATGTTATTTTACTATTATGGGCGGCGTTTTGCAAGCGAATGAACCAAAAACCGGGTCCGCCGAAACAAACAGCCCCCCGTTTTGCCGGGGGGCTGCCTGAAAGTTTCTGATTTAGACAGGGTGCGACTTATTGACATAATCCGCATGGGCGGCGTCCACGCCCTGCTTCTTTGCGTTGCGGGTTTCAAAGAACTTGGGGGCGACCTGCGGGAACATCGCATAGGTCAGCACGTCCTCTTCCTGGGTAGCCCACTTGGAAGCCTCCGCCCGGAGTTTATCCATCTCAGGCTCCAGAGTATCGGCAAACCGGCAGGTGATGGGCTGTTCGTCGCCCAGAATCTTCTTGGTGAACTCGGCGCTGATGGGGGCGGGGGTGCGGCCATAGTCGCCGTGGACCAGGCCCTTGAACTCCTTGGTCACCATCTTGTACCGCTCGCCCAGAATGACGTTGAAGACGGCCTGGGTGCCCACGATCTGGCTGGTGGGGGTGACCAGCGGCGGATACCCGGCGTCCTCGCGGACACGGGGAATTTCCGCCAGAACCTCGTCCAGCTTGTCCTCCTTGCCGGCGTCCTTCAGCTGCTTGAGCATGTTGGAGAACATGCCGCCCGGCACCTGATAGAGCAGGGTGTTTGCATCGACGCCCAGGCTCTTGGGGCTGATCTGGCCGTTGGCAATGTACTTCTCGCGCAGCTTTGCAAAGTAGTCGCGGACGACATTCAGCTGGTTGAGATCCAGCCCGGTGTCGTAGTCGGTGCCCTGAAGGGCGGCCACCAGGCTCTCGGTGGGCATATGGCTGGTGCCCAGAGACAGCGGGCTCATGGCGGTATCCACGATATCCGCCCCTGCCTCGATGCCCTTCAGGATGGACATGGAGGCCAGACCCGCGGTGTAATGGCTGTGGATGTCCACCGGGATGCTGACGGATTTTTTCAGCTTCTTGACCAGCTCATAGCAGGCGTAAGGAGTCAGCAGGCCGGCCATATCCTTGATGCAGATGGAGTTTGCGCCCATCTCCTCCAGGGTCTTGGCGTAGTCGGCAAAGGCCTTGTTGCTGTGGACGGGGCTGAGCGTGTAGCTGATGCAGCCCTGAACGTGTGCGCCCTCCTTGTTGGCGGCCTTGATGGCAGTCTCCAGATTGCGGGGGTCGTTCAGCGCGTCAAAGATGCGGATCACGTCAATGCCGTTTGCCACCGACTTCTGGACAAAGTACTGGACGGCGTCGTCGGCATAGGGGCGATAGCCCAGCATATTCTGGCCGCGGAAGAGCATCTGCAGCTTCTGATGGGGCAGCTCCTTGCGCAGGATGCGCAGCCGCTCCCAGGGGTCCTCGTCCAGGAACCGGATGCAGCTGTCGAAGGTCGCGCCGCCCCAGCACTCGACCGAGAAGTAGTTGATCTTGTCCATTTCGGGCAGGATGGGGCGCATCTCGTCCATCGTCATACGGGTGGCCAGCAGGGACTGGTGGGCATCGCGCAGGACGACTTCGGTGATCTTGATCGGCTTTTTCGCCATAGTTGTCACCTCTCCCTTACTCTATCAGTTCATCGAAACCAGAACGTCGCCGGAGTTGACGGTATCGCCCTTGTTTACGTTGATGGAAGCAACGGTGCCGTCCTGCGGGGCGACGATCTCGTTCTCCATCTTCATGGCTTCCAGAATCACCAGGGTGTCGCCCGCCTTGACGGAATCGCCCGGCTTGACCTTGACGTCCAGAATGTTGCCGGGCATGGGAGCCTTGACCGAGACAGCGCCCTGTGCGGCGGGCTTCGCAGCGGGAGCCGGGGCCGGGGCGGGAGCCCTGGGCCCGGGAGCCGGAACGGGAG
>JAHLFH010000001.1 GCA_018883885.1 Candidatus Faecalibacterium intestinavium | reverse complement strand
TACAGCCGAAGCGGAGCAGGGGCCGCCGTCCAAATTTTCAAGCGGCGTTTCCGCCCGCGCCGGAAATTTGGAAAACGGCAAACCCGTTGGCGTGTGCTGGCGCAGCGCTCCAATATTTGCAAGGGCGCCAGTCCCGCCGCAAATATTGGCTAAGCGCAAGAGGAGGCTCTGCCTTGGCGGGGCCTGCTGGGCAAATCCGGCCAGCCTGCCCAAGAGCAGCTATTTCCGGCAATCCTCTGTCCTGAATTACTTACCGTCCGCAGAAGCCGATCCCAGAAGCAGCCGTTTACCGCTCGAAGCCCCCACGGGGGGCGGGGCCGCAGGCCCGGGGGGAACATCTAAAGGGCGGGTGGGCGGGTTTAAAAATTATACGTCCAGCTTCGCGTACTGTGCGTTGGTCTCGATGAACCGCCGCCGGGGCTCCACCTGGTCGCCCATCAGGATGGTAAAGGCCTCGTCGGCCTTCTCGGCGTCCTCGATGGTGATCTGGACGATGACCCGGTTGTCGGGGTTCATGGTGGTCTCCCAGAGCTGGTCGGGGTTCATCTCGCCCAGACCTTTGTACCGGTTGATCTTGGCCCCGGGCATCTCCTGGGAGAGGACGGCCATCTCGGCGTCGTTGTAGGCGTATTTGATGACGTTGCCCTTCTGGACCCGGAACAGGGGCGGCTGGGCCACATAGACGTGGCCCTGCTCGATGAGGGGCCGCATATACCGGAAGAAGAAGGTCAGCATCAGGGTGCAGATGTGGGAGCCGTCCACGTCGGCATCGGCCATGATGAAAACCTTGTCGTACCGGAGTTTGGAGATATCGAACTCATCCCCGATGCCGCAGCCCAGCGCCAGCACCACCGGCATGAGCTTGTCGTTGCCGTAGATTTTGTCTGCCCGGGCCTTTTCCACGTTCAGCATCTTGCCCCAGAGGGGAAGGATGGCCTGAATGGCCGAATCCCGGCCCATCTTGGCCGAGCCTCCGGCCGAGTCGCCCTCGACGATGAACAGCTCGGTCCGGGTGGGGTCGTTTTCCCGGCAGTCCGCCAGCTTTCCGGGCATCCGGCTGGACTCCAGCGCACTCTTTCGGCGGACCAGTTCCCGGGCCTTCTTGGCTGCGGCCCGGGCCCGGGCCGCCTGAGTGGCCTTCTCAAAGATGGCCTTGGCGACGGCGGGGTTCTCCTCAAAGAACTCCATCAGCTTGGAGTAGACCATGCCGGCCACCAGAGAACGGATCTCGGTGTTGCCCAGCTTCGCCTTGGTCTGGCCCTCAAACTCGGCCTCCTGCAATTTCACCGAGATGACGCAGATCAGCCCCTCCCGGACGTCCGAGCCGGAGAGATTTTCGTCCTTTTCCTTCAGCAGCCCGTGGGCCCGGCCATAATCGTTGAACACCCGGGTCAGGCTGGCCTTGAAGCCTTCTTCATGGGTGCCGCCGTCCGGGGTGTGGACGTTGTTGGCAAAGCTCAGAAGCAGCTCGTTGTAGCTGGAATTGTATTGCAGCGCGATCTCGGCCATCCCCCGGTCGGTCTGGCCCTTGAGGTAGATCACGTTGGGGTGAAGGACTTCCAGCTTCCGCTTCTCGTTCAGGTAGGTGACGAAGCTGCGGATGCCGCCCTCATAGCACATGACCTCCCGCCGGAAGCAGGGCTCTCCCTCCTTGCCGTCCTCGAGAATCGGGGTGTAGAGCTCCCGCTCGTCGGTCAGGGTGATTTTCACGCCCGCGTTGAGGAAGCTCTCCTCCCGCAGCCGCTTTTCCAGCGTCTCGAAGTCGTAGACCGTGGTGTCCTTGAACATCTCGGGGTCCGGCTTGAAGGTGACCTTGGTGCCGGTGACCCCCTCGGGGACAGTTCCGAGGCACTGGAGATCCCCGTCCGGCTCGCCGCGGCGGAAGGTCTGCTGGTACTCGTGGCCGTCCCGCCGGACGTTGACCGTCAGCCACTCGGAGCAGGCGTTGACCACCGACGCGCCGACGCCGTGGAGGCCGCCCGCGACCTTGTAGCCCGAATTCTCGCCGCCGAACTTGCCGCCCGCGTGCAGGACCGTGTAGACCACCGTCACGGCGGGCAGGCCGGTGTCCGCCTGGGTGTCCACCGGGATGCCGCGGCCATTGTCGGTGACCTCGATGATGTTTCCCTCTTTGATGGTGACGTTGATTTCGTTGCAGTAGCCCGCCAGCGCCTCGTCGATGGAGTTGTCCACAATCTCATAGACCAGATGGTGCAGGCCCCGCTCGCCGGTGGAGCCAATATACATGCCCGGGCGCTTGCGCACCGCTTCCAGACCCTTCAGGACCTGGATTTCGCTGGCGTTGTACTCGTGGTCGGTGGCGGTTTCCGCGTTGGTGCTGGTGATGATTTCTTCTGCCATTCTGTCTCTCCCTTTTCTTGTAGTGGCCCGCCCCGCCGCAGGGCGGGGGAGCGTCGTTTTGTATGAAAACAGCCCTCTCAAAAAGGACGGTGAACTGTCGTTTTTCTTATTCCGGTTTTTCCCCGGTTCTCTCCGGCCGGAGCCGCAGGGCTTCTTCCGGCAATTCCTGCTCGGTCCGCCGCCGCAGAGCGGCAGGGGACAGCTCGGAGAGGTAGACCGTCTCCACCGGCACATCGGCCAGAACAAAGCTCTGGGGCAGCTCATCCGAAAGGCTGACCACCGCGCCGTTTTTCTGGGCGTAGTCCAGAAAGGCCCGCCCCCGGGGGGAGACGGTGGTGGTTTCCAGGTTGAAGATTCCCACGATGGCGCGGGTGTTGAGGACATAGTCCCGGCCCAGATGCAGATACATAATCCGCTTCCCTCCATCCGGCGTTACAGCCGGGTCAAATTTCCGGCTTCCATCCGGTAAATCTCTCCGTCGGTGCGGAGAAAGGCGGTGTCGTCGCAGCTGGTCACAAAGGTCTGTTTGCCCTGCATCCGGGTCAGCAGATAGGCTTTCCGGCCCTCGTCCAGTTCGCTCAAAACGTCGTCCAGCAGCATCACCGGGTGCTCCCCGGTGATCCGGGCCGCCGCGGCGGCCTCCGCCATCTTGAGGCTGAGGACGATGCTCCGCTGCTGTCCCTGGCTGGCATACACCCGGGCCGGCTGGCCGTCCAGCAGAAGCTCCAGATCCTCCCGGTGGGGGCCCCAGAGGCTCTGCCCGGCCCGGAGTTCTTCCTCCCGGCCTCTGGCCAGCGTTTCGGCCAGGGCTCCCGGTTCAAACTTTGCCTGATAGGCGATTTCCAGCCTCTCGGCCCCTCGGGAAATTTCGGCGTAGTTGGCCGCCGCCAGCGGCCCCAAAAGGGCCAGATACTCCCGCCGCCGCTGCTGGATGGCCTCGCCCTGCCGGGCAAGCTCGGCGTTCCAGATTTCCAGCTGTTCCCGCTTCTGCTCCATCGGCAGCTCGGGCCGGGTTCCCGAATGGCGCAGCAGCGCGTTTTTCTGCTGCAAGGCCCGGACATATCTTCTGTAAAGGGTCAGATAGCCGGGGTAGAGCTGGCAGAGGGCGGCGTCCAGAAATTTCCGGCGCAGCTCGGGCGCACCCTTGACCAGGCTCAGATGCCCGGGGTCGAAGGCCACCGCCGGAAAACTGCCCGCCAGGGCGGCGGCCCGTTTGGGCGGGGCCCCGTTGCGGGAGGC
>JAHLFH010000095.1 GCA_018883885.1 Candidatus Faecalibacterium intestinavium | reverse complement strand
CGCCCTGGCAGAGGTAGAAGCCGCCGGCCTTTTGGACCAGCTGGACCCCGGGACCCGGGCCCTGTTCCAGCTGCGGTACAAGGAGGGCTACAACGCCGCCGAGCTGGGCCGGCTCTTTGGCCAGCCCCCTGCCACCATCCGCACCCGGCTGCTCAAGGCACGAAACAAACTGAGAGACCATCTGACGGAGGAATAGACCATGAAATTGCTGATTGAATCCGCAATCTGCGACCTGCGCAAAGCCCAGGAGGAGACCCTGGCCGCCTACGACACTATTACCATCCAGAGCGCCCTCCTCATCACCAACCCCCGGGCCCGGGCGCTGCTGGCGAAGTACCCCTTCACCCTCCAGTGTGCCCAGACCCTCGATCTCGAGGACGACATCCAGCTGAACACCATCAACGGCCCGACCACCCTCACCGGCCAGAACACCCCCAACGGCAAGCAGTTCCTAATTATCAACGGCAGCCTGACCGTCACCCCCGATGCCGGGGATGCCCTGCGCCAGTATATGGGGATCACCCTCAACGGCGCGGCCTACTGCCCCACCTCTCTGGCCACCGTTCTGGCCAGCAAGAGCACCATCAACGGAAAGCTCTACTCCTACCCCGACCACGCCGTCGTCCTCAGGAGCGCCACCGTGCTGGACCGCAGCTTCCTCTGCCGGGCCCAGAGCCGCCTGTACTGGGCGGCCAAGCGGTTCATCGCCGTGGACCCCCAGCTGGACGGGAACGCCCTGGCCGCCACGGGGGCCCGCTTTTCCAGCCAGAGCGCTATCCTCTCCGAAACCCTTGCCAAAAGTCTCGCCCCCCTCTTTGACGAGGCCGCAGAGATCACCGTCGTGCCCGACGGAACCACGGTGGTTCAGGACGACCTCGAGCTGAGCGGCGCGGCCCGGGGCCGGTACGGCGACGGCCTTTATGTAGCGGGGGACCTGACCCTCTCGGACGACAGCCTCGAAGTTTTAAACGAGCTGGAATACCTCCGCGTCGAAGGGCAGGTCCTGCTGCCCGGGGAGCTGGCCGACGCCTTCTACGATATCCCCGACGTGACCTGCGGCGAGCTGATTCTGCTGGACGGCCACCCCATCACCAGCAGGAGCCGGGTGGTGGCGGACGAGGCCCTTCTGGACCTCTACCCCGACGGGGTCTCCCTGCTGAACTGCGCCATGGTGGAGATTGACCCGGCTCTGGAGCCCTCCGAAATCCTCGAACAGCTCTACCTGAGCAACTGCGCTCTCGTCCGCTGCACCGCCGCCCAGCAGGGGGCTGTTCAGGCGGCGGGCGGCGCGGCCCGCATCCAGCTGACCGACCAGGCCGCCGAGGAAGCCCCGGACGAAGATACCCAGGTCTTCCAGTGCGCCCAATACGTCCTCTGAGTTCTCAGGCGCAAAACACACAGAAAGCCTCTCCGGCCGCGAGACCGGGGAGGCTTTTTTGCAGGGATTCAGCGGTTGACGATGTGTTCCCCCGCCCCTTCCAGAAAGGTTTTGAGGTTGCGGGCGGTAATGTCCATCAGCCTCTGGAGCGCTTCTTGGGTGGTCCAGGCGATGTGGGGGGTCAAAATCGCGTTGGGAAGGCCCCGGAGGGGGCTGTCGGCGGGCAGCGGTTCCACCGCGAAGGCGTCGGCGGCGTAGAAGCCCAGCCGCCCGTTTTTCAGCGCCCCGGCCACCGCCGCCTCGTCCACCAGAGCGCCCCGGGCCGTGTTGATGAGGATGCAGCCGGGTTTGATCGTTTCGAGGGCCGCCGCGCTCACAACCCCCCGGGTCTCAGGGGTGGCGGGGGTGTGAAGGCTGAGCACGTCGCTCTCTCTGAGCAGGGTGTCAAAGTCCACAAACTCCACCCCGTCGGCGGAATGCTCGGGCCGGACCGTCCGGGTGCAGGCCATCACCCGCATCCCGAAGGCTTTTGCAATCCGCCCCGCCTGACGCCCGATGCTGCCATAGCCGAAAATGCCGAAGGTCTTTCCGTACAGCTCCACCTGGGGCAAAAGGCGGTATTCCGCCGGGACGTTCAGCTGCCAGAAGCCCTCCTGCACAGCCCGATTCTGCCGCTCGGCACACTGGCAGACCGCCAGAAGCAGGCTGAAGGTCATCTGGGCCACGCTGTAGGTGGAGTAGCCCGGCACATTCGCCACCTGGACGCCATGGCGGCGGCAGGCTTCGAGGTCCAGGTTGTCGGTGCCGGTGGCGATGATTCCCACCCATTTCAGATTGGGGCAGCGGGAGAGAATCGTCTCGTCCATCCGGCATTTGTTGAGAAAGACAAAGTCGGCGTCCCCAATCCGCCCGGCGATCTGATCGTATTCGGTGCGGACATAGGCCGTGGTATCCGGCACGAGGGCATATACCCCCGACCAGTCCAGATCCCCCTCCTGCATGACGTAGCTTTCCAGAATGACAGCTTTCATGATTTCACATTCCCCTTTTTTGTTTTACACCGGGCAGAGCGCCAGCTCGGTTCCCGCCGGGCCGGGGCGGCTGTCCAGCGCCGCCCGCCCCCGGCTGAACAGCACCGCCAGCCGGGCATGGTCCTCCAGCGGAACCCAGACCGGGTCCTCCCTGCTTTGCCCGGGCGCAAATTCAAACAGCCAGCAGGGCGCGAGGCTGTTCAGCGGGCGGATGGCCCGCAGAACCAGCCCTTTTTCTAAGTACAGCGGCACAAGCTCCTCCGCTTCGGGGGTGCCTTCCAGCACCGCCCAGACCGGCCCGCCCCGGCTGCATCTCTCCGCCCGGGCAAGCCCCGCCTCCAGAAAAAACGGCAGGGCCC
>JAHLFH010000011.1 GCA_018883885.1 Candidatus Faecalibacterium intestinavium | reverse complement strand
CCGCCAGCTGGCTCTGTACGGCGGCCAGCTGCCGGGCCAGGGTGCCGTTGGCCCGCACCCGGTCCCGAACCTTTTCCACCCCTTCAAAATCCATCATTTCCAGCGCCGCCAGGGCCGCGTCGGCGTTGGCCGGGGCAAAGAAGCCCAGCTGATAGCACTCCTTGGCCATCTCGTTCTGGGACAGGCGGCTGTAGGTGGACTTCTTCGCGGCGCTGACCACGATGTCAAACACCGGCTCCCGGCTGCCCAGCTCGACGCCCCCCACGCTGCCCGCCGCCTGAGGGCGCAGGGTCTGGCCGCTGAACCGGACAAACCGGTTCTGGCCGTTTTCACCCACGATCCGGAACACCCGCTCCTCGTCGTAGAACTGGCGCATCAGGTCGATGATGAGGTAGCACTCCTTCGCAAAGGCCCGGTAGGAGCTTTTCAGCATATCCCGGGACAACTTGGACCCGGCTTCCTGCAAGGCGGCGATGGCCGAGGCCGCCGTAACGCCCCCGGAGGTGCCGCCCTGGCTCATATCCCGGTTGCCGCTGATCTCCTTCAGCTCGTCGATCCGGCTGTTGCGGTAGCTCAGGCAGTTGCCCTGAAGGCCCGCCGTCTGCATCTGGTGGAAGGTATCCTCGCTCAGCCGCCCGGCCACATGGACGATATCCCGCCCGAAATCGGCCAGCTCTTCCTCGTTGATGCCCGCGGTGTCGCTCAGGATGTACCGCTGCTTGGCCGCCAGCAGGACGTTTTCGTCCATGGCCTGGTTGAGCTTGTCGATGGAGGTCTGGCAGTCCTTCATCACGTCGATGAGGCCGAAGCCCGCCGGGCTGTCCTCCTCCTGAAAGAGCACGTCAAAAACAAAGGGATATTTGCCGTGGTCGTACAGCCCCCGCCCCGCGAGGGCGGGGTCGTTTTCGCTGGCGTAGAGGACCACCCCGTTGCAGAACTTGCAGTAGTGCAGCCGGGTGCGGCCCGTCCCGTCCGGGCGCTTGTAGTACCAGTCCACCACCACGCTCTTGTTGGAGGTGTCGATGGTGTCGTCGTGGATGTACCGGGGCAGGTCGATGGTCTGGCCCCCGTGGCCCTTGAGGGCGGGCCAGCGCTCCTCCAGCTTTTGGGTGTCCTCGAGGCTGAGGGAGAAAAAGTTGGGGCTGTCCTGGATGTCCATGACCCCCGGCTCCCAGTAGAGCATCAGCAGGTTCATGGGCCGGATGACGATCTCCCCCACCCCGCCCCGGGCGGTGGGGTCCCAGAAGACGCCCTTGACGCCGGTGCCCTGCTTGAGCTTGCGCCACCAGCTGTCCGAGTAGACCTGCTCGTAGTCGGCCTGCTCCAGCACCACCGGCAGCACGCTGGAGAGGGTGCGGGCGGTTTCCTCGTCGTCCGCCGCCCGGGGCAGGACGTTGGGTTCGGGGTAGTTGTCCATGGCCTCGGCGTGCTTGCTGGCGATGGAGTTGAACAGCCACCCGCTGGAAGGCTGGGGCTTGCCCTCCATCATCCGGTTTTTGTACTGCCTCCAGTGGGCCATCCGGAACCACAGCTCGTTGTCGATGATCCGGCGGTCCAGCGCGGCCTTGCCCGCCTTGTAGGTCTGAAGCAGCCGGGCCGCCTCGGCCACCTGTTCTGCGCCGACGGCCGGGGCCGGGCGCAGCAATTCTTCCTGGTTCATGTTTCACCTCAAATTCGATAAAATCTCGCGCTGCGGTGCAGCTCCAGCGGGTCGTCGGGGAGGGGCGGCGGGGCGGTGCGCCGGGGCGGGGTGATGGGGTTTTCCATCAGGACATACCGGCACTCGTCGTAGATGTGGTCCTCCTGGGCCGTGTCGATGTCCTCCACGTTGGATTCATCGTAGACAAGGTTCGGGATGGTCCGGATGAAGTGCCTGCAGGTGGAAAACACCTGAAGCATGGGCCGCCCTTCTTCCCCGAAGGCCAGCCGGTAATGCATCTGCATTTTACCGGCAAGCCGTGTGTGGTCCCCGGGGGTCCAGTGGAGGAAGTTGGGGCTGCGCTCCATCATGGCCGCGATGCTCTCCCCCCGGCTCTCGTCGAAGATGGCCGGGTCGGCCACCCCGCAGATGGTCCGCCCCCGGAGGACCGGGTCGTTCCGTTCGGCCTCCCGGATCCGCCGGGCCTGCTCCACCGGGTCGATTTTAAGCCCCTCGTTGGGGCGGCCGGTGGTGCCGTACAGCTCCTTGATCCGGTACAGCCGCCCCTCCTCGTCCGCGGCGTACCACCCCACCGAAAAGGGCTTGGAGAAGCCGAAGTCATAGCCCCGGAAAATCGTCCAGTGCCTCGGGATGGGAAAGGGGTCGATGACGTGGGTCCAGCGCTGGTCCTTGTAATGGGCCGGGTCGTTCCGCCATTCGGTGAACACCTGGCCCGAAAAGCTGTCCCAGCTGCCGTACAGCAGGGCCTGTTTTTCCGCCTCGGGCAGGGCCGCCAGGCTGGCCAGATAGTCCGGGTCGTTGGCCAGCAGGGCCGGGTTGTCAAAGATGCTGGAGGGGATGAACACCCTGGCCCGCCGGTAGGTGCGGGCCGTCCCGTCGGGCATCCGCACCTTGTACTCCTCCAGGATGGGGGTGCCGGGCGGGGCCGGAGTGATGAATCTCTCCTTGACCCAGCCGTGGCCCACCCCGCCGGGGTTGGTGGTGGCCCGCATGTACACCCGGGTACCCGGGCCGGTGGGGCGGTTGCGGCTCATCATGTAGCTGTACTCCTCCCATTCAAAATGGGTCAGCTCGTCAAATCCGATGAAGTCGAACGCCTTGCCCTGGTAGTTGGTCCGGTCCTTGGTGTACTGCATCGAGCCGAAGTAGATCTTCGCCCCGCTGGGGAACACCCATACATGGCTGGTCGCGTTGTACTGCGCCCCCGGAAAAGCCCGCCGGTAGTAGTTCATGCTCTTGTCCACCAGATCGCTCAGCTGCGGAAACGTCTTGCGCAAAATCAGCGCCCGGTAGTGGGGGATGTGCACCTGCCGCAGGGCCTCGATCACCAGGGCGTCGCTCTTGCCTCCGCCCGCCGCGCCCCCGTACAGGGCTTCCGGCTCGGGCCGTTCCATAAAAGCCCGCTGCCGGGGCTGGGGCTGCCAGATCACCGGCGCCTGCCGGTTCATAACGGTTCCTCCTTTCCTTCTCCTGCGGGGGGCAGCAGCACCACCCCGTACTCGCTGCCGGCGCTGCCGCCGTCCTGTTCGCCCAGGCTCTTGGCCACGGCCGCCAGATCCTTGAGCACCGCCGTGATCTCCTTCAGCGCCTTCATGTCCCCCTCCCCTTCCTCCCGCCTGCGGGCGTCCAGGGCTTTCGCCTCTTTGGCCAGCAGGCCGCTCAAAAGGGCGGTGGTCCGCTGCAGGTCGCGCAGGCTGCCGTTCTTGTTCTGTGCCATCCGTTCTCTCCTTTCCGCCGTGTTCCGGCCGCCTGTCCACAGGATACCACCGCCCGCACCGCCGCAACAGCGCGTCCTTTCAGCGTCTGTTTTCTGCATCAAAAACCTCCGTTTTCTTTACCAAAAGCGCAAAAAAAGAAGCCGCTTCCCGCGGCCTCTTTTCTCTTTCGCCCTGTTATGCTACAATAGACCCAAAGCTCCCCCACCCATTTTCCGACAAGGAGGCTCCTTCCCATGTCCCACCGTGAACGCAAGCTCACCCCCGCCGAGCAAAAGCGCAAGGCCGCCTTCGAGGCCCTCTGCGCTCAAATGGCCCGCGCCGGCTACCGCCAGAAGGATTTCGTCATCGGCATCCTCCAGGCCAACACCCTTTCCTTCCTGATCATGCTCCCCTTCCTGGCCCTGGCCGCATGGATCTATTCCCCGTTCATCGCCGCGGGGGGCAGCTTTTTCCCCGGCGCGCAGTTTTTCCTGCTGTTCCTGGCCATCGTCGGCCTGCTGGTGGTCCACGAGTGCATCCACGGCCTGACCTGGGGCCTTTTCGCGCCCCGGCACTTTGCCTCCATCTCCTTCGGGGTCATCTGGAAGGCCCTGACCCCCTACTGCACCTGCAGCGCCCCTCTCCGGCGCTGGCAGTACGCCCTGGGCACAGCCATGCCCACCCTGGTGCTGGGGGCCGGCCTGCCCATTGCGGCCGCCGCCCTGCATCAGAACTGGCTGTTCCTTCTGGCCGAGATCATGATTCTGGGCGGCGGAGGCGATTTTCTCATCCTTCTCCGTCTGTTCCGCTACCGCCCCTCTTCCCCCGACGTCCTCTGCCTGGACCATCCCTACGAATGCGGCTTTGTTGCCTTTGAAAAAGCCGCCTGACCATTTTTGGAGGTAGACCGCCATGAAACTTCTCTTCATCCGCCACGGCGAACCCGACTACGCCCACGACACCCTGACCGAAAAAGGCTGGCGGGAAGCCGAGCTCCTCGCCGGGCGCATCGCCCCGCTGGACGTCCGGCAGTATTACGTCTCTCCCCTGGGCCGGGCCCAGGACACCGCCCGGCCCACCCTGCAAAAAGCGGGGCGGACCGCCGTCACCCTGGACTGGCTGCGGGAGTTCACCGGCCGGGTCCGCAAGCCCAACCTCCCGGACC
>JAHLFH010000094.1 GCA_018883885.1 Candidatus Faecalibacterium intestinavium | reverse complement strand
CAGATACAGCCGAAGCGGAGCAGGGGCCGCCGTCCAAATTTTCAAGCGGCGTTTCCGCCCGCGCCGGAAATTTGGAAAACGGCAAACCCGTTGGCATTGTTGGCGCAGCGCTCCAATATTTGCAAGGGCGTTAGTCCCGCCGCAAATATTGGCTAAGCGCAAGAGGAGGGTGGGTTTAAAATGAAAAGACATGGGCTTTGCCGAAACACAAACTGCGGGAACTGATGCAGCTTGAGCCAAATGTTTCGGCGATGCAGATTGTTGAATTTTTTCAGGACTGTTCTAACACAACGACGAAAGAGGCGAGAGGATGAACCAGAAGCTCAGGCGGGCGGGCCAGCTGGCCCGGTATGCGGCCCAGCTGGCCCGGGAAGAAGGGCTTTCCGTCATGGCCCGGCGGGGGGCGGGGTTTGTCCGCCGCCGCTTTTTCTCCAAAAAAGCCCGGTATCTGCCCTCCAAAGCCTGCCTGGCGGCCCAGCGGGCGGAATACGCGGGCAAGACCGCCGAGACCTGCGGCCTGCCCGTCATCAGCGTCCTGACCCCCCTCTGCAACACGCCGCCGGAGTACCTGCGGGCCTTTCTGGACTCCTTCCTGAACCAGACCGCCCCCAACGGCCAGCTCTGCCTGGCCGACGCTTCGGACGAGAGGCACCCCGAGGTGGGGCAGACCGTCCGGGAATATCAGGAGAAGAATCAACGAATCGTATACAAAAAAATCGAAAACCGGGGGATTGCCGCCAACACCAACGCCGCCGCCGCTCTGGCGGAGGGGGAATATCTGGCGCTGGCCGACCACGACGACGTTCTGGCCCCCCACGCCCTGGCCGAGATGGGGAAGGCTATCCTGGACCTGCGGGCGGACGGGAAGCCGGACGGCTTTCTGTACAGCGACGAGGCCCTCTTTGAAAAGGACATCCGCCGCCCGCGGGCGGCCCACTTCAAGCCCGACTTCGCCCCCGACTATTTCCTCTGCTGCAACTACATCTGCCATCTGGCGGTCTTCCGGCGGGACCTGTTCGAGGCGGTGGGCGGGGAGGACCCGGCCTGCGACGGCAGCCAGGACCACGACCTGTTTTTCCGGCTGATTGAAAAAAACGGCGGCGCGGCCCATCTGCCCCAGGTGCTCTATTACTGGCGGGTACACGCCGGGTCCACCTCGGGGGGGACGGAGGCAAAGCCCTATGTGGCCGCCGCGGCCAAGCGGGCCATCGCCGGGCATCTGGCCCGGACGGGGCGGGAAGGGGAGGCCGCCGACGGGCTGTTCCCCAGCACCTACCGGGTGAAGTGGAAGATCGAGGGGGAGCCGCTGGTCAGCATCCTGATTCCCAACAAGGACCACACCGCCGACCTTGAGAAGTGTCTGGCGTCCATTTACGAAAAGACCCGGTGGGGCCGGTTCGAGGTAATCGTCATCGAGAACAACTCCGCCGACCCGGAGACCTTCGCCTATTACCGGGAGGCGGCGGGGCGGTATCCCCGGCTGCGGGTGGCGGTCTGGCCCGGGAAGGGGTTCAACTTCTCGGCCATCAACAACTTCGGCCGGAGACAGGCAAAGGGGGAGTACCTGCTGCTCCTCAACAACGACGTGGAAGTCCGCAATGCCGACTGGCTCGCCGAGCTGCTGGCCCCCTGCGCCCACCCGGGAGGCGCGGCGGTCTGCGGGGCCATGCTCTACTACCCCGACGACACCATCCAGCACGCGGGGGTCATCACCGGGCTCGGGGGCTACGCGGGCCACAGCCACAAATATCGCCCCCGGGGCGGCAGCGGCTATCTGTTCCGGGCGGCCACCGTCCAGAACTTTTCCGCCGTGACCGGGGCCTGCCTGCTGGTCAAAACCGCCGTCTGGGACGAGGTGGGCGGGCTGGACGAACAGTTCGCGGTGGCCTTCAACGACGTGGACTTCTGCCTGCGGGTGCGGGACGCGGGGTACCGGATTGCCTGGACCCCCTACGCCGAGCTGACCCACTACGAGAGCAAGAGCCGGGGCGGGGACGAGAAGGACCCCGTCAAGGCCCGGCGGTTTGCCGCCGAGCAGCGGCGGCTCTACGAGCGCCACGGGAAGGAGAACATCCTCGACGACCCCTACTATAACCCCAGCCTGACGCGGGACCGGGAGGATTTTTCCGAGAGCGACGACCTCAAGCGCCTCAAGGAGGGCGGGCTGCGGGTCCGCTGGCGGGGCGGGAATTAACGTAATTCCATAAAACAGCACGAGCCAGCCATCCACCCAGAGCAAGAGAGCAGATGCCCTCAATGGGGGGTCCGGGGGCTTGCCCCCGGGTTCCTTATTTGGGCGGGTGGGTGGGCATTCAGATGAAAAGACACGGGCTTTGCCGAACCACAAACTGTGGGAACTGATGTCACCTGCGGCAGGGTTTGCTGTATTTTCTGAAAGTGCTTTAATACAATACGGCGAAATTGGGAGAAAAATTCCCATGGGGAGGGAAACGCCATGAACGTTGCAGGTCATTTCAAAACCATCACCCGGCATAAGCTGCTGGTGATGAAGTATTGCTTCGAGTGCGGGCTTTACGCCCAGGGGCTGGCCCACGACCTGAGCAAATACAGCCCCGCCGAGTTCATCCCCGGCTGCATTTACTATCAGGGCAACCGCAGCCCCAACGACGCCGAGCGCAGGGCCAAAGGGTATACCTCGGCCTGGCTCCACCACAAGGGCCGCAACCGCCACCATCTGGAATACTGGATTGATTACAGCCTGGACAAACAGGGGATGGGCGGGATGAAAATCCCCCTGCGGTACGTCTGCGAGATGGTCTGCGACCGGGTGGCCGCCAGCCAGGTCTATATGGGGGAGCGGTACACCGACGCCTCCGCCTGGGAGTATTACCAGCGCAGCCGGGACCACTATATGCTCCACCCCGAGACCCGCGCCCTGCTGGAAAAGCTGCTGAAGATGGTCCGGGACTGCGGCCAGGAGCGGACCTTCGCCTACATCCGGGCGCTGCTGGGGGTTCAGAAGGACTACTGATTTTATTTTAAACCCGCCCTCCCGCCCTTTTAATGTTCCCCCGGCCCTGCGGGCCCGCCCCCGTGGGGCTCTAAAAGGAAAGCGGCTGCTTCTCGGTCGGGTGCTGCGAGCCTGTCCCTGCAAGGAACGGAACCATCCGCTGCTGGGTCTG
>JAHLFH010000093.1 GCA_018883885.1 Candidatus Faecalibacterium intestinavium | reverse complement strand
GGATTGCGGCGCTCCGGGTCTGGGCGCGGCCCTTGGCGGCCGCATTGCGCAGACCGGTCAGTTCCTGCTTGGTCAGCTCGCGGTATTTCCCGGGCTGAAGCATGCCCAGTTTGACCACGCCTTCGGCGTTCCGCTTCAGACGGACCACCTGAAGGCCCACGGCCTCGCACATCCGGCGAATCTCCCGGTTTTTGCCCTCCCTGAGGGTGATCTCCATGACGGTCCGGCCCGGCTCGTCCACCACCACATTGATGGTGCAGGGCATGGTTTTGGTGCCGTCGTCCAGCACGACCCCCTCGCTCATCTTGAGAATCTGCTGTTCCTCGGCGTGGGGCTGCACCGTCACCCGGTACAGCTTGGAGATACCGCTGGAGGGGTGCATCATCGCGTGGGCAAACGCGCCGTCGTTGGTCATCAGCAGCAGGCCCTCGCTGTCCTTGTCAAGGCGGCCCACCGGGTACAGCCGGGCGGGGACATCCTTGACCAGGTCCATGACGGTCTTGCGGCCCAGCTCGTCGCTGACGGTGGTGACATAGCCCCGGGGCTTGTACAGCGCCAGATAATACAGCTGCTGGTCCTTCTGAATATAAATGCGTTCATCGTCCACGTGCAGCACATCCCGGTTGGGGTCCATCTTGTCCCCCACCTTGGCCGGGTGGCCGTTAACCTTGACCCGCCCCTCGGCGATGATCTGCTCTGCGGCGCGGCGGGAGCACAGCCCCTGCTCGCTCATGATCTTCTGAATCCGTTCCAATGCCATAATGGTTCTCCTTGTCCGCCTCCCGGCGCTCAAAAAAGCAGGCGCTGCCGCCTGCGGACGCAGGCAGCGCGTTCCCTGTCTGTCGGTTTATTGTTCCCCGTCCGGGGTCTGTCCGCCGGTCTGGGGGGTTTCGGTTTTGCTTTTGATCAGCTGGCCGACCTTGTCGATCAGCTCCGGCAGCATGGTCAGGGCGCGATCAACGCTGTTGGAGGTGTCGGACAGCTGGATGGTGCGCACGCAGCCGTCCTTTACCACCAGAAATGCCACCGGCTGGATCTTGACCCCTGCGCCCGACCCGCCTCCGAACAGCTCCTTATTGGCGGGGTTCTTTCCGTCAAAATCAGAGCCGCCGGACCCAAACCCAAAAGACACCTTGGATACGGGGAGAATCGTGGTGCCGTCCTCGGTCCGGATCGGGTTTCCGATGATGGTGTTGGAATCCACCATCTGGCGAATCTTCTCCAGCGTAACGCTCATCAATCCTTCAATGGGATGTTCAGCCATAGTATCGGCCTCCTCTATGATTCGATAAAATACCGGGCAGCCTCTGCGCGGCGCTTTCCCCGGCCAGTATGGTCCGGGCCATGCCGGGAAAAACAGCCTGCCCCCTGCCGCGCCCTTTCAAGAGCTGTTCAGCCACATTGTACCACATTTCACAGGAAAACGTCCAGTACCTTTTCCCGCCGGAGTTCTGCAAAAACCTGCACCGCAGCGATGGCGGCGAACAGCAGCCGGGCCGAAACCCGGAACGAAACCCGCGCCTGGGCGGGCGGAAGCTCCGGGTTGACCCGCGGCTCCAGCCGGAGTTCCTCAAAGTCAAGATAGACAAAGTGGTCCAGCACGCCCAGCGCCGTGTACAGCCAGGCGTTGATCCGGCCAAAGGCGAGGGCCGTGTCGGCGGGGTCTTCGCCGGAGACCGGCAGGTAAACCCGAATCCGGGTAAACCGGAGGGAGCCGAATACCGCCCGGGTCAGCCTGCCCGCCCCCCGCAGGAGGGTGCAGACTGCGTCCAGGGTGAGTTTGGCTTTCCGGCGCGGCTTCTTTGCCTCGGGGCGGGGTTTCGCAGGCGGCTTTTTCGCCGCGCGGCGGCGTTTTCGCTCGGCCCTCCACGCCCGGAATTTGTCCCGCTGACGCTTCCAGAAGCCCGGCCTTTTTGCCTCCTCTTCCGGGGAAGGCTCCGGCTTTGGATACTGAAAGACCGGCAGCGTGATTCCCAGCGCTCCGGCCCGCACCTGCAGCGTCTCGTTTTCCCATAGAACGTCCGCACAAAACGGACAAAGCAAAAGCAGCAGCCCCGCTGCAAGCAGGACAGCCGCAAGGACCAGCAGGAGCTGGACCAAAGCCAGCGCCAGCCCGCCCAGAAATGAAACCACAGCGCTCATTTCAACGCCTCCCCCGTCCCGGTTTCCCCTGTATCATGAAGGGGCGGCAGCTCTGCCAGGCTGGACAGCCCAAACACCCGCAGAAACTGGTCGGTCGTCCGGAAGCTGACCGGCCGCCCGGGCAGGTCCAGCCGCCCGGCTTCTTCAATCAAGCCCTTCTCCAGCAGGCCGGAAACGCTGGAGGAGGAATCCACCCCACGGACCTGCTCGATGAAGGCCCGGGATACCGGCTGGTTGTATGCGATGACGGTCAGCGTTTCCAGCGCGGCCTGACTCAGAGGCGCGGCGCGGCGGCTTTCGAGGGCACGGGACACCCAGGAGCCGTAGGCGTTTTTGGTGGCAAGCTGCCAGCGTTCTCCCAGCCGAAGCAGTTCCAGCCCGCTCTCCGGGCGCTGGCAGCGCAGGCGGAGGGAGGCCAGCGCCTGCTCCACCAGAGACTGCGGCAGCTCCAGAGCGTTCGCCAGCTTGTCCGCCCCAATGGGCTCTCCATGGGCAAAGAGAATCGCCTCCACCGCGGCTTCAATCGTTGCCTGTTCCATCCTCATCCTCCTTCCGGGTTCGTTCGGGCAGCCTGCCCCGCCGGACCGTCAGCTGCGCGTCCGGCTCGATCCGGACCCGCCCGGCCCGCACCAGCTCCAGCACCGCCAGAAAGGTGGCCACCGTGGCCGAGCGCTCCTGCCGCCGGGAAAACAGCTGATTCAATTGCTTCACCTGCCCGGTGACCAGCCTCCGCAGAATATACACCACCCGGCTCTCCACCGAGACGAAGGGCGCCGTCACCAGCGGTTCAAAGACCTCCTGCCGCACCGGCGCAGGTCTGCCCCGCCCCGCCATGGCCTGCCAGCAGTCGGCCAGAACCTGGGGCGAATGGTGGAGCGGATATCCGGCGGACGGCCCGGCCGGAGCAGGCCCGCGGACAAAAACCGTCACTCCTGCGGCCCGCTGCTCCAGCAGGGCAGCCATCCGGCGGCAGAGATCATATTCGATCAGCTGACCGGTCAGTTCCTCCTTCATCCGCTCGCCCTCCGCGCTGCGGGGCAGCAGCAGATAACTTTTCATCTCCACCAGCCGGGCCGCCGTCTCGATGAAGGCGCTGGAAAGGCCGGGGTCCTGCTGCCGGGCCTTCTCAACGACGGCGGTATACTGGTTGATGAGTTCCAGGATGGGGATGTTGTGAAGATCCATCTTGTGTTTGGCGACCAGGGCGAGAAGCAGGTCGAGAGGGCCGTCAAAGTCATCGAGATGGAAGGTCAGCTCTTCCGGGGCGCTCACACCGTCACCATGACCGAGTAGACCGAGTAGGCCAGGCGGTCAATATACGAGGTGGCAAAGCCCATCCACTGCCACATCTGGTTGTTCATCCAGCCCAGCGGAGCATCCAGAAAGCCGAACCAGACCAGCGCCAGCAGAACCACCAAAATGGTCCGCTCGTACCGCATGACGCCAAAGTACAGCCGCCGGGGCAGCAGCACCAGGGCCACCCGGCTGCCGTCCAGGGGCGGGATGGGGATCAGGTTGAACACGGCGAGGCCGACATTCATCAGGACCATGTATTCCAGGAAATAGGCTCCGAAAATGGTCGCGTTGTTGACCGGGGCCCAATAGTACATCACCTTCCAGAGAACCATCGAGAGATAGGCCAGGATCAGGTTGGACACCGGCCCCGCCAGCGCGGTGATGGCCATGCCCAGCTTGGGGCTGCGGAACCGCCGGGGGTCGGTGGGGACGGGCTTGGCCCAGCCGATCCCCGCCACCACCATGCAGAGGGTGCCGAACAGGTCGAAGTGCGCGAACGGATTGAGGGACAGCCGCCCGTGTTCCTTGGCGGTGGAATCCCCCATCAGCCAGCTGGCCAGCGCGTGGCCCGCCTCGTGGCACGGAATGGCCACCAGCGTCACCAGCAGACGGACAAAATAATACATACCCAGTGAGGTCATTGTTTTTCTCCTGCATTTTTTAGTTTGGCTATGATCCTTGGTATATGATACTATTTTTTTCGTTCCGGCACAAGAGGCGGACGCTTCGGGCAAAAAACCGAAATTTTTCAAAAAAGGTCTTGCTTTTTTCTGCCTGTTCTGGTAGAATAGTCAAGCTGATTATTTTGAATTCTCTATCTCATCTTCTAGGAGGTGCACGTATCATGGCTAAATGTGAATGCTGTGGCAAGGGCGTGACCTTTGGTATCAAGGTCTCTCACTCTCATCGCCGCTCCAACCGTACCTGGAAGCCCAATGTCCGCCGCGTCAAGGCGGTCGTGGATGGCTCTCCCAAGTATATTTACGCATGCTCCCGTTGCCTGCGCGCTGGCAAAGTCACCCGCGCTGTCTGAGCCTGAGTATGTTGCCGGTCACTCATTCGGTGGCCGGCTTTTTTGTTTTACCGCTTTTTATTCTGCGGGGACGCCCGGGGCGGCCCTGCCCAAAAGGAGGAATTCCACCATGCTGCTGCCCGGTGATCCTGTCATGCTGCTGAGCGTGATCAACCTCAAGCTGCGCGACAATTACCCCACCCTGGACCAGCTCTGCGAGGATCTGGAACAGGAAAAGGACGCGCTCTGCGCCCGGCTGTCCGCCATCGGTTATGAATACAGCCCCGAACACAACCAGTTTGTCCGCGTTTGATTCCGTTCGATCAGGAGGGTTTTTATGATGCAAGGTACCTATTATAAAGAGTGGAGCAGCGCCCTGGGCCGGGAAATGGAGTTCAAGGTCTACGGCAAGGGCGGCGCCCCGGTTCTGGCCCTGCCCTGCGGGGGCGGCCGCTTTTACGACTGGGAGGATCAGGGCATGCTGGAAGCGTCGTCCTGGCTGCTGGAAAGCGGCAAAATCCAGCTGTTCTGTGCCGACGGCCTCGGGGCGGAGCAGTGGGCAGCCGATGTGACCCCCCGCCGCCGAGCCGAATTGCAGGAAAAATACTTCGGCTATCTCACCCGGGAACTGGCCCCCCGGGTCCTTGCCCTGAACGCCGCCGCCCCGAAGGCCGCCGCGCCCGCCGGGACGGCGGACAAAAAAGGCAGCGAAAAAAAAGAGGAACCCGCCCCGTCCGGCATCTGGTGCGTGGGCACAGACCTGGGCGGCTGGCAGGCCATGAACCTGCGGCTTCGCCGTCCCGACCTGTTCTGCGGGGCAGTTTGCCTTTCGGGCCTTTATGATCCTTCTTCCCGGCTGGGTGGCCCCGAGGACGATCTGGCCCTGCGCAATAGCCCCCTCCCCTATCTGGCTGCCGGTCTGCCCGGCTGTTCCCAGCCGGGGCTGCTCCGCGAGGAGGGCCGGCTGATCCTCTGCGCCGGTCAGGGACAGTATGAATCCGAGGCCCTCGCCTCCACCCAGGCGATGCAGGCCGCTCTCCAGGCTGCCGGAATCCCCGAGCACACCGAGATCTGGGGAACGGACGTGACCCACGAGTGGTACTGGTGGGCCAAGGCCTGGAACATCTTCTCCGAACGGCTGTTCCATTAAAATAATAATCCGACGCAGCCCCGGCTGGGGCATCCCTTTTCCGCTCTGAGGCAAACCCTCAGGGCGGTTTTTTATTGGGAAAAGCGTTTTCCCCTTGCGCAGGGGTCGGAAATGTGCTACAATACGGTCAGATACCATACCCCTGTACGGTATATAGCCAACTCAAAAACAGGGGTTTCACGAAAGGAGCAATGCCTCATGACCGATGAACAGCTTTCCGTCTGCCCTGTCTGCGGCGAAAACCCCTCCGGCGAGATGACGGATGACTGCTGCCGGAAAAAGAAACGCTCTCCCGAGGAATACCAGAGCCTGATCCACCGGCTCAACCGGATCGAGGGTCAGATCCGGGGCATCCGCGGGATGGTGGAACGGGACGTCTACTGCCCCGACATCCTGGTGCAGGTGTCCGCCGCCAACGCCGCCCTGAACGGCTTCACCAAAGAGCTGCTGGCCCAGCATCTGCGGACCTGCGTCGCCAATGACATCCGGGAAGGCCGGGACGAAGCCATCGACGAGCTGGTCAAGCTGCTGCTCAAGCTCATGCGCTGAGAAAGCGAGGAACACACGAATGGAACAATACAATATTACCGGTATGAGCTGCGCCGCGTGCAGCGCCCGGGTGGAGAAAGCAGTCTCCCAGGTGCCCGGCGTGACAAGCTGCTCGGTCAGCCTTTTGACCAACTCCATGGGCGTGGAGGGAACCGCCTCCCCCGAGTCCATTGTCCAGGCTGTGCAGAACGCAGGCTATGGCGCAGCGCCCAAAGCCGCTCCGTCTTCCGCCCCGGCCGCCTCGGCGGATTCGGCGCTGGACGCTCTGGCCGACCATGAGACCCCCCGCCTCAAGCGGCGGCTGATCGCCTCGCTGGTCTTTCTTCTGATTCTGGTCTATTTTTCCATGGGGTATTCCATGTGGGGCTTCCCGCTGCCCGCCTGGTTTGAGGGCAACCACATTGCCGTCGGTCTGGTGCAGCTGCTTTTGTCCGGCATCGTCATGGTCATCAACCAGAAGTTTTTCATCAGCGGCTTCAAGAGCCTGCTCCACGGCGCGCCCAACATGGACACCCTGGTGGCTCTGGGCTCGGCGGCTTCCTTCGGTTGGAGCACCTATGTTCTCTTTGCCATGACCGGGGCCCAGCTTCACGGCGACCACGCGGCTGTGATGGAATATCACATGGAATTCTATTTTGAATCCGCCGCCATGATTCTGACCCTCATCACCGTGGGCAAGATGCTGGAGGCCCGCTCCAAAGGGCGGACCACCGACGCCCTGAAAAGCCTGATGAAGCTGGCCCCCAAAACGGCCACCGTCCTGAAGGACGGCAAAGAGGTTCAGGTCCCCATCGAGCAGGTCCGGCAGGGCGATCAGTTTGTCGTCCGTCCCGGCGAAAACATCCCGGTGGACGGCATTGTTCTGGAAGGCTCGGGGGCGGTCAACGAGAGCGCCCTGACCGGCGAGAGCATCCCGGTGGACAAGACCCCCGGCGACGCCGTCTCCGCCGCTACGGCCAACCAGTCCGGCTTTCTTCGGTGCGAGGCCACCCGGGTCGGCGAGGACACCACTCTGGCCCAGATCATCCGGATGGTCAGCGACGCCGCCGCCACCAAGGCCCCCATCGCAAAGGTGGCGGACACCGTCTCCGGCTTCTTTGTGCCGGTGGTCATCACCATTGCAGCCGTCACCACACTGGTCTGGCTGCTGCTGGGCCAGACGCCCGCCTTTGCGCTGGCCCGGGGCATCTCGGTTCTGGTCATCAGCTGCCCCTGTGCGCTGGGCCTGGCCACCCCGGTGGCCATCATGGTGGGCAACGGCCTCGGCGCCAAAAACGGCATCCTTTTCAAGACGGCGGCCTCTCTTGAGGCGGCGGGCCGCACCCAGATTGTAGCGCTGGACAAGACCGGCACCATCACCCGGGGCGAACCCGAGACCACCGATCTCCTCCCTGCCGAGGGGGTGACCGAAAAAGAGCTGCTGACGCTGGCCGCTGCGCTGGAGCAGAAAAGCGAGCATCCTCTGGCCCGCGCCATCCTGTCCCGCGCCCACGCGGACGGCATCACCGCGCCGGACGTCGCCGATTTCACAGCGCTGCCCGGCAACGGCCTTTCAGCCACTTTGGCAGGCACGCCCGTCTATGGCGGCAGCCTGACCTTCATCCGGACCAAAGCCAAGGTTCCGGCTGCGCTGGAAGAAGCCGCCCGGCAGCTGGCCGAGCAGGGCAAGACGCCCCTCTTTTTTGGCGGCAGCGGAAGGCTGCTGGGCATCATCGCCGTGGCCGACACCATCAAGCCCGAAAGCCCCCAGGCCATTTGGGAATTGCAGGCCATGGGCATTCGCGTTGTCATGCTGACCGGCGACAACCAGCGCACCGCGGACGCCATCGGCCGTCAGGTGGGGGTGGATACGGTCATCGCGGGTGTCCTGCCCGACGGCAAGGAAGCCGCCATCCGCGCCCTGTCCGAATACGGCAAGGTCGCCATGGTGGGCGACGGCATCAACGACGCCCCCGCGCTGACCCGCGCCGACACCGGCATCGCCATCGGTGCAGGCACCGACGTGGCCATCGACGCAGCAGATGTGGTCCTGATGAACAGCAAGCTCTCGGACGTCCCCGCAGCCATCCGGCTCAGCCGGGCCACCCTGCGGAACATCCACGAGAATCTGTTCTGGGCCTTCATCTATAACCTCATCGGGATTCCGCTGGCCGCCGGCCTGCTGATTCCTCTGGGGCTGACCCTTAACCCGATGTTCGGCGCGGCGGCCATGAGTCTGTCCAGCTTCTGCGTCGTAAGCAACGCGCTGCGGCTGAATCTCTTTGCGCTTCACAGCACCCGCGGCGACCATCGCCGCCCGCCGGTGGAGCTGCCTTCCGCCCTTCAGCCGAAGGAGGAAACCGCCTGCCCCGCTGAATGCCGGGCCGAATCGACCCCAGAACCCCTGTCCGAAGAACACACCCACGAAAAAAAGGAGAACGAACCCATGACCAAGACCATGAAAATTGAAGGCATGATGTGCGGCCACTGCGAAGCCCGTGTCAAAAAAGCTCTGGAAGCTCTGCCCCAGGTGGAGCAGGCGGTCGTGAGCCACGCCGACGGCACCGCCGTTGTGACCCTGAGCGCCGCCGTTGAGGACGCCGCTCTCAAGAACGCCGTCGAAGCGCAGGACTACACCGTCACGGACATTCAGTAATTCCGCTCCCCGGATAAAACAGGACCGCGGCCCGCCCCTTGCAGCAAGGGACAGGCCGCGGTTTTTGTTTGACAGGGTGCGCGGGTCAGACCGTGGCGGTGAGATCCTCGCGCTCCAAAAGCTCGTTATACACGTTCAGCACCTGGCGGGCAAAGTTTTCCGCGGAATACCGCTCCGCCGTGTCGAGGGCGTTGCGGGACAGTTCCGTCCACCGTTCTTCATCCCCGGCACGCAGGGCGCTCAGGGCCGCGTGGAATTCATCGTAATCGTTCCAGAGCCAGCCGTTCCAGCCGTTTTCCACCACCCCGTCCAGGCAGGTATCCTCCCGGCAGAACAGCGGCAGCCCGCAGGCCAGCGCCTCAAAATAGGTCAGGCCCTGGGTCTCGCTGCGGGAGGCGCAGGCAAAGGCGTCCCCGGCCTGATAGTATTGCATGACCTTTTCCGGGGCGATCATCCCGGTGAAGATCACCCAGTCGGACAAGCCCAGCTCCGCGGTCAGCTGTTCCAGCTCAGCGCGGTAAGGGCCGTCCCCCACAAAGACCAGCGTGGGCCGGTCTTCGGGGCGTTCCTGCGCCAGAAACTGAACCAGAAGCTCCGGGTTTTTCTCGGCGGCCACCCGGCCCACCGCCACCAGAAGAATCTTTTCCTCCGGCAGGCCCAGCTGGCGGCGGAGCGCCGGGCGCTCTTCCCGCTTGACCGGCGAAAAAGCGGTCAGATCAATGCCGGTGGGCACCGTGTAGATCGGGCACTTGACATTGTAATCCAGCAGCAGATCCCGCACCTTGTTGGTGGGGGCCACCAGCGCCGTGCAGCGGGCTGCAATCAGGCGGGTGAACTGCTGGACCGCCAGACGTCCATAGTGGACGCTGGGAATCAGATACCGGGTGTAATCCTCGTACACCGTGTGATAGGTATGGACCAGCGGACAGCCGCACCGCCGGGAGATTCGCCAGGCCGGGCCAAAGGTGGAAAACTCGCACTGAGAGTGGACGATGTCCGGCCTCCAGTTCCGGAGTTCTTCCCGCCAGTGGCCGGTGGTCGAGCAGCGAATCCGGGCGCCGGGGTAGATCCGGCCCGCATTCAGGCTGCCCAGATAAATGATCCCGTCCTCCTCGTAGGAATGGCCGGTGCTGGAAAGCGTCAGCACCTTGACGTCGTGGCCCTGGGCGATCAGCTGCTGGCGCAGCAGAAGTACCGAGCGGACCACGCCGTTGACCGCAGGGACCCACCAATCGGTTGTAAGAAGTATTTTCATACCATGAACCTCTTCCTGGGATGTTCCATCGTTCTGCAAGGGTCTTGTTGCTATTATACAGAGCCGGGGGCCGCCCTGCAAGCGGCGGAACCGCGCGGTTTTACCACCGCAACGTTCTCGATGCCATACCGCTCGAACAGGGC
>JAHLFH010000092.1 GCA_018883885.1 Candidatus Faecalibacterium intestinavium | reverse complement strand
CGCGGGCAGCGACATGACCACGCCGCCTGATGACGGCAGCATGCAGAAATTCCCCACCTTTGAGGGCAAGGACCTGGATGGCAACACGGTGAAGAGCGACGAGCTGTTCTCCGCCAACGCCGTCACCGTGGTGAATTTCTGGTTCACCACCTGCAATCCCTGCGTGGGCGAGCTTTCCGAGCTGGACGCACTGAACAAGGAGCTTGCGAAGAAGGGCGGCTCCCTCATCGGCGTCAACACCTTCACTCTGGACGGCGACGAAGCGGCAATTTCCGAGGCGAAGGATGTGCTTGCCAAGAAGGGCGTGACCTATCAGAATGTGTATTTTGACTCCGACGGCGAGGCGGGAAAGTTTACCACCAACATCTTTGCCTATCCCACCACCTATGTGGTCGACCGCAGCGGCAATATCGTGGGTGACCCCATCGTAGGCGCCATCACGGAAAAGAAACAGGCGGAGACGCTGCAAAAGCTCATCGACCAGGCTCTTGCCGCCGATATGGGCTGACAAACGGTAAGCGCATCACGAAACAACGTACTTGCTAAACCCAGTCTCCCCGTGAGAGAATCATTCCATGTAGAGGCTGTGTATTTTTGAGAGCGGTCTCAAAAATACACAGCCTCGCCGAGAACCCCTACAGAGGAGGCAAACATGGAAAAGAGAGCAATGGCAGTCCGGGAAGAACAATGGCTTCAAACCATCGCCGCTGCAAAACAGAGCGGCCAGCCCATCAAAGTCTGGTGTGCAGAGTATGGCGTTTCAGTGTCCAGCTTTTACAAGTGGCAGCGGAAAACGAGAGATAGCCTGCTGGCCGAAGAAAAGGCTGAAATTCAATTTCAGGAGCTGGAAAATCTGCCGCTGCAGTCCCTGCTGGAGGAAAAATTTCAGCTGCCGGTTTTCCTTGCCAACGATATGCATTACAAAGTGTACGGCTATTGCCGCCAGGAAGGCCTGTCTGACCAGATCGTCACACTGGCCAACTATCCCTCCGGCGTGCTGCCCGGAACGGCTACGGTCCACAAAGGCGTTTTGCTGGCCGGGCGGAATCTGTTTGCCGGGATGGTGGGGTTTCTGGACTACGGGATGAGCCTGGAGCAGCAGATCCAGCGGCTGCATCGACCGGATGCGGAGCCCTTGATTATACAGGCATCCATTGCCCTGATCTCAATCCTGAATCCCCATAAGCTGCTGTTTACCGGCGACCTTTTGCAGGAAAGCGACCTGGGCCGTATCCGCACCGCCTGTCGGCGCTGTATCCCGGAAGAATATATGCCGGATTTTGTATTTATCCCCAGCACCGACTATTATTACCAGATGGGGATGTATTGGACCGCGATGGACAGAAAGGATGGAACAACATGACCGAGCGGGAAAAAATGCAGCAGGGCCTGCTTTATGACGCCAACTACGACGAGGAGCTGCTGGCCGAGAGGGCCCGCTGCAAAGATTTGTGCTTTGCCTACAATCAACTCCTGCCCTCCCTCGTTTCGGAGCAGGAGCAGATCATTCGCCGGCTTTTTGGCAAAACCGGGGAACGGTTCTGCATCACCGCCCCCTTCTGGTGCGATTACGGCTGCAACATCGAGGTCGGCGAAAATTTCTATACCAACCACAACTGCGTCATTCTGGACGGGGCCAAAGTCATCTTCGGCGACAATGTGTTTATTGCACCCAACTGCACCTTTTCCACAGCCGGGCATCCGCTGGATGCCGAGCAGCGCAACCAGGGCCTGGAGTATGCCTATCCCATTACGGTGGGGGACAATGTATGGTTTGGGGCGTCGGTGACAGTGCTCCCCGGTGTTACCATTGGAAGCAATACGGTGATCGGGGCGGGAAGCGTAGTAAACCGGGATATCCCGGAGGGGGTCGTGGCCGTGGGCAATCCCTGCCGGGTGATTCGGAAGATCACGGAACAAGACAAAGAAAAATATGGGAGATATAAAAAATGAAATTTGAGACTGAGAAACTGGAATGGACACGGCAGCCGGAAAGCTGCCGGATCGCTCCGGACCGGATCGAGATCGTGACCAAACCCCACACCGACCTGTGGCAGCGGACCTATTACCATTTCCGCAACGACAACGCGCCGGTGCTGCAGATGTCCACCCGGGAGAAGTTTTTCTCCTTTTCGGTCAAAACCGATTTTTCGGAGAGCCGCCATCGCTTCGACCAGTGCGGGATCGTGCTTTACCTCGACAGCGAGAACTGGCTGAAGGGCTCGGTGGAATATGAAAATGAGAGCTTTCAGCATCTGGGCAGCGTTGTCACCAACCACGGCTATTCCGATTGGGCCACCACCGAGATCCCGGCAGATGTGAAATCCATGTGGTATCGCCTGAGCCGCCGGGAGGACGACTTCTGCATCGAATGTTCCGAGGACGGCGTGCTGTACCACCAGATGCGGGTCTGCCACCTGCATGAAGCGAAAGGGGAGATCCGGTTCGGGATCTACGCCTGCAGCCCGGAGGAGTCTTCCTTCCGCGCCGTCTTTACCAATATGGAGCTGACCGAGTGCAAATGGCTGGCCCATGACGGACAGAAACCGGACAAAGAGGTTTGATTCTCTCAAACAGTTGGCTTTATTCGGATGGCAAAGCGGAAAACAAATGATATCACTGCGGTGGGACTTTATATCCCTTTGTTCCGCAGACAGCAAAAAGCTGGCAGCCTGTGCTTTTGGGCACAAACTGTCAGCCTTTCTTTGTCGCTGTTGCTGCCCCGCAGGGGCGCCTTTCGCGCCAGGAGAGCGGGATGTAACTGTTCCACCCCGCCGCCCTCTGCTGCACAAAGGTATAATAACACACTAGACTTTGTACCCAAAGTCGTGTGCCACGAAACCCCGGCGCGGTTTCTTTGGATTCTTCCGGCTCAAAGGGCTAGGCCCTTTGATGACCATGCCACGACATTCCTCGTTGCACGGCCTTATTCAGGAAATCGCGTGTAAACCGGCGATCCATCCTGAAGACACCGATGGTTACAGGGCGCCGGATGAAGAATGTTCAAGTTTCAACTTGACAAACCTGTGAAAACTTTGTATCATCCTAATTAGATATAACATCTATAACGTCAGGTGACTGAGTTTTCTGCACGATCCGGATTCGAACAGAAAGGAGCATATCATGCCGGATTCCAATGTGGTTCCCCTTTATCAGCAGATCAAGGAGGACATCAAGGCTGCCATCGAAGGAGGCAAATACAAACCCAATGAAAAGATCCCGGCAGAGCCGGAGCTGAGCGCCGAGTATTCGGTCAGCCGCATCACCGTCCGGCGGGCGGTGGAGGAGCTGTGCAACGAAGGGTATCTGGTCAAGATGCAGGGCCGGGGGACCTTCGTCAGCACGCCGCGGATCCACCGCAAGATGACCGGCGGCAACAAGATGGAGAGCTTTTCCAAGACCTGCCGGGAGTCAGGGATGGTCCCCGGGGCACGGCTGTTGGACCGGAAAATCGTGCCGGTCCGGGAAGACGAAAAAGCCTTCTTTGGCTGCAGCGAGGATGATCTGTTGCTGTATATCAAGCGGGTGCGGACGGCCGACGGGCGCCCGATCTTTGAGGAAAACCTGTTTTTCCCCTATCAGGAGTTCAAGAGCCTGATGCAGATGGAGTGGAACGATACCTCCGCCTTCGAGACCATCCGTGGGCTGACCGGCCGATGGCCGGTAGACACCGCCCATCGTACCATCGAAGTCACCCGCGCCTCCGCCGAACAGGCACAGGAACTGAATGTGCCCCTGGGCGATCCGCTGCTTTTCCTGAACGCCTATTTTTTGGACCAGAACGGCAAACCCCTGGTTATTGGCCGCCAGTACTACGTTGGTAGCCGGTATATGTTTGAATTGTAAGATCGCTTGGTAGAAACCGGGCCTGATCTCTTTTTGCAGGAAAGGAGATTGGGCCCGGTTTTTATTGGCCGAACAGCCAGGAACTTTTGTGATTTTGACTATTAAAATACCGGATTGTTGTGCGATGTGTCAAAGATACAAAATGTTTCCAAAAGACCTTGACAATTGGATTGAAAATGATATTATGTACATGACGATTATGACGTCTATAACGAATGGAATGAATTGGACGTCAATTCACAAGAACTGTCTGAGATAAGCCGGACAGATCAAGTTAAGAGAAAGGAGATCCGCATGAACCAAATCATTTTGGCCTCACATGGGGGGATGTCGGCCGGGCTCAAAAATACGCTGGAGCTGATTTTGGGCGAACTTCCCAACGTCCATGCAGTGGCCACCACCCGGGATGAGACGGAACCGGTCACGGCGTCCACCCGCCGCCTGCTGGACGGTTTTGCTCCCGGGGACAAAGCATACGTCCTGACCGACGTGATGGGAGGCAGCGTCAACAATGACATGATGACTCTGCTTGCCGATTACCCGGACCTGACCGTAATTTGCGGCACCAACGCCTGCCTGGCCCTCAACCTGGCCAGCTGCGATGATCCCATCACCGATGAGGAACTGGAAGAGTTTTTGAATCAGGCCCGCAGCCAGATTGTAAATTGCAGAAAAATGCTGCAGGATGCGTCTGCAGAGGAGGATGACTTATGATCAAATTGGTACGTTTGGATTATCGGCTGCTCCATGGGCAGGTTGTCTTTGCCTGGACCGGCCACACCGGCGCGCAGCGGATCATTGTGGTGGATGATGATGCGGCAACCGACGAGCTGAAAAAGTCGGCCCTGACCCTCTCGAAGCCGGCCGGTGTCCGGCTGAACATCTTCACTCTGGAGAAAACCCTGGCCAAGATGCCGAAGGTCCGGCAGTTGGACGAAAACATCATGATGATCTTCGGCAACGTGGCCACCCTCAAGGCCTTCTGTGATGCCAACCCCGACATTACCGAGATCAACTACGGCGGCCTTGCCAACCGCGCCGGGGCCAAGCAGTACGGCCAGGCCATCTTTATGACCGACGCAGAAGCCGCAGAAACAAAAGAGCTGCTCTCCCGCGGGGTGAAGATTTACATGCAGCAGACCCCCAGCCACAAAAAAGAGATGCTGAGCCTGTGAGCCCACAGGGCTGAATCCAAAGGAGGAATCGATCCATGTTTGTTACATCCCTCATCCTGGGTCTGGTAGGCGTGTTCTGCATTCTGGACAGCCGCCTGCTGGGCCGCCTGAACTTCGAGCGGCCTCTCATCACCTGCACCATCGTCGGCCTGCTGCTGGGCAACCTGCCGGTGGGTCTGACTGTCGGCGCATCCATCGAGCTGATGAGTCTGGGCATCGTCAACATCGGCGCGGCCGCACCTCCCGATATGAATATGGCCGCCATCATCTGCTCCGCCTTTGCAATCCTGACCGACGCCTCGGTGGAAACCTCCCTGGCGCTGGCCATCCCCATCGCGGTGCTGGGCCAGATGCTGGGCGTGCTGATGCGCACCATCCTGTCCAACCTGACCCACGTTGCCGATCATGCCATCGAGGCAGGCAAGTTCGCCCGGGCCCGCAGCATGCACATCGTTTGGGGCACCCTGCTTTACAGTCTGATGTACTTTGTCCCCATCTTCCTGGCCGTCTACCTGGGCACCGATTTTGTCCAGAAGGTGGTGGAGGTGATCCCCGCCTGGCTGACCGACGGACTGAACCTGAGCAGTAAGTTCCTCACCGCCTACGGTATTGCGCTGCTGATGTCCAGCATGCTCAACAAGGAGCTGACCGTGTTCTTCCTGCTGGGCTTCTTCCTGGTGGGTTACCTGGGCCTGAGCATGACGGCCATCGCCATCTTTGCCGTCATTCTGGCCATCATCCTTTCCGGGCTCAAGCTCCGGGGCGGCGCGGCTCCCGCTATGGCCGGCAATGCTTCGGCCGCAGAGGATTACGACCCGCTGGAAGACGATGACGATCTGTAAAGGAGGATGCGAGCAATGAGCAACGCAAAGGTAAGCGACAACAAAAAATTCTGGCAGTTCGTGTGGCGTTCCTGGGCGATCCAGGCCAGCTGGAACTACGAACGTCAGATGAACATGGGCTTTTTGTACGGCATTGCCCCCACTTTGGACCGGCTGTATCCCAACGAGAAAGACCCCGAGCAGCTGGCCCACAAGAAGGAAGCCTATAACCGGCACATGGCTTTCTATAACTGCACTCCTCAGACCAGCGCTTTTACCCTGGGTCTGGCGGCCAGCATGGAGGAGCAATATGCGGCTGACCGTGAAAACTTCAATCCCGACACCATCAACGCGGTGAAGACCTCTCTGATGGGGCCCCTGTCCGGCATTGGCGACAGCTTCTTCCAGGGCACCGTCCGGATCATCGCCTTCGGCCTGGGCATCCAGCTGGCCCAGCAGGGCAGCATCCTGGGACCCATCCTGGCTATGCTGATTTCCTTTGTGCCTTCCTTTGTGGTAACCTGGCTTTGCGCTAAGATCGGTTATACCACCGGCAGCAAGTACCTGACCAACCTCCAGGGCGGCATGATGGACAAGATGATGTACGTTTGCGGCATTGTTGGCCTGATGGTCATCGGCGCGATGGTAGCCAGCATGGTGGGTCTGACTACCCCCATTGCCTTTGAGTCCACAGGACTGGTTCTTCAGGACATCATCGACACGATTCTGCCCTGCGCTATTGATTTGGCCGTCGTGATGGGCATGTACACCCTGATCAAGAAGAAGGTCAGCACCGGCTGGCTGCTGCTGACCTGCATTGTGGGCGGCATTGTGGTCAACGCCCTTGGCATCTTGATTTAACCGGACTCTCGGTTAATATAATTTTCCCTTCCGTACCATACAAACCCTCTGTCATAGAATCTGAAAAAGGAGAAAGAACTATGTATAACATTGATATGAACAACGTGAAGAACATCGTGGCCGATATCGTTTCCCGTCACACCGTAGAGAATGTGGCTTTTGTGGGCTGCGGCGCTTCCAAGGCAGAGCTCTACCCCGGCAAATATTTCCTGGACCACAATGCAAAGAAACTGCGGGCCTACCACTTCACCGCCAATGAGTTCAACACCGATACTCCCGCCTGGCTGGGGGAGAACACCGTCGTGATCTCCGCTTCTCTGGGCGGCACCACCCCCGAGACCGTCCGCGCCAACGCAGTGGCCAAAGAGGCCGGAGCTACCGTGGTCAGCGTGACCCATGCGGCAGGCTCCGCCCTGACCAAGGACGCAGACCACGTCATCGTCCACGGCTTCGAGGCCAACTACGCCGCCAAGCTGGAGAAGATGGGCTACGTCATGGCTCTGGCCGTCGAGCTGATGCAGCAGACCGAGGGTTGCCCCATCTACGAGCAGATGCTGGCTGGCTTCGACGCCATCTTTGAGCTGGCCGAGAACAGCGCCAACGCCGCCCGCAAGGCCGCCAAGGAGTTCGCGGTCAAGTACGCCGATGCTCCGGTCGTCTATGTGATGTCCAGCGGCGCTTCCGCTGAGGTGGCCTACTCCACCTCCATCTGCCTGATGATGGAGATGCAGTGGATCAACTCCGGCTCCTTCCACTCCGGCGAATTCTTCCACGGCCCCTTCGAGATCGTGGACAAGGACGTCCCCTTCATCCTGCTGATGAACGACGGCAAGACCCGCTCGGTGGATGCCCGCGCTCTGACCTTCCTGAACCGGTTCGACGCTCTGACCACTGTGGTGGACGCCAAGGACTACGGCCTGGGCGGGGTGGTTCCCTCCAATGTGGCCACCTTCTTTGATCCGATGCTCCACACCGCCGTCTTCCGCGTCTACGCTGAGGAGTTGAGCTACGTCCGCCAGCACCCGCTGACCAAGCGCCGCTATATGTGGAAGCTGGAGTACTAATCGCATCACATCTTATTACATAGAGTTCCTCCCCGGGGAGGGCGGCTGTCCGCAGCCCCCTCCCCCTTTTTGTTGGGAGGAAGGACCGGCCTGCCGGGCTGGGGAAGGGAGAAACTATGATACAGGGCGTTGTTTTTGATATGGATGGGGTGCTGGCTGACACCGAGCACTTTTACCAGTGCCGCCGGGAGGCCTATCTGGACCGGATGGATTTTCCCGGGGCCCGGGGGGTGGATTTTGTGGGCTCCAACGAAAAGGCCATCTGGGAGACGCTGGTCCCCGGCGATGCCGAGCTGCGGGAGCAGATGCTCCAGGGCTACCGGGCTTACCGCCGGTTCCACCCGGAGGATTACCGCAAGCTGGCGGACCCCCAGGTCAAACCCTTGTTTGAAGAGCTACACCGGCGGGGTCTTCGGGTGGCCATTGCCTCCTCCTCGGATCAGAAAGCCATCCGCCGTTTTATGGAGGCGGCCGGGGTCACCGGCCTTGTGGATTACGTCATCAGCGGGGAGGAATGCACTGCCCATAAGCCAGACCCTGAGATCTATCTGCGGGCCATGGCCGCGCTGGGTCTCACCCCGGAAACCGCCTTTGCGGTGGAGGATTCTCCCACCGGCATTGCGGCCGCCAAAAATGCAGGGATGACCGTCTATGCTCTGCGCCCCCGCCACGGCGAAAAGATGGACCAGAGCACTGCCCATGGAATCCTGAATAGCCTTTCCGAGGTGATCGAAAAGTTATGACTCATTCCAACAAGTTTTCCATCCGCCTTACGCGGGAAGATTGCGGACGGTTTGGAAAGACCTTTTTTCTGCTGAACGTCGGCCTGCTGCTGTACGCTGTCACCCTGAATTTCTTCTGTACCCCCAACAACTTTGTATTCGGCGGTGCGACAGGCCTGTCCATCGTGCTGGCGTCGGTTTTTCCGGGGATTTCGGTCGGTGCCTTTATGTGGGCCGCAAACCTTGGGATGCTCCTTTTGGGGTTTCTGTTCCTGGGCAAAAGGGTGATGGGATGGACCCTCTATTCCTCGGTCATGCTCTCTGCTTTCTGCAGCCTGTTCGAGACCCTCTGGCCGGTCACAGAACCCATCACCGACGACCCGTTTCTCGAGCTCTGCTTTGCCATCTTTCTCCCGGCGGCAGCCAGCGGCCTGATCTTCAATATTGGGGCCAGCACCGGCGGCACCGAGATCATCGCCATGATCCTGCACAAATATTTCGGCTTTGAGATCGGCCGGGCACTGCTCATCAGCGATCTGGGGATCGTTCTCTGGGCGGCCTGCCTGTTCGGCCCCAAAACCGGCTTATACTGTATCCTGGGGGTGGCCGCAAAGTGCACGGTGGTGGACACCGCCATCGAGAGTTTGAACCTGCGCAAGGTCTGCACCATCATCTCCCAAAAGCCGGATGAGGTGCGGGAATTTATCCTCCACACCCTGAACCGTACTGCGACCGAAGAAGTGGTGACCGGCTCCTATACCCGGGAGCCCAAAACCGCCATTATGGTGGCATTGACCAGCCGCCAGGCCCTGCAGCTGCGGGATTTTCTGCGCCGCACCGACCCCGGGGCTTTTCTGACCATCGTCAACTCCAGCGAGATCATCGGCAAAGGATTCCGTGCGATCTGAAAGAAAACATAAAATAACATACAGCAAATGGCCACCCAAAACAATGCCGTCAAGTCATTTGTGTGTGAATTGCTTCCGAGTTTCTAAAATCGCTCTGCACGGTTTCTGCACGGAATTTGCACGGTTTCACCCTGTACAATGGTTGACAACAGGTGCAAAATTTACCAGTGGATGTGAAACACGAATTCGGACAAATTACTTATTATCGATAAAATTTTATGTTTTACGGCGGGCGGCATAATGGAGGAATTACCCCTGACTTGCGCTACGAATCAGTAGGCCGGGGGTTCGAGTCCCTTCCATCGCACCAAAAACCCACGATAAATCGCAAGATTTATCGTGGGTTTTTTGCTTCTCAAGGTGCTTGCACATTTTTGCACATCCGCTGCACATCTGCGGGATGGGCAGCGTATTCTGTGCATCCTCTGCACGGCGTGATCTGCGCCGCACAAAAAGAAAATTTTCAGGCGAACAGCAGCCGGAACACCGCGCTGTCCGCCGAGAAATACCGGATCAGGCAGCAGCCGGTGCGGTGCTCTGCCGGATGCGCAGAGAGCTGGAGCTGCCCTGCAAACCGGAGCGGGCCTTATGCCGGGTTACGGCAGACTCCCGCTATATCCTCTATGTGAACGGTTCTGTGGTCTGCCGCGGTCCTCAGAAGGGGGACGGACAGGTCTGGTTTTACGATGAGATCGACCTGTCCCCCCTGGCTCCGGGCAGGGAAAAACGTGCTGGCGGCGGCGGTCCTCCACTACCCGCAGACGGTGGGGGGGCAACCGCTCGGTCTGGCGGATGCAGCACCCGGCGCTGGCCGCTGGAGGCAAAATCGAATGGCCGGGCGGGAACTGATTGAGTTTTACCTGATACTGCAAGGCCATCTTTGAGCGGTGTAAGGTCATCGCAACGAACGGCGAAGATTTGTCCTGAACGCCCGGAGAGCCGAACCTTCCATGGGGGGCTGCTTTGCGCGGAAAAAGAGACGGGCCGCCCCTTTTTGGGGGGAAGCCCGTCTCTCTTTTTGCGATACGGCCGTTCCGGTTTCGCCCGGCGTCCCCGGCGGGGCGCTCAGGGCTGCTTGCCGATGTAGGCCAGAATGCCGCCGTCCACATAGAGGATGTGGCCGTTGACAAAGTTGCTGGCGTCGGAGGCCAGGAAGACGGCGGGACCCACCAGATCGTCGGTGGTGCCCCAGCGGCCGGCCGGGGTTTTGCTGATGATGAACTGGTCGAAGGGATGGCGGCTGCCGTCCGGCTGGACCTCCCGCAGCGGGGCGGTCTGCTGGGTGGCGATGTAGCCGGGGCCGATGCCGTTGCACTGGATGTTGGCTCCGCCGTATTCCGAGCAGATGTTTTTGGTCAGCATTTTCAGCCCGCCCTTGGCGGCGGCGTAGGCCGAAACGGTCTCCCGGCCCAGCTCGCTCATCATGGAGCAGATGTTGATGATCTTGCCGTGGCCTTTTTCGATCATCCCGGGGATGACCGCCTTGCTGCAAATAAAGGGGGCCACCAGATCCACGTCCAGCACCCGGGAGAAATCCTCCACCTTCATCTCGGTCATGGGAATCCGCTTGATGACCCCCGCGTTGTTGACCAGAATGTCGATGATTCCGACCTCCTGCCGAATCTGCGCCACAAGGGCGGTCATGGCGGCCTCGTCGGTCACGTCGGCCACATAGCCGTGGGCCTTCACCCCGGCCTGCGCGTAGGCCTCCATGCCCCGCTGGCGGCTGGCCTCGCTGGAGCAGTTGAAGCAGACGGTGGCGCCGGCTTTCGCCAGCCCGACCCCCAGCGCCAGCCCGATGGAATGGGCCCCGCCGGTCACAAGGGCGACCTTGCCGGTCAGATCAAAAAGATTCATGCGGTTTGCCTCCTTTTTTAGAGCAGATCCTGGGTGGGGATGCCGTCCATGTCGTCAAAGTCCTGATTTTCGCCGCACATTCCCCAGATAAAGGTGTAGTTGGAGGTGCCGACGCCCGAGTGGATGGACCAGCTGGGGGAGATGACGGCTTCCTCGTTGTGCATCAGGATGTGGCGGGTCTCGCTGCCCTGCCCCATCATGTGGAAGACGGCCTGATCCTCCGGCAGGTCAAAATAGAGATAGACCTCCATCCGCCGCTCGTGGGTGTGGCAGGGCATGGTGTTCCAGACGTTGCCGGGCAGAAGGCTGGTCATGCCCATGCTCAGCTGGCAGCTCTCGCAGACGGCGGGGTGGATGTACTGGCGGAGAATCCGCTCGTTGACGGTCAGCTGGCTGCCCAGATGGTTCTCCCGGGCCTTTGCCATCGGAATCAGGACGGTGGGGCAGGTGCGGTGGGCCGGGCAGGAGTTGATGTAGAATTTTGCGGGGTTTGCCTTGTCGTCGGAAGCAAAGACCAGCTCTTTGATTCCCATCCCGAGGTAGAGCCCGTCCCGGCTGCCCAGCGGGTAGACTTCCCCGTCGGCCGTCACCCGGCCCGGGCCGCCGATGTTGATGACGCCCATCTCCCGGCGGGCCAGGAAATAGGGGGCGGCCAGCTCCTTGCAGCTCTCCAGCTTGAGGGCCTGCTCCACCGGCATAATGCCTCCGGCGATGATCCGGTCCTGATGGGAATAGGTCAGGTTGATGGAATCCGGCTCAAAGATGTGGGAGATGTGGTAGTGCTTCCGCAGCTGGGCGGTATCGTAGTGTTTGGAATCCTCCGGGTGGTTTGCATAGCGGACGTCAAATTTCATGTTCGATACACCTGCTTTCTGTGGTTTTGCAAGGGCTGCGGGCCTGCCGTGCCGCAGGCCGGACGCCTCTTGCACACAACATTTTCTACCATGGTAACAAATACAAAAAAGATTGTCAACGGATGGGAAAATACCGGCCCGGCCGCCCCCCTCTCGATGCCGGTGCCCGCCAGCTTTTCCGATTTCTTCACCACCCACGCCGAGCGGGATTACACCGACACTTCCAGCTCCAGATACCGGGGCGGGATGCGGTACCGGCGGACCGGCTCCCGGAAATACGGGGCGGGGCAGGGCCGTCCGGGAGCTGCGGGAGCTGAACAGGAGGCTGGACCCGCCCGCCCGCTGAAAAAACGCGCAGAGCGCCGCCCTCCCTTCTGGGAGAAAGCGAACGCTCTGCGCGTTGGTTTTTTATGACCGGTCAGAATTCCCCGGCCCGGAGCTTGTCCAGCACCTCGTTGAGGCTGGCGCACTGGCAGGCCGACAGCTGCCGCATCTCGTCGGTCACCGGCATCATGTCGGGGACCATGACGGTGACGAAGCCCCCGGCGGCCCCGGCCCGGACGCCGTTGTGGCTGTCCTCCAGCACAAGGCAATGGGCGGGGTCTGCGCCCAAAAGCCCGGCGGCTTTCAGGAAGATGTCGGGCGCGGGCTTGGAGCGGGAGACCGTGTCCCCCGCCACGACGGCGGCGAAACAGTCCTCGATGCCGCCGTTTTTCAGGTGAGTGCGGACGGTCTGTTCGGCGCTGGAGGAGGCCACCGCCGCCGGGATGCCCTGCTCCTTGAGCCAGGCCAGCAGGGCGTCGAGGCCCGGCTTTTTGGGCACGGGCCGGGCGAAGATTTCCCCGGCCTTCCGGTACAGCGCCGCCACAATGGCGGCGGTGTCGCAGTCGGGGCCGTACAGCTGGCGGAGGGTCCGGGCCATGGCGTCCCCGGTGGACCCCCGGACGGTGTCGCCGATCCCCTCGAAATAGGGCAGGCCCAGCTCGGTCAGCACCGGCTCCCAGAGACTGTCCCAGATCCGCTCGGTGTCAAACATCAGGCCGTCCAGGTCAAAAATCACGCCTTGAATCATGGCAGCTTCCTTTCCGGCGCCGGGCAATTCGGGCACAAATGGGCGGCCCGGCGCACTGTGGCTCTATTGTAACACAATATCCCACAACTTGCACCGGTGCAAGATGAAAATAATTGCCGTCCCTCTTGTAAAATTTTCACTTGCTACTATAATTAGGGAAAGCAACGGGCGGGAGGCCGGGCGCTCCGAGGCGCTGCGCCCCGCCCCAAAACCGGAAAGAGGGAAAATTATGTTGGATATTAAACTGACCCGCACCACCGCCCCCAAGGCAAAGCCGGAGGACGAGACAAAGCTGGGCTTCGGCAAGAAGTTCACCGACCATATGTTCCTGATGAATTATACCGCCGGCCAGGGCTGGCACGACCCCCGCATCGTGCCCTACGCCCCCTTTGAGCTGGACCCGGCGACGGTGGTGTTCCACTATGCGCAGGAAATCTTTGAGGGCATGAAGGCCTACCGCACCGCCGACGACACCATCCAGCTGTTCCGCCCCGAGTGCAACGCCCGGCGGATGCAGGATTCGGCGGACCGGCTGTGCATCCCGCAGATCCCCGTGGACGATTACATCCAGGCCGTCAAGGCGCTGGTGGACGTGGACCGGGACTGGGTGCCCCACACCGACGGCGCGTCCCTCTATATCCGGCCCTTCGTCTTTGCCGCCGACGTGGGCCTGGGCGTCCACGCCTCGAAGGAATATCTGTTCTGCATCATCTGCTCTCCCTCCGGCGCATACTATGCCGAGGGGATTGACCCGGTCCGGATCTACGTCGAGGATGAGTACATCCGCGCCGCCCCCGGCCTGACCGGCTTCACCAAGTGCGGCGGCAACTACGCGGCCTCCATCAAGGCCGGCGAGCTGGCCGAGGAACAGGGCTACGCCCAGGTGCTCTGGCTGGACGGCGTCGAGAAGAAGTACGTCGAGGAAGTCGGCAGCATGAACATCATGTTCAAGATCGACGGCAAGGTCTATACCGCCGCCACCGTGGGCACCGTCCTGCCCGGCGTCACCCGCCGCAGCTGCATCGAGCTGCTCAAGGACTGGGGCTATGAGGTCATCGAGGGCAAGCTGGCCATCGCCGACATCATGAACGCCGCCCGGGAGGGCAAGCTGGAGGAAGTCTTCGGCACCGGCACCGCCGCCGTCGTCTCCCCCGTCAAGGAGCTGGTCTGGAAGGGGGAGCACGCCTTCATCGGCGACGGCAAGATCGGCCCCGTCACCCAGAAGCTCTACGACACCATGACCGGGATGCAGTGGGGCCGTCTGCCCGACACCAAGGGCTGGATCGTCCCGGTGGAGAAGGTCTATTGATCGTTTGCCCCGCGCCGGAACCAATATCCCACGAGAGCGCCGCGCAGAGGGCCGTGTGCTTTCTGCGGGGCGCTCTCTTGGTATTGTCATCCGGAAAGGCTGCCCCGGCCTGCCGAAGATCCCGCCCCCGAATTGAAATCCCGGCCCGGCCGTGATACACTAACGGGTGTCCCCGCCCGCCGGATGCAGCGCATCCCGGCGTTCCGGGGGGATTTTTGGAGGGAAGGGAATACAATGGTTGAAAAATGGAGCGTGGATTACCCCGCCGTCAACGGCTGGGAAAAGCGCGATGCATACGTCTATCTGCCGGTGATGTACGATTCCGAGCCGGAGCGCCGGTTCCCGGTGCTGTATATGTTCGACGGGCAGAATGTGTTCTGGGATGAGGACGCCACCTACGGCAAGAGCTGGGGGCTGGAAAAGTATCTGGATGAAAACGAGATTCCGCTCATCGTGGCGGCTCTCCAGTGCAACACCGGGGCCAACAACGAGCGGCTGGCGGAGTATTCCCCCTACCGCTTCGACGACCCGGCCTTCGGCCATTTTGACGGAAAGGGCCAGGAAACCCTCGAGTGGTATATCCGGGAGTTCAAGCCCTTCCTCGACGAAAACTGCCGCACCCTGCCGGACCGGGAGCACACCATGATCGGCGGCAGTTCCATGGGCGGGCTGATGAGCCTGTACGCCCTGTTTCAGCACGGGGAGGTCTTTTCCCGGGCGGCGGCCCTCTCCCCTTCGATCTGGGTCGCCCCCGAAAAACTCGCCGCTCTGGTCCGCCGGGCCAGGCTGGCCCCCGGCACGGTGCTCTACATGGACTATGGCTCCCGCGAGATGGGCCGGCATCAGGGAATGCGCCGCGGGTTTGCGGACTTCGGCGCCCAGATCATGGCCCGGGGCGTCTTTCTGACCCAGAGGATTGTCCCCGGCGGCACCCACAGCGAAGCCAGCTGGGAGCGGCAGCTGCCCTTCATGCTGGGAACGCTGCTGTTCGGCCTCGACATCTGACATCGGAAGAAATCCCCTGCCCGGGCAAAGCCGGGCGCTTAAGAGGAGGAATTTTGGAATGAAAACGCAGTATTTCAAGGAATACAGCCCGATTCTGGGCCGGGAGATGGAGTGCGAGGTCTACGGCCACGCCGGACGGCCCATGCTCTATATCCCCTGTCAGGACGGGCGGTTCTACGACTTTGAAAACTTCCATATGCACGAGACGCTGGCCCCCTGGATTGAGTCCGGCCAGCTGATGGTCCTTTCCATCGACACGCTGGACAAGGAGAGCTGGTCCGATACGGCGGGCGACCCCTACTGGCGGATCCGCAGCTACGAAACGTGGCTCCACTATATCGTGGACGAGCTGGTCCCCCAGTTCCAGGCCATGGCCATGGATTACAACGGCTGGGACAGTGCGCCGGGCATCATCCCCTTCGGGTGCAGCCTGGGGGCGACCCACGCGGTCAACCTGTATCTGCGCTGGCCCGACCGGTTTGACGGCTGCCTCGCCCTCAGCGGCATCTATACCTCGGAATACGGCTTCGGGAACTATATGGACGAGGTGGTCTACCAGAATTCCCCGGTCCACTATCTGCCGGGCCTGCCCGCCGACCACCCCTATATGGACCTCTACCGGAACAAAAAGGCGGTGATCTGCTGCGGCCAGGGCCCCTGGGAGCAGCCCGCCACCACCGAGCGGCTCAAGCAGATTTTTGAGGAAAAGGGCATCCCCGTCTGGGTGGATATCTGGGGCGGCGACGTGGCCCACGACTGGGACTGGTGGTATAAGCAGGCGGTCTATTTCCTGCCCTGGCTGCTGGGGTAAGCCGGCCTGTACCCCATCCAAACCGGACGCCGGGGCAGACCCGGTTATATATTATTGCTATTGAAAAAAGAGGGGATCGTTTATCATGCAAAACTTCATCTTCATCTCGCCCAATTTCCCGACCAACTACTGGCAGTTCTGCCATGAGCTGCGCAGCAACGGCATGAACGTTCTGGGCATCGGCGACCAGCCCTACGACGAGCTGATGCCCGAGCTGAAGGAGAGCCTGGACGAATACTACAAGGTCGACACCCTGGAGGATTACGACGAGGTCTACCGCGCCGTGGCTTTCTTCACCTTCAAGTATGGCCGGATCGACTGGCTGGAGTCCAACAACGAGTACTGGCTGGAGCGGGACGCCGCCCTGCGGACCGACTTCAACATCACCTCCGGCTTCCAGACCAGCGACATCCCCCGGATCAAGTACAAGAGCAAGATGAAGGAATATTACCAGAAGGCGGGCATCACCACCGCCCGCTACCATCTGGTGGATACCTTCGAGGGCTGCAGGAAGTTCATCGACGAGGTGGGCTACCCTGTGGTGGTCAAGCCGGACAACGGCGTCGGCGCCTCCGACACCCACAAGCTGTCCAATGACCAGGAGCTCCAGCGCTTTTTGAACGTCCGCGCCTCCTGCCACCCGGACGTGCCCTATATCATGGAGGAGTTCGTCCACGCCGAGGTCAACAGCTACGACGCCATCATCGACGCCAACGGCAACCCCATCTTTGAGGCGGGCAACGTCACCCCCATGTCCATCATGGACGTGGTCAACGACCGGGACAACTCCATCTATTACATCGTCAAGGACCTGCCCGAGGACACCCGCGCCGCAGGCCGGGCCACCGTCAAGAGCTTCGGGGTCAAGAGCCGCTTTGTCCACTTCGAGTTCTTCCGGATGACCGAGGACCAGGCCAGCATGGGCGAAAAGGGCAAGGTGGTCGCTCTGGAAGTGAATATGCGCCCCTGCGGCGGCTTCACCCCGGATATGATCAACTTCGCCCGTTCCACCAACGTCTACAAGATCTGGGCCGACATGATCGCCTTCGGCGGAACCGATATGCCGGTGGGCGAGCACTTCTACTGCGCCTACGCAGGCCGCCGGGACGGCAAGAATTTCGTGTACAGCCACGAGCAGATCATGCAGAAGTATCAGGACAACATGAAGATGGTGGAGCGCATCCCCGACGCTCTGGCCGGCGCCATGGGCAACCAGATGTATGTGGCCAACTTCTCCACCGAGGAGGAGATGCGCCAGTTCTACGCCGACGTTCTGGCCGTCAACGCCTGAACCCCGGCCCATTGGCCGCAAGGCCCGAAAAAGCCCCTTCCCCGGGGCTTTTTTGCTGGGCGGCCCGCAGTTCAAGAAAAACGAAAGAGGTAGTTTCCTATGAAGATCCCTGCCAACGGCTTCACCCACGGGGGCAAATTCCACGCCGACGACGTCTTTGCAACGGCCCTTCTCCAGATCGTCCGCCCCGACTTTCAGGTCACCCGGGGCTTTGTGGTGCCGGAAGACTTTGACGGCATTGTCTACGACGTGGGGGGCGGCCTGTTCGACCACCACGACGAGCCAAGGGAGACCCGCCCCAACGGGGTCCCCTACGCGGCCTTCGGGCTGCTGTGGCGGGTGCTGGGGCCGGGCCTGGTGGGCGAGCATCAGGCCCGGCTGGTGGACGAAAACTTCGTCCAGCCGCTGGACCTCAACGACAACACCGGCGAGCAGAACAGCCTCTGCGACGCCATCGGCTTTTTCAACCCCGTCTGGGACTCGAAGGAGGACTCCGACGCCTGTTTTGCCCGGGCCGTGGCGGTGGCAAAGCAGATTCTCGAGCATCAAATCGCCAGCGCCAACGCGGTGAACCGGGCCGACGACCGGGTCCGCCAGGCCTACGAGGCCTCGAAGGACGGGATTGTCATTCTGCCCTGCTACCTGCCCTGGAAAAACGGCCTGTACAAGACCGATTCCCTCTTTGTGGTCTACCCCAGCCAGCGGGGCGGCTGGAGCGCCCAGTGCGTCACCGACCCCAAGACCAAAAAGTCGAAGCTCCCCTTCCCCCAGTCCTGGGCGGGCCAGAGCCCCGAGGTCATCGCCCGGAAAAGCGGCCTCGAGGGGATCAGCTTCTGCCACGCCAGCCGCTTCCTGATTACCGCCAAGGATAAGGAAACCGCCGTGGCGGCCTGCCGTCTGGTGCTGAAAAACAACGGGAGAATCTGACCATGCCGAGCCAAACGGAACCCCGGCAGGAGGCCTGGGTCTATATGGTGCGCTGCGCCGGGGGCCAGCTCTATGCCGGCTGGACCACCGACCCCGCCGCCCGGCTCCACGCCCATAAGAGCGGCAAGGGGGCGAAGGCCACCCGGGCCATGGGGGCGGTGGGACTGGCCTATCTGGAGCGCTGCCCCGACAAACCCGCCGCCCTCCGGCGGGAGGCCGCCCTCAAACGGCTGAAAAAGGCCGAGAAGGAGGCCCTCTGCGCCCGGTGGGCCGAGGAAAACCGCCCCCGGCTCTCGGTGGCGTGCCGGGCCGACGCGGCGGAGATCCTCGAAATTTACAACTGGTATGTCCTGAACCACACCGCCACCTTCCAGATCACCCCCTCCGCCCTCGGGGAATACGAGGCGTGGGTGGACCGGACGCTGGAATGTGCGCCCCTGTTTCTGGCCCGGGACGGGGACGGGCGGCTTCTGGGCTACGCCTGCGCCCACCCCTGGCACGAGCGGGAGGCGTTCCGCTGGGATGTGGAGAGCACCATCTACTGCGCCCCCTGGGCCAGAGGGACGGGGGCGGCGGCAAAGCTCTACGCCGCCCTGCTGGAAGCGCTGCGGCTTCAGGGCTGCTGGAACGTCTACGCCCTGCTGGCCGACCCCAACCCCGCCAGCGAGCGGTTCCACGAAAAATTCGGCTTTGTCTGCCAGGGCCGCCAGCCGCGGACCGGCTACAAGTTCGGCCGGTGGCAGGGGCTGTCCACCTGGGGGCTGTCCCTCCATCCCGGGCGGGGGGAACCCGCCCCGGTGCGGCGGCTTTCGGAGCAGGAACTTCAAAATCTGCTGGAAAAATACAATCGGTAAGATCAAATGCGCCCCAGAGGGCCGGGAAGCCGCTTCCCGGCCTTTTTGCATATCCATGCAGGGAAAACCCAATATATACCGGCTTGAGAATGAATATACTTATAAAATATACCATGATTTTTAAATAAAAATGCAAAACGCACAAAACCCGCCGGAAATGGGGCCAAGGTTTGGCGGTTTTCCGCATTGACGCGGCGGACGCCCGGCGTATAATAAAGGACGTAACCGCGAAACGCGAGGAAGCGGCGCCGGGAAAGAGCCCGGCCCCAGAAAAAGTGTAAGACCCCAGATTCAACAAAGACAAAGGAGCAACCGACCATGAAAAAGGAAAATATCAAAAAAGTAGTGCTGGCCTATTCGGGCGGCCTGGATACCTCCATCATCATCCCCTGGCTGAAGGAGAACTACAACAACTGCGAGGTCATCGCGGTCTCGGGCGACGTGGGCCAGGGCACCGAGCTGGACGGCCTGGAGGAAAAGGCCAAAAAGACCGGCGCGTCCAAGCTGTATGTGCTGGACCTGAAGAAGGACTTTGTCGAGAATTACATCTTCCCCACCCTGAAGTTCGGCGCAAAGTATGAGGATTACCTGCTGGGCACCTCCTTTGCCCGCCCCTGCATCGCCAAGGCGCTGGCCGACATCGCAAAGAAAGAGGGCGCGGACGCCATCTGCCACGGCTGCACCGGCAAGGGCAACGATCAGGTCCGCTTTGAGCTGACCCTGAAAGCCTTCTGCCCCGACATGGCCATCATCGCCCCCTGGCGTGAGTGGGACATCAAGAGCCGGGACGAGGAGATCGACTACGCCGAGGCCCACAACATCCCCCTCAAGATCAGCCGTGAGACCAACTACTCCAAGGACAAGAACCTGTGGCACCTGAGCCACGAGGGCATGGACCTGGAGAACCCGGCCAACGAGCCCCAGTACAACAAGCCCGGCTTCCTGGAGCTGGGCGTCAGCCCCGAGCAGGCCCCCGACACCCCGACCTATGTGACCATCCACTTCGAGAAGGGCATCCCCACCGCCGTCAACGGCCAGGAGATGGGCGCGGTCGAGCTGGTGGAGTACCTGAACAAGGTGGGCGGCGAGAACGGCATCGGCCTGCTGGACATCGTCGAAAACCGGCTGGTGGGCATGAAGAGCCGCGGCGTCTACGAGACCCCGGGCGGCGCCATCCTCTACAAGGCCATCAACGTGCTGGAGACCATCACCCTCGACAAGGAGAGCGCCCACTTCAAGGCCCAGCTGGCCCAGAAGTACGCCGACATCGTCTACAACGGCCAGTGGTTCACCCCGCTGCGGGAGGCGCTGGACGCCTTCGCCGACAGCCTCGAAAAGACCGTCACCGGCGACGTCAAGCTCAAGCTCTACAAGGGCAACATGATCAACGCGGGCGTCAGCTCCCCCTACACCCTCTACGACGAGCAGACCGCTTCCTTCGGCGAGGATGAGGACTACAACCAGGCGGATTCGGCCGGGTTCATCAACCTGTTCGGCCTGTCCATCAAGGAGCGGGCGAAGCTCTCCAAGAACTGGCCCGAGATCAAGTAAAACCGGACCTCTGACATCTTCGCTCTGCACGTTTCTTACACTTTCGCGCAGAGATTACCCCCTGTCGGCGACGACGCCGGCGGCACCGCCGCAGGAGCATATTCCTGCGGCGGCTTTGCCGTTTTTCATGGATTTGGAACCCACCCACCCGCCCTTTTAAGGTGTCCCCCCTTGCCGCTGCGCGGCGTTCCTCTTGCGCTTAGCCAATATTTGCGGCGGGACTGACGCCCTTGCAAATATTGGAGCGCTGCGCCAGCACACGCCTTGCTTCATCCGCCGCAGGCGGCGCTTCGGCGGTGCTGCCCCCCTCCGGGGGGGGGAACAAGCGGAAAACGGCTGCTTCCCGGTTCGCCGTCCGGATTTGCCCGGCAGTCCCCGCCAAGACAGCCCACAACGCGGTCTGTAGTGGCGGAGCCAGCCGTTCAAAACGTTCGGCTCCCTCTGCGGGTTCGGCAGGGACGGTCACGCTTCCAAAAGGGAGCGCTCTAAAAGGGGTCCGGGGGCGTGCCCCCGGGTTCCTTAAAAGGGAGGGCGGGAGGGAGTAAAGATGAAAAGAAATGAGCTTTGCCGAAGCAGAAGCTGTGGGAACTTTGGACGCCTGCGGCAAATGGGCAGAGGCACCCGCTTTCCGTCACCCGCCCGCGCACCGCGGGCAAATTCCCCATCAGCACGGAGCGTCGGGGCCGTCGGCACGGACTCTGGGGCCAAAGGCCCCGCCCTGAGTCCGGGACGGTGGCACCGGGCGGAGTGCAATCCTCTTTTATCGGGTCCAGGGCAACAACGCCGAAGCGCTGCCTGCGGCAGATGAAGCGAGGCGTTGTTGGCGCAGCGCTCCAATATTTGCAAGGGCGCCAGTCCCGCCGCAAATATTGGCTAAGCGCAAGAGGGCACGCCCTGGTCGTTTAAGGGTGGGTAGGGGGAGTCCAGAGGGAGCAGACCTGCCGAAGCGCCGCCTGCGGCGGATGAAGCGAGGCGGGGCTGGCGCAGCGCTCCAATATTTGCAAGGGCGCTAGTCCCGCCGCAAATATTGGCTAAGCGCAAGAGTCCAGGGAGGGGAATCGAAATCCCCTCCCTCACCCCGCTCTGGGAATTCTTGCCCTGAACCTGTGTTGCAGCAGAACCTGCAGAAAAAACGAAAACACCCCAACCGGGCCTGCCCCATGCTTTAAAATTCCCCTCAAAACCGCGGATGCGGTTTTGCACTGAAACGCTTTTTGCGCCGCTTTTTCTCGAAAAAGCGGCAAACCGTACTCGATTTTAACAGAAAGGACAACCCATGGCTGAACAACTCTGGAAAGGCCGCTTTTCCAAAGCGGTCGATTCCCGCGTAAACGATTTCAATTCCTCCATCCGGTTTGACCAGCGGATGATTGCCCAGGACATGAAGGGCAGCGGCGTCCACGCCGCCATGCTGGCCCGGCAGGGCATCATCTCGGAGCAGGACTGCGAAGCCATCCTCAGCGGCCTTGCCTCCATCGCCGACGATCTGGCCAGCGGGGCGCTGGAAATCGACCCCGCCGCCGAGGACGTGCATACCTTTGTGGAGCAGACCCTCACCGCCCGGGTGGGCGATGCGGGCAAGCGGCTGCACACCGGCCGCAGCCGGAACGATCAGGTGGCGCTGGACATCCGGCTCACCCTGCGGGACTACAGCCGCGCCCTTCAGGGGCAGATCGCCGAGCTGGTGCGGGTGCTCTGCAAAAAGGCCGCCGAGAACACCTCCGCCGTCATGCCCGGCTATACCCATTTGCAGCGGGCTCAGCCCATCACCTTCGGCCACGCCCTGATGGCCTATGCCTGGATGCTGCTGCGGGATCTGGACCGCTTCGCGGACGCCACCCGCCGGATGGACTCCCAGTGCCCGCTGGGTTCGGGCGCTCTGGCCGGGACCACCTACCCCCTGGACCGCCAGTTCACCGCCGAAAAGCTGGGCTTTGCGGCCCCCTGCCCCAACAGCCTGGACGGCGTGTCCGACCGCGATTTCTGCATCGAGCTGGCTTCCGCCATCGCCACCTGCATGATGCACCTGTCCCGCCTGTCGGAGGAGATCATCCTCTGGTGCAGCTGGGAATTCAAGTTCATCGAGCTGGACGACGCCTTCACCACCGGCTCCTCCATCATGCCCCAGAAGAAAAACCCCGACGTCACCGAGCTGATTCGGGGCAAGACCGGCCGGGTCTACGGCGACCTGAACACCCTGCTGGTCATGATGAAGGGCATCCCCCTGGCCTACAACAAGGATATGCAGGAGGACAAGGAGGCCGTCTTCGACGCCGTGGACACCCTCGAGCTCTGCCTGCGGACGGTCACCCCCATGCTGGACACCATGCGCACCCTGCCCGACAATATGCGCCGGGCCGCGGCCCGGGGCTTCATCAACGCCACCGACTGCGCCGACTACCTGACAAGGAAGGGAATGCCCTTCCGGGACGCCTACAAGCTGACCGGCTGCATGGTCTCCGACTGCATCGCCCGGGACAAGGTTCTGGAAGAACTGACCCTCGACGAGTTCAAGCAATACAGCGAGCTGTTTGAGGCCGACGTCTTTGACGCCATCGACCTGATCTGCTGCTGCGAGGGCCGGACCAGCTACGGCGGCCCCACCGCCGCCAGCGTCCGCCATCAGATCGAGCTGGCGCTGGACGCCGTGGCCCGCTGGGAGGAGGGACAGGGATGAGCATCAAGGTCTTTATCGACGGCTCCTCCGGCACCACCGGTCTCCGGATTGCCGACCGTCTGGCCGCCCGGCCCGAGATCGAGCTGCTGAGCATTTCGGCCGAGGGCCGCAAGGACGTCGCCGAGCGGGCGAAGGTCATCAATTCGGCGGACCTTGCCTTCCTCTGCCTGCCGGACGCGGCTTCCATCGAGGTCATGCCGCTGGTGGACGAGAAGGTCAAGATTCTGGACACCTCCACCGCCTTCCGCACCGCGCCGGGCTGGGTCTACGGCTTCCCCGAGCTGCGGGGCCAGCGGGAGAAGATCAAAAACGCCAACCGGGTGGCGGTGCCGGGGTGCCACGCCTCCGGCTTCATCAGCCTGGCCCGGCCCCTGGTGGAGCTGGGGCTGGTCCCGGCGGATTATCCCTTCACCTGCCACAGCCTGACCGGCTATTCCGGCGGCGGGAAAAAGATGATCGCCGAGTATGAGGCCGACGCCCGCCCCCGCACCTACGACGCCCCCCGGGCCTACGGCCTGACCCTGCACCACAAGCACCTGCCCGAGATGCAGGCCGTCAGCGGGCTGACTGCCGCCCCCATTTTCTGCCCCATCGTGGACGATTACTATTCGGGGATGGAGGTCACCGTCCCCCTCCGGATGGAGCTGCTCAATGGGGTGACCCCCGCCCGAATCGCCGAAGGTCTGGCGGCTTACTACGCCGGGGAGGGCCAGATCACCGTCCACCCGCTGGGAGAACTGCCCGCCGACGGGATGATCTCGGGCAACGCCCTTCAGGGCACCGACCGGATGGAGCTCTACTGCACCGCCAGCCCCGACGGAAGCCAGATGCTGCTGATTTCCCTGTTCGACAATCTGGGCAAAGGCTCCTCGGGGGCGGCGGTCCAGTGCATGAACATCCTGCTGGGCCTCGAGGAGACGGCGGGACTGGAATAAACACAAAAAGAAGGATGCAAGATGGAATATAACTTTATCGCGGGCGGCATCTGCGCGCCCAAAGGCTTTGCGGCAGCCGGCGTCCACTGCGGCATCCGCAAAAACCACGAAAAATACGACCTCGCCCTCATCAAGGCCGACGTGCGGTGCGCGGCGGCGGGGGTGTTCACCACCAACAAGGTCTGCGGCGCCCCCATCAAGGTGGACCGCGCCCACCTGGCCGACGGGTACGCCCAGGCCATTCTGGTGAACAGCGGCAACGCCAACACCTGCGCGGCCAACGGCGTCGCCCTGGCGGAAGAATGCTGCCGGCTGGCGGGCGAGGCGCTGGGCATCGCGC
>JAHLFH010000091.1 GCA_018883885.1 Candidatus Faecalibacterium intestinavium | reverse complement strand
CTGCTGGACCGGCTGCGGCTGCGGGGAGGCGTCCACTACATCGCGGGGGCGCCCAGCCTGCCCCCGCCCCTGACCGCCGAGGAAGAACGGGGCCTGCTGGACCGGATGACCGCCGGGGACCGCGCCGCCCGGGACGAACTCATCACCCACAACCTGCGGCTGGTGGTCTACCTCTCCAGAAAATTCGAGACCAGCGGCGTCCCCTCGGAGGACATCATCTCCATCGGCACCATCGGGCTCATCAAGGCCGTCAACACCTTCACCCCCGAGCGAAACATCAAGCTGGCTACCTACGCCAGCCGCTGCATCGGCAACGAGATCCTGATGTTCCTCCGCAAAACCTCCAACCGGCGGCAGGAGGCCAGCATCGACGAGCCGCTCAATGTGGACAGCGACGGCAACGAGCTGCTTCTCTCGGACGTCCTGGGCAGCGACGAAAATCAGGTGGGCCTGCGGCTGGAGCAGGACGCCGAGCGCTCCACCCTGCGGGATTCGGTCAGCCGCCTTTCCGCCCGGGAGCGGCAGATCATGGAGCTGCGGTTCGGCCTGCGGGACGGAGTCGAGCGGACCCAGAAAGAGGTGGCCGACGCCATCGGCATCAGCCAGAGCTATATTTCCCGGCTGGAAAAGCGGATCATCCGCGACCTGCGCCGCCAGCTGGAAACCGATTGACCGCGGCCCCTGTCAGGGTGGATTTGGCAGGGGCCGCTCTGTATGACCGCCCGCCCCGGCGGCCATACTCCCGGTATCTTACAACGAACCGGGGGATCACAGGATGTACAACAAGGTCGAGCTGTGCGGCATCAACACCGCCGAGCTTCCCATTTTGACCGAGGATGAAAAACGCAGGCTTCTCACCCGGGCCCGGGCCGGAGACGCCGCCGCCCGCCGTCAGATGATCGAGGGCAACCTTCGGCTGGTGCTGAGCGTGGTGCAGAAGTTCGCCCAGCGGGACCAGAACCTGGACGACCTTTTTCAGGTGGGGTGCATCGGGCTGATTAAGGCCATCGACAACTTTGATCCCGCCCAGGAGGTCCGGTTTTCCACCTACGGCGTCCCCATGATCGTGGGAGAGATCCGCCGCTTTCTGCGGGACAACAACGCCCTCCGGGTCTCCCGCTCCCTGCGGGATACCGCCTACCGGGCCATGCAGGCCCGGGAGCAGCTGGAAAAACAGCTGGGCCGGGAGCCCACGGTGGGCGAGATCAGCGAGGCGGTGGGCCTGCCCCGCCGGGATGTGACCGCAGCGCTGGAATCGGTGGTGGAACCCATCAGCCTCGAGGAACCGGTCTACTCGGGCAGCGGCGACGCCCTCTATGTCATGGACCAGGTGCGGGACACCGACGGCGAGGACAGCTGGATCAGCGGCCTGCAATTCCGCCAGACGGTGGACGAGCTGAGCCCCCGGGAAAAGCGGATTCTGGAACTGCGGTATTTCCTGGGAAAAACCCAGATGGAGGTGGCCCGGGAAATCGGCATCAGTCAGGCTCAGGTCAGCCGGTTGGAAAAGTGCGCTCTGGAACAGTTCCGGGACCGGCAGGACTGACCTTATTCGGACAATTGAAAAGGCCCCGCGCCCTCCCTGCTCATCCTGCAGCAGAGGGCGCGGGGCCCGTTTTTTGTTTCAGGAAGCCGACGGTTTACTCCACCGTCACGCTCTTGGCCAGATTGCGGGGTTTATCCACATCGCAGCCCCGGAGCACCGCCATATAATAGGCGAAAAGCTGGAGCGGGACGATGAGCTGAAGGGGCATGAAGATGTCCTCGTATTCGTCCAGCCGGACCACATAGTCGGCGATCCCCTCCGGCACTGCCGCGTCCTTCGTGGTAAAGAGGATGACCTTCGCCCCCCGGCTCCGGGTTTCCTTGGCGTTGGAGAGGGTTTTCTCGTAGACCGACTTCTGGGTCGCCAGAGCGATGACCGGCACCCCGTCGGTCACCAGACTGATGGTGCCGTGCTTCAGCTCGCCCGCCGCGTAGGCGTCCGAGTGGACATAGCTGATCTCCTTGAGCTTGAGGCTGCCCTCCAGAGAGAGGGAGTAGTCGAATCCGCGGCCAATGAAAAAGCAGCTCTGGGTGTTCATGAAAAGGCTGGCCAGGTATTTGACATACTCGCAGTCGGCCAGCCGGGGCTTGATGATCTCCGCCGCATCCTGCAAACGGGCGGTATAGCGGCGGGTCTCTGCCTCCGTCAGCTTCCCCCGGGCATAGGCCAGGCGGAGGGCAAAGAGATAGAGCACGCACATCTGGACCATATAGGCCTTGGTGGAGGCCACGGCAATTTCCGGCCCCGCATAGGTGTACATGACGTAGTCCGCCGCCCGGGCGATGGAGCTGCCCACCACATTGACAACGGCCAGCACCGGCACCCCCCGGCTTTTGGCCAGCTTGAGGGCCGCCAGGGTGTCGCTGGTCTCCCCCGACTGGCTGATGATGATGACAAGGTCCTCCCTGCTCAGGATGGGGTCCCGATAGCGGAACTCGCTGGCGATGTCCACCTCGGCGGGCACCCTCGCCAGCGTCTCGATGGCGGCTTTGCCCACCATCCCCGCGTGCATGGCGGTGCCGCAGGCCACAAGATGGACCCGGCCGATCTCCCGCAGGGCCTCGTCGGTCAGCTCGGGAACCCGGAGCACCGGCATCCCGTCCTCCACCCGGGGGCTGACGGTGGCGGTGATGGCGGCGGGCTGCTCGTTGATCTCCTTGAGCATGAAATGGGGGTAGCCGCCCTTCTCGGCGGCCTCAATGTCCCAGTCGGCGGTCAGGACTTCCCGCCCGGTTTTTTCGCCGAACTCATTATAAAACACAAGGCCGTCCGCCTTGCAGACCACCAGATCGCCCTCCTCCAGGACGCTGTACTTCTGGGTGTATTTCAGCAGGGCCGGGATGTCGGAGGCGATGAAGTTCTCCCCTTCGCCGTAGCCCACAATGAGGGGGCTTTCCCGCCGGGCGGCAAAGAGGGTGTCCGGCCAGTCCCGGAACAGGGCCGCCAGGGCGTAGCTGCCCCGCACCTTGCCCAGCGCCTCCTGCAAGGCCCGGACGGGGTTGCCCTCATAGCAGCTGTCAATCAGCTTGACCAGCACCTCGGTGTCGGTCTCGCTCTCAAAGGTATAGCCCCGGCCCGCCAGCATTTCCTTCAGGGAACCGTAATTTTCGATGATGCCGTTGTGGACGATGCTCACATAGGGGGTCGAATGCGGGTGGCTGTTCACGTCGCTGGGTTCGCCGTGGGTGGCCCAGCGGGTATGGCCGATGCCGCAGCGGCTGGGCGGCAGCTGGGCCTCCCCCAGCTTATCCTCCAGCACCGAAAGCCGCCCCTTGCTCTTGATGACCCGGATGTCTCCTTCCAGGGCCAGGGCGACCCCCGCCGAGTCATATCCGCGGTACTCCAGCTTTTTCAGCCCTTCCAGCAGGACCTCCTGTGCGCAGCGTCTGCCCGTATATCCTACAATGCCACACATACAAAACACCTCCGTGCCGGCGGCCGGCGGCCGCTCAGCTTCTTTTAACAGTATATTCTTCTGCATGGCTTGCTTTGAAGGGATCTGTTGCGGTATTGCTGCCGTTTTTTGCCCTTCTCTATCGGCTGGTCTAGCCCTCAGCCGGAAAAACATCCGCCGAATGGTTCGATAATTTTTCTCCTCGTCACCCTCGCAGCTGTCACCTGCGTGGCCCGGCGCTTTTTCTCACCCCAATAGATTGCATTCCTCCTCTTGGATGGTTTTTCCCTTCTCAGCGGCGGCCCAGCATCCGGTGAAGCCGGGGCTGCCAGAGCAGCTTGTATGCCCGCATCAGATTCACCAGCGCCTTGTCGTAGAGCAGAAAGGCCACGTTTCCGATGGCCAGGGTGATCCCCGAAAGGACCAGCGCCCCCCAGACTGCCGCGCCGGTCATCTCCTCCGCCGGGAACAGCAGAAAAAGAAACCCGTACATGGCCAGAACCGCCCCGTTGCAGAGGGCCAGCTTTGCCGCCGCCCGGAGAACCCCGGGCCGGATGGCGTCGAACCGGGCCTTCACCAGCGGGTAATACCCCAGCAGAACCGTGAAAATCAGGGAAATTTCTTTGTCCGGCACAAACAAAAGCCCCAGCAGGCTCACCGCGCCGTAGGCCGTGACGGCCATCCGCAGCCCGCACTCCTGGCGGAGGACGGCCATCAGAATCCCTGCGGCAGCCGGGGCGATGAACATGGCGATGGGCACCACCGCCCCCAGCAGCATAAAGGCCACCGAAAGGGCGACCGACACCCCGCAGAAGGCGATATCCCAGCTTTTTCTCTGTCTCATGGCAGCTCCCTGTCTGTGCCGGTCCACTCGCCGCCATATTCCAGCGGATCAACCGAGTTGCGCAGGCCCAAAATCATGATATTATCCAGCAGGGAACGGTTCAGCTTGAAATCCATCATCATATAGACCCGGGCCAGATCGTTCACAGCGTCGATGGCCTGGCGGCGGGCGTTGGCATCGGCTTCCTCCCGGCTCAGGCCGTTCTCTATAAATACGTTGTAGTGGTGGTAGCGCTGGTCGGCGGCATAGCTGCCCGCCTTATCCATCAGATAGAACGCCCGCCCGATGCAGCTGCCGATGTAGCGCATATTCTTGCGGGCGCCGTCGTCCGGCGCAAGGGTGGAATAAATCGCCCCGAACACGTTGCAGATGGGTTCGGCGGCCAGCGCATAATCCCGGCTGCGCAGTTCCATCTGCGCCTCGATCTGGGCCTTTTCCTGGCGGAGCAGCCGCTCGAGGGCGGGCACATCCCGCGCAGCCTTGCAGTAGGCCCGGCTGAGGAAAAACCGCTGGATCACCCAGCGGAGTTTTTTGCTGGGGCGCAGGTTTTTCCATTTGCACTCCTGAAGCCGATGCCAGTTCATCAGCACCTCCAGCCGGGCCGCCATCCAGATCCCTTTGGTCTGGCACATGGTGGGCATCCGCCGCAGTTTGCCCGGCACCCGCTCCACCCGGCAGGTGGCGGGCCGGCCGGCCAGGCTGTCCGCCAGGAGCGCATAAATCACGCCGTGATGATGCAGCAGCCGACAGGAAAACAACCCGTATTCCTTGTACAGCTGCCGCCGCACCCCCCGGGTATATCTCTGATAGATGTTATAATCCCGTATGGTCAGCTCGGAAAGATAGGGTTTGAATCTACCTCTCATGGCGGTCATCCTCCCTGATCTCTTTTGCAAAAAAGGAACGCCGACAGAACGTTTTTACGTGACGATCTGTACAGTATGAAGCTAGTATAATCTATTTTGGTTTGGGATGCAACTCCCCAAATCTCCGCTGCGCCTCATTTCTCCCGGAAAAACAGGCTTTCCGGGCCATTTTCCGCCATTTAACCTCATGAATACGTTATTTTATTTTTTTCAAAGGAGGGCACATTTGGTCCTTCCCGGCGGATTTCGGGCCGCCGAAGGGGCGGAAACTCGGCCGGCGGGCATTTCTGCACAAATACCACGGGGCATTTTCCGCTTTTCTGCACAAAGCAGGAGGAGATTTCCCGCCCCCGGGCGCAGAAAAGGGGGCCGTGTCCGCCTGTTTTGGCATTCCACGGCCCCCGATGATTTATTTTTCCCCGGTGCGGAAGGGTTCCCGCCCGCCGGGACGGCTCCGTTTGCCGTCAAACCCGGTCCGCGGCATGGGCTTTGCCGCCTCGGTGCCCCGGTGCTCCCGCGGGGGCAGGGTATAATACATATACAGCTGGCAGGGGATCATGCCGTTGTACATCTTGCGGCGCTTGTTGGCCCGCCTGCCGTAGTGGGTCTCGAACTCCAGGTCCGCCGTGATGGCATAGACTCCCTGGCAGGGGTGGGCCTCCATCTGGCGGCCCAGGGTCCGGGCCAGCCGGGCCGCGCCCTCGATGGTGCTCATCCGCTCCCCATAGGGAGGGTTGGTCAGGACGATGGCCTCGGGCCGGGGGGCGAAGTCCGCCACGTCGGCCACTTCAAAGCGGCACCGCTTTTCCACCCCCGCCAGCTTGGCGTTGGCGTTGGCCAGGGCCACCGCCGCGGGGTCGATGTCATAGCCCACCCCCTCGAACCCGGCGTCCAGACGGGTCTCGCCCAGAGCCTTCTGCCGCTGCTCAGCCCAGACCGACGACGGCACAAAGCTGTACCGCTCGGCGGCAAAGCGGCGTTTGAGGCCGGGGGCGATGTTCATGGCCTTCTGGGCGGCCTCGATGACCAGGGTTCCGCTGCCGCAGAAAGGGTCGGCCACCAGGCTGTCCCGGCGCACCCGGCCCAGATCGGCGATGGTAGCGGCCAGGGTCTCCCGGATGGGAGCCTCCATGGCGTTGCGGCGGTAACCCCGCTTGTGCAGCCCTTCGCCGGAGGTATCCAGCATGATTTCGCAGACATTCCGCCGGAGCATGAACCGGACCCGGTATTCCACCCCGCTCTCGGGCAGGACCGAGGTGCGGTGCCCCTGCATCATCCGCTTGACGATGGCCTTCTTGATGATGCTCTGGCAGGCCGGGACGCTGGTCAGCTGGCTGTCCAGCGACGATCCCTTGACCGGAAAAGCCGCATCCGCCGGGAGAAATTCCTCCCAATGGATGGCGCAGACCCCGTCAAACAGCTCGTCGAAGGTGGAGGCCGGATAGGTAGCCAGCAGAACCATCACCCGCTCCACCGTGCGAAGGTTGAGGTTGGCGGCGGCGATCATCTCCGCCCCGCCCCGGAAGGTCAGGCGGCCATCGGTGACGCGGATGTCCTCGGCGCCGATCCGCCGCAGCTCAAAGCTGGCTGTGGATTCACAGCCAAAAAAGCAGGGTGCGATCAGTTCATAGTGTGCAGACATGGAATATCCTTTCTTTTGTATCCCGGGCAGCGGATGTTTGCCGTCAAAAACAGGCCCGCCCCGCTGGGGGCA
>JAHLFH010000090.1 GCA_018883885.1 Candidatus Faecalibacterium intestinavium | reverse complement strand
TCTCTTGCGCTTAGCCGATTTTCGCGGCGGGACGCGCTGCGCCCTTGCGAAAACCGGAGCGCGGCGCCAACAACAGCTCCCTCCCTCTGCCACTGGCAGCGGTCGCTGTTGTTGCCCCAGACCCCATTCTGGGTGTATGGCAGGCTTCACGCTATTTCTTGGGGTTGCGCTAGATGGATAAATCCCGGCCCGGGTCAAACACTAAGGATGTTTGGAACAAGGAGGAAGAAACGATGTGTACAGCCTTTACCCTTCCCGGAGAATCCCTTTATTTTGGGCGGAATATGGACCTTGAGTGCGGCTTTGGGGAGGCCGTGGTCATCACCCCCCGCAATTTCCCCCTTTCCACCAAGTGCGCGGGGACCATGCCTTCCCACTATTCCATGATCGGGATGGCCCATGTGGCGGACAATTATCCCCTCTATGCCGAGGCCGTCAATGAAAAGGGCCTCTGCGCGGCGGGGCTCAACTTTCCCGGCAACGCCTGCTACCGGCCCCACCCCTCCCCCCGGCGGCGGGGGCTGGCGCCCTATGAGCTGATCCCGTACCTGCTGGGCCGCTGCGGGACCCTGACCGAGGCCCGGACCCTGCTGCAAAGGGTGGAACTGGTGGAGATTCCCTTCCGCCCGGACCTGCCTCTGGCCCCGCTCCATTGGCTGGTGTCGGACGCCTCGGGCAGCCTTGTGGTGGAGCAGACCGCCGCCGGGATGCAGATCTATGAAAATCCCTTCGGCGTGCTGACCAACAACCCGCCCTTTCCCTTCCACTGTGAAAATGTCCGGCAGTATCTGGGCCTTTCGGCCCGTCTGCCGGAAAATACCTTTGCCCCGGCGCTCTCCCTCTCTCCCTTTGGGATGGGGGCCGGCGCTTTTGGCCTGCCGGGGGATTTCTCTCCGGCTTCCCGTTTCATCAAAACCCTGTTCTGCCGGATGAACAGCTGCTGCGGCCCCGACCCGGCCTCCCGTGTGGCGCAGGTATTTCACATTCTGGATGCCGTGGCCATGGTGCGGGGGACCGTCCTGACCCGGGAGGACAAGCCTGACCTGACCACCTATTCCTGCTGCATGGACGCCGCGGCGGGGGCCTACTATTATAAAACCTATGAAAACAGCCGCATCACCCGGGTGGTCCTGACCCATGAGAGGGGGGAGGGGATCGAGTTGTCGATCTTCCCCCTCCGCAGCGGGCCGGATTATCTGGAAGAAGATTGAATCGGCTGGCGAATGCCGTGGCAAACTGCCGAGATTCAATGATTAACTTTAAAAAAAGAACGTAAACAGGGCTCTATTCTCCCGGAAGGCTCTCAAAATTGAACTTTTTATGAACATTAGCACTCTGTGCTTGACAGTGCTAAAAAACGTGCTATAATAAAGCCGTGCTCAGGAGAAAGGCCCACGGAGCGAAGGAAAAGCGCCGGGCCCCTGAGAGAAAAAATGAGAACCGACGCAAAGCCGGGATTGGAGGAATATTTATGTTGATGCCTGCTCTTTTCCATGAAAATTTGTTCGACGATTTCTTCGATCCGTTCTGGAGCGACAGCAGCCTCGAGCGTGCAATGGACCGCCAGGCCCGCGGCGTCTTCGGCAAGCGCGGAGAGAATATGATGAAGACCGACGTAAAGCAGACCGACACCACCTACGAGGTGGCGGTGGACCTGCCCGGCTGCAAGAAGGAAGATGTCCAGATGGAGCTGAACAACGGCTATTTGACCATTCAGGCCGTCCGGAGCCGGAACAACGACCAGACGGATGAGAATGGCAAGTACATCCGCCGCGAGTGCTTCACCGGCAGCTGCGCCCGCAGCTTCTATGTGGGCGACGCCATCCGCAAGGAGGACATCCGCGCAAAGTTTGAGGACGGCATCCTGCACATCACCCTGCCCCGCCATGAGCAGCCCAAACAGCTGCCCGTCAACCCCAATCTGATCGAGATTGAATAACAGGCGGCAGACTCCCTTCTGCAAGGAGAGCTGCACGGACAAGAAAGCCCCCTCCGGAAGGCCGCACGGCTCCGGAGGGGGCTTTTTGCGCTTGCGCGTTTTGAAAACCGGCTTACAGCTCTTTGCCGGTCAGCAGCTGATAGGCCTCCAGGTATTTGGCGATGGTCTTGTCGATGACCTCCTGGGGCAGGTTGTAGTCGCTGTCGGGGTTGGCCTTGAGCCAGTCGCGGACGAACTGCTTGTCAAACGAGGGCTGGCCGTGGCCCGGCTCGTAGCCTTCCAGGGGCCAGAAGCGGGAGGAATCAGGCGTCAGCATCTCGTCGCCCAGAACGACGTTGCCCTCCTCGTCCAGGCCGAACTCGAACTTGGTGTCGGCGATGATGATGCCGCGGCTCAGGGCGTAGTCGGCGCACTTTTTGTACAGGGCCAGGGTATAGTCCCGCAGCTTGGTGGCGTACTCCTCGCCCTTGCCGGGGAAGATCTTCTCCAACACATCGACGCTCTGCTCATAGGAGATGTTCTCGTCGTGATCGCCCAGGTCGGCCTTGGTGCTGGGGGTATAGATGGGCTCGGGGAGCTTGTCCGACTCCCGCAGGCCCTCGGGCAGGGTGATGCCGCAGACCTTGCCGGTCTTCTGGTAGCTGGCCCAGCCGCTTCCGGTGATGTAGCCGCGGACGATGCACTCGATGGGCAGCATCTTCAGCTTGCGGCAGAGCATGCTGCTGCCGGTGAACTGGGGCTGACGGAAATATTCGGGCATATCCTGGGGGTCCACCGAAATCATATGGTTGGGCAGAAGGTCCCGGGTGTAGTCAAACCAGAATTTGCTCATCTGGGTCAGCACGGTGCCCTTCTTGGTGATCTTGTTCTTGAGGATGACGTCGAATGCGGAGATCCGGTCGGTGGCGACCATGATCAGGCTGTCGCCGTTGTCGTAAATTTCGCGGACCTTGCCTTCCTTTACGGGCTTGAATTCGGTCATAGCAAAACACTCCATTTCCCTAATACTGTTGCATGGCGCCGGGGCCGATGCGTGAAAGTCTTACACAATTATAGTATCATATCTGAGGCTTTTTTAAAAGAAACAGAATGAGGGGAAAAGAGGGCGGATTTCGCTTTTTTCTGGTGAAAACTGCAAAAAAACAGGCAGATTTTCGTCAGCTTGACGGAAAAGTCACACTTTTTCGGCGGAAAGGGCGGCCCGGGCTTGACTTTTTGGCCGGAAAGACCCATAATGTTTCACGGGTGGAATGTTTCGAATGAAACAGTTTGAGGCCCGAACAACTCCATAAAAAGGGGATTGAGTATGTCTGAAACAGAACAGGAAAAGAATGCCCCCTGCGTCAAGCCGGGGCTGGGGGGCGAGCTTCCCCAGGTGATCGCGGCCCAGATGCGGCGGGTGAACAATCTGATTTCCCGGCGGATGAATCTGTACAGCAAGGCCAACGGGGTGGAGGATATCACCCCCATGCACGGCTGGATTATGTCCTACCTCTACCGCAACCGGGACAAGGAGATTTACCAGCGGGATATCGAGCGGGATTTTTCCATCACACGCTCTACCGTGACCAATATCCTCCAGCTGATGGAGCGCAAGGGGTATATCCGCCGCCAGAGCGTGGCGCAGGACGCCCGCCTCAAGCGGCTGATGCTGACGGAGGAGGGCGCCCGGGCGCACGAGCAGATGATGCTCTCTCTGCGCCAGACCGACGAATATATCAAGAGCCTGCTCACCGCAGAAGAAAACGCGGAGATGCTCCGGCTGCTGAACAAGCTGCGGGAGGGGCTGAAATAACCCGGCCGCGGGAGGGCCGGACAGGCCCGAAAACTGTAAATGTGAACAAATTTAAAAATATTTTTAAAACAGATTGACAATAAACCAAGTTTTGGATATTATGTTTCATACCAAACAAAAATACTGGGAGGAATGACGAATGGTCAAGAAACTTGCGTCGCATCTGGGCAAGTATAAACGTGCCTCGATCGTGACGCCAATCCTTTCTGCCCTGGAAGCGGTCATGGACGTCCTGCTGCCGTTGCTGATGGCCTACATCATCGACGAAGGCATTTCCAAGAACGATATGGGCGCTATTTTAAAATATGGTCTGCTGACGTTCCTGGTTGCAGCGCTGGCGCTGCTGCTGGGTATCCTGGCAGGCCGTTTTGCTGCGGAGGCCAGCACCGGTTTTGCGGGCAACCTGCGCGACGCGATGTATGAGAACATCCAGAAGTTCTCCTTCTCCAACATTGATAAATTCTCCACCGCAGGCCTTGTCACCCGTATGACCACCGACGTGACCAACCTGCAGAACGCATTCCAGATGATCCTGCGGATGTGCGTGCGCGCCCCAGTGCATCTGATCTTTGCGCTGCTGATGGCCGTCATGATCAACGTCCACCTGACCGGTATCTTTGTGGTGGCCATCGTGTTCCTTGTGGGAGTGCTGGCAGCCATCATGATTCCCACCTTCAAGCTGTTCGACCGGGTGTTCAAGAGCTACGACAACCTGAACGCCTCGGTTCAGGAGAACGTGGCCGCCATCCGGGTGGTCAAGAGCTTTGTCCGGGAGAAGTACGAGGATGAGAAGTACTCCAAAGCCTGCGAATACCTCTATGAGCAGTTCGTCAAGGCCGAGAGCCGCCTGAGCTTCAACAACCCCGCCATGCTCACCGCCGTTTACGGCTGCAACCTGGCCCTGAGCTGGTTCGGCGCCCACTTCATCCTGGACGGCGTCATCACCACCGGCCAGCTGAACGCCCTGTTCGGCTATGTCATGAACATCCTGATGTCCCTGATGATGCTGAGCATGGCCTTCGTCATGCTGGCCATGTCGGCCGCTTCCGTCAAGCGTATCGTCGAGGTCCTGGACGAAAAGGCCGACCTGGCCGAGCCTGAAAAGCCGGTCTTTGAGATGAAGGACGGCGGCATCGAGTTCGACCACGTTACCTTTAAGTATAAGCACGGCACCGGCAACGCGGTCCTGAACGACATCAGCTTCACCATCAAGCCGGGCGAGACCATCGGCATCATCGGCGGCACCGGCAGCGCCAAGTCCAGCCTGGTGCAGCTGATCCCCCGCCTGTACGACGTGGAGAGCGGCAGCGTCAAAATCGGCGGCGTGGACGTCCGGGATTACGATATGGATCTGCTGCGGAAGGACGTCTCGATGGTGCTTCAGAAGAACGTTCTGTTCTCGGGCACCATCCTCGACAACCTGCGCTGGGGCGACGAGAACGCCACCGAGGAAGAATGCATCCGGGCGGCCAAGCTGGCCTGTGCGGACGAGTTCATCGAGCGCTTCCCCGACAAGTACAATACATGGATTGAGCAGGGCGGCTCCAACGTGTCCGGCGGCCAGAAGCAGCGCCTGACCATCGCCCGCGCTCTGCTGCGCAAACCCAAGGTCCTGATTCTGGACGACTCCACCAGCGCCGTCGATACTGCGACCGACGCCAAGATTCGCCGGGCGTTCCGGGAGGAAATCCCCGGCACCACCAAGATCATCATTGCGCAGCGCGTGTCCTCTGTGCAGGACGCAGACCGGATTCTCGTGCTGGACAACGGCCGGATCGACGGCCTGGGCACCCACGAGGAGCTGCTGGCAACCAACAAGATCTATCAGGAAGTCTACAACAGCCAGATGCAGGGCGGCGGAGACTTCGACAAGCAGGGAGGTGAGCAGTAATGGCACAGGCAAAAGTTGTTGGACCGCATCGCGGCGGCATGGGCCAGCCTCGCCCCAAGGTGGAAAACCCCGGCAAGCTGCTGAGCCGGATCATGAAAGAGGTGATGAAAAACTACACCCCCCACTGTCTGGTGGTTCTGGTCTGTATTTTCCTGAGCGCATTCGCAAACGTCCGCGCCAGCCTCTTCCTCAAGACGCTGGTGGACGATTATATCCAGCCTATGACCAGCCAGCAGGTGCCTGATTTCGGGCCTCTGGCGGGAGCGCTTTGCAAGATCGGCGTCATTTATGCTCTGGGCATCCTGGCCGCCTGGGCCAACGCCCGGATCATGGTCAACGTCACCCAGGGCACCATGCGGAACATCCGTGTCGAGCTGTTCAGCCACATGGAGACCCTGCCCATCCGGTACTTTGACACCCATCCCCACGGCGATATCATGTCGGTCTATACCAACGACGTCGATACCCTCCGCCAGATGATCAGCCAGAGTATTCCGCAGCTGATCTCCAGCGTGATTACCATCGTGTCCGTCTTTATCAGCATGTGCATCATGAGCATCCCCCTGACGGCGCTGACCATGTGCATGGTGGCCCTGATGCTGTTCTGCTCCAAGAAGCTGGCCGGGATGAGCGGCAAGTTCTTCATCCGGCAGCAGAAGGATCTGGGCGTGGTCAACGGCTACATCGAGGAAATGCTGGACGGCCAGAAGGTCGTCAAGGTCTTTACCCACGAGGAAAAGGCTCTGGAGGGCTTCCGGGAGCGGAACGACCGCCTGACCGAGAGCGCCAGAAACGCAAACGGCTATTCCAACGTTATGATGCCCGTCAACGCCCAGCTGGGCAACGTCAGCTATGCGCTGTGCGCCCTGGCGGGCGCTCTGATGGCGGCGGGCGGCATTGGCGGCGTCACACTGGGCACCGTCATGGCCTTCCTGGCCCTGAACAAGAGCTTCAATATGCCCATCACTCAGGTCTCGATGCAGGCCAACAGCGTGGTCATGGCTCTGGCCGGCGCCGAGCGTATCTTCAAGATGATGGACGAAGAAAGCGAGACCGACGAGGGTTATGTCACCCTGGTCAATGCCAAGTATGACCAGAACGGCGATCTGGTGGAGACCACCGAGCGGACCGGCATCTGGGCCTGGAAGCATCCCCACAAGGCCGACGGCACCGTCACCTACCAGAAGCTGGAGGGCGATATCCGGTTCGACAGCGTGGACTTCGGGTATGTGCCCGAAAAGACCGTTCTGCATGAGATCAAGCTCTACGGCCTGCCCGGCCAGAAGATTGCTTTCGTCGGCTCCACCGGCGCAGGCAAGACCACCATTACCAACCTGATCAACCGGTTCTATGACATTCAGGACGGCAAGATCCGCTACGACGGCATCAACATCAACAAGATCAAGAAGGCCGACCTGCGGGCAAGCCTTGGCATCGTGCTTCAGGATACCCACCTGTTCACCGGCACCGTGATGGAGAACATCCGGTATGGCCGTCTGGACGCCAGCGACGAGGAGTGCATCGCGGCGGCTCGGCTGGCCAACGCGGACGGCTTCATCAAGCGTCTGCCGGACGGCTATAACACCATGCTGACCGGCGACGGCGCAAACCTGTCTCAGGGCCAGCGCCAGCTGCTTGCCATCGCCCGGGCGGCGGTCGCCGATCCCCCGGTGCTGATTCTGGATGAGGCGACCTCCTCCATTGATACCCGCACCGAGGCGCTGGTCCAGGCCGGCATGGACGGCCTGATGTATGGCCGCACCACCTTTGTCATCGCCCACCGGCTGTCCACCGTCCGCAATTCGGACTGCATCATCGTTCTGGAGCAGGGCCGGATCATCGAGCGGGGCAACCACGACGAGCTGATCGCCAAAAAGGGCAAGTATTACCAGCTTTATACCGGCAATCTCGAGGACTGACCCCGAGCCGGCCGGACACCAAAGGGCTCCTGCTGTTCCGCGCTGCGCGGAAGGGCGGGGGCCTTTTTTTGACAAAAAGAGAGGGTTTTTCTGGGAAAAAGGGGGTTTTGTCTTTAAACCGGGCCGTTTTTATTGTAAAATAAAAAGAAGAGTGCTGATTTGAAGCGAACGCTGACACCGCAGACCGGACGGCTCCGGCTGCTTTATGGGAGGAACAATCAACTATGGCCGCATCGAACATCAAAGTGGTGGCGCTGGATCTGGACGGGACCCTGACCAACGACCAAAAACAGATCACCCCCCGCACCCGCGCCGCGCTGGAGCGGGCCATGGAACAGGGGGTGACGGTGGTGCTGGCTTCGGGCCGTCCCACGGCGGGGGTGCGCCCGGTGGCCGAGGAGCTGGACCTGTACCGGCGGGGCGGGTGCATCCTGTCCTACAACGGCGGAACCATCGTGGACTGCCGGACCGGCCGGACCCTCTACCAGAACCGGCTGCCCGCCCAGGTGGTGCCTGCCCTGTGCAGCTTTGCGGCGAGGCAGGATGTGGCCATCCTGACCTACAATCAGGAGGGCGTGGTGACCGAGCGCCCGGACGACCCCTGGGCCGCCCGGGAGGGAGCGATCAACAAGCTGCCCATGATTCGGGTGGAGAACCTGGCCGCCTATGTGGACTATCCGGTCAGCAAGATGCTGATTACCCTGGACCCGGCCCGGATGGAGGAGGTCTGCCGTGCGGGGCAGGCGGAATTCGCGGGGCAGATCGACCTCTATCCCTCCTGCGATTTCTTTCTGGAAGCCGTCCCGCTGGGGGTGGCCAAGGACGTCAGCCTGGAGGCCCTGCTGAAGACCATGGGGCTGACGCGGGAAAACCTGATGGCCTGCGGCGACGGGATGAACGACCGGTCCATGATCCAGTATGCGGGGGTGGGCGTCGCCATGGCAAACGCTGCGCCCGAGGTCAAGGCTGCGGCCGACTATGTGACCAGGGCCGACAACAACCACGACGGGGTGGCCGAGGCCATCGAAGCCTTTGTTCTGAACGCCTGAGAAGGCCGGGGGCCGGGCGGCGGAACGAATGGGAAACGCAAACAACGAAACGGGGAACAACAGTATCATGTCACAGCGCAATCTGGTTTTATTTGACCTGGAATGGAACATCGGCTACAAGCCCTGCACCTTTCAGTATCACGGCGTCGAACAGACTCTCCGGGGAGAGATCATCGAGATCGGGGCGGTAAAGATCGACGAGGAGGCCCGGGTTCTGGATACCTTTTCAATCCACCTCCGGCCCCGAATCTTCCGCAAATTGCAGCACCACATCGCCAAGGTCACCGGCCTCAAGCAGGCCGACCTGGACCGGGGGGAACCCATCGTCCAGGGGCTGCGCCGGTTCATGCAGTGGTGCGGGCCGGACGCCGAATTTGCCGAGTGGGGGATGGACGATGTGCCCGTCCTCAAGCAGAATCTGTTTCTCTGCGGTCTGGACGAGTCCCGCCCGACGGTCTGGTATGACTTGCAGCAGATCTTCCTGCGGGAGCACCCCCGGAAGGAGGGGGAGGGGATGACCCTGGAAAGCGTGGTCACCCGTCTGGGCCTGCCGATGGACCGCCCCTTCCACGACGCGCTGTCCGATACCCTGTATACCGTCGATGTCTGCCGGTGCCTTGACCTTCGCCGGGGGCTGGCGGAGTATCCCACCGAGGAGGAGACGCTGCGCCAGAGCCTCTGCCCGGCGCCCGGGGATTACCGGGGCTTCCGGGTTTACACCGGCTATGTGGAGCAGTACGCCTGGCGGACCGACCCGGAACTGCTCTGCCCGCCCTGCCCGGTCTGCGGGGAACCGCTGCGGCCCGACGAGGTGTGGCTGAAAAAGGGAAACAACAGCTGGTATACCCTGGCCCGGTGCCCCCGGTGCTCCGGCAGCGAAAACGAAGCGGGGCGGGGGGTGATCCAGCGGTTCAAGCTGGCCCGGCGGGACGGCCTTCACTGGAGCTATGCCCGCTGCGTTCAGATTCCGGACGACGAGCTTCTGGCCCGGTGGGAAAAGCAGCGCCGCCAGCAGCTGGAACGGCAGCGCGCCCGGGAGGAAAAGGCGGCGGAATGAAAATTTTCCCGGGCCGCCGCCCTGCGCAGGAAAATGCCCCTCTGAATCGTATACTATACAGAGAGATTTTGTCCGATGCGGCGAAAAAATGGAAAAGCTTGACGGTTTGTTCATCTGTTTGTAACAGGGAACGGGTATAATGGCATCCGGACGCTTGGTTTGCGCAAAACAGGAGGGAAGTTGAAAGACCGATGGCGATGACGATAACAGGCTGGCTGGAACCGCTGCTCACCCTGGAGTTCTGGCAGCAGCTGCTGGACAGCTTTCAGGGGCTGGGGCCGCTGGCCCCCATCCTTTTGGCAATGGTGGAATCCTTTATTCCGGCCCTGCCTCTGGTGGCGATTGTGGCCCTCAACATCGCGGCCCATGGCGCCCTGTTCGGCTTTTTGTACAGCTGGGCCGGGGTGGCCGTGGGCGGTTCGCTGATGTTCCTGTTCTGGCGGCGGGTGGTCAAGCAGTTTTTCTGGCGGCTGGCCAGCCGCTCGAAAAAATTGCAGAAGGCCCAGCAGTGGGTCAGCAACTGCGACACCCGCGCCCTCTTTGTTCTGGCGCTTCTGCCCTTCACCCCGACGGCCTTTCTGCATCTGGCCTTCGGCGTCTCGGATTTCGACGAGCGGCGGTATATCCTCACCCTCATCTCGGGCAAGAGCGTCATGGTGGCCATGATGGCCCTGTTCGGCCAGTCGCTGGTGAGCGCGCTGGAACAGCCCCTCTACCTGATCCTCTCGGCGGCGCTGCTGGGAGGGCTGTACTGGATCTCCCGGGTCATCTGCAAAAAGCATAATCTGGACCAGAAATAATCCAAACAAAAACGCCCGGGGCAGCCCGGGCGCTTTTTCTGCGGATAATATTACAAATTGAAATATTTGTTGACTAAAATACAGAAAATCAGACCCCGCCGTTCCGGGCTTCCTCAGCGGCCAGCTCCCGCTGCAAGGCGGCCTTGCGGCTGTCCAGCAGCAGGTCTTTGTTGTAGCGGAAGAACCGCTCGCAGCCGTTCTCGGCAATGAAGGCATGGGCCGTGGGGGAGAGGGTCAGCTCTGTGACAAAGACTACCATCTCCTGACTCTCGGGGAAGGCCTGTTCCATAAAGTCGAAGGCAGCCTCCAACGCGGCGGAACCGGTCTGCTGCGCAGCGTCCCGCTGGTCGGCCAGGGAGCCGAAGCTCCTGCGGAGCAGGCCGAAGGCCTCCTGGGTGCCGACGGCCTGGGCTTTCCGCAGTTCGGCGGCCCAGCTGCGGAGGGCGGACAGGACTTCCAGCCGGACGGTGAGGGACATTTTGTCCAGCTGGCCGGCGGAGCGCAGGCTCTGGGTCTGGGCGTCATACTCGGAAATCAGGGTCTGGAGCAGGGTACCCGTGTCGTCGGGGCCGATCTCAGGCAGGGCGTTCAGGTCGCTGCGCAGCTGGCGCAGCAGGGCGTAACAGGAATCCGCCACTTTGTCGGCCCGGCGGGAGAGGAGGAACCGGTTTTCCAGCCCGGACAGGAGCAGCCCCACCAGAGAGAGCCGCTCGTCGAAGGGAGCCCGCAGCAGCCGGGCAAAGACGGCGGGTTTGGCCTGTCCGGCCAGAATTTCGTCCACCCCGTAATCGTCCCGGTATTTGCAGTACAGGTCGAGGTAGGCCGCAAAGTCGGCGGCGATGGCCTTGTGCTGCACAAACTGGCGGATCAGTTCCTCGTCCGCCGAAAGCCCCAGCTCCTCATAGCGGTCCAGCAGATTGGACAGGTCCTCCCAGCCCCGGGCGGTGACAAACTGGGTGCCCTCCACGTCGGCGTTGACCTGATAGAAATTCTGGGGGTGCAGCTCGAGGTAGTTCAGGATGGCGCTGTGGAGGTGGGCGCCCCGGGCGTATTCCTTCCAGACCGTCAGGTCGGGTTCCAGATCCATCCGGCGGACCCGGTCGAGGGTGACCAGGTCGAAATCCCGGACGGATTTGTTGTACTCGGGCGGGTTGCCCGCCGCCACGATGACCCACCCGGCGGGAACGGCCTGATTGCCGAAGGTCTTGCACTGGAGGAATTGCAGCATGGTGGGGGCCAGCGTTTCGGAGACGCAGTTGATCTCGTCGATGAACAGGATGCCCTCTTTAAAGCCGGTGGACTCCATCTTCTCATAGATGCTGGCGATGATCTCGCTCATGGTGTATTCGGTCACCGAGACGTCCCGGTCTCCGTAGTGCCGCTGGCGGATAAAGGGCAGGCCGACGGCGCTCTGGCGGGTGTGGTGGGTGATGGTATAGGCCACCAGCCCCACCTTGCACTCCCGGGCAATCTGCTCCATGATCTGGGTCTTGCCGATGCCCGGAGGCCCCATCAGCAGGATGGGCCGCTGCCGGATGGCCGGGATGGCGTATTCCCCCAGGGCGTCCTTCGAGAGATAGGCGGTGACGGTGCGCTTGATTTCTTCTTTGGCTCGTTTGATGTTCATCTTGAAAAGCCCTCCTTTGCAGGGCGGTTACAGATTGTTCAGCTCGCGGTAGAGGTCGGCCTCGTCCTCGGCGGCCAGCTCGCCGGGCGTCTGGGGGCGGCGGGCCGGGCCGGAAAATTCTTCTTCCTCCAGAATCACCTTCATGGCCCAGGGCGGGACGTCGGCGTCGTCAAACCGCTCCCCCAGAAAGAGAAACGCCGTTTCAAAGGGGGGCCGCCGGGCGGGGTAGCGGCCCATCCCGTCGGTAAAGTAGAGCAGGCCCCGCAGGTTTTGGAATTTCTTTTCCTCGCACAGTCGGGCGACATATTCAAAGGCGGGGCGGAAGTCGGTGCCGCCGCCCCCCCGGAGAGAGAAGCGCTCCATCACCCGGACCAGATCCTCCTCGCTGGAAACCAGCTCGTCGCTCCGGACCTCGTTGTCGGCCTGGATGATGTGGAGGTTCATCCGGTGGAAGAAATTCTCCCGGGCCTTGAGCAGGGCGTAGGTCTCGGAGAGAAAGGCCCGCACCAGCTCCCCCGAGGTGGAGTAGCTTGTGTCAATGACCAGAGCCAGCTCCTCCACCTTTTTGCTCTCCCGGGTCTCGTTGGGCTCCAGCAGGGGCATGTTCCCGTAGACCGAGAGGCCGTAGGTATAGAAGTTCAGGTCGAAGCTGTCCGGGTCAAGGCGGACTTCCTCCCGCAGAACGCAGAACCGCCGGAGAAAATCCCGGTAGCTGCGCCGGCTGCGGTTGGCGGCCCGGACCTGCTGGGCCAGCGCCCCGTCCCCCTGGCCCGCTTCCTTGTCCCGGAGCTCCAGCTCGGTCTGCATCCGCTCGCCCAGCTTCTGCCAGCTTTTCTGGGGCAGAGGAATGGGGGCGTTGGGCTGGTCGTTTTGGGGCTTGGGCCAGAGGCGGTGGTCGTCGGCGTAAAATTCCCGGGCGATCTGGGCCTGAACCCCGGGGGTCTGGGTGAGCAGCCAGCGGTAGGCGGGGGCGGCGGAAACCACCTTGCCCTGGGCCGCGATCTGTTCATAGGTCCGGCGGCGCACCCAGGTCAGGGGGCGGGAAACGCTTTTGCGGCCCAGGCCGTCGATGACGTTTTCCACCGCGATGTCGCAGGCTGTCTGCCAGAGGGCCGGGTCCCGCCTGCCCTGAAGCCAGAGATGGCGGAACAGGCAGTGAAAGACGCTGTGGAGATAGAGGCGGCTGAGATATTTCGGGTTTTCCCGGTAGAGCCGCAGCAGGGCGCTGGGCTGGTAGCAGAGGATCTGGCCGTCGGTGGCCATCACCCGGCACCGCTCGTCGGCGGTGGGGGCCAGGGCGGCCAGGGCCTGGTCCAGAAAGCGGAAGTCCAGATACAGCCCGCTGCGGGTCACGGCCAGAGCTTCCGCGCCCATCCGGGCCTGCCATTCTTCGTGGGTTTCGGGCCGGGCCGACTGGAAGGGGGCGTCCGGGTCAAGGGGTGGTTTGTGGGGCAAGGGGGATCACCTCCGCAGATCAGAAATCAAAGTCGTAGCGGGCCCGCCGGGGGCTTGGCCGGGAAGAACGCAGCCGGTATTCGGCGTCGGCCAGCAAAGCCGCGGCGGAGGCGTTCCCGGCC
>JAHLFH010000010.1 GCA_018883885.1 Candidatus Faecalibacterium intestinavium | reverse complement strand
AAAGCGGTCCTGCCCGGGGCAATCCGCCGCCCCGCCGTCCGGCCCGAACAACAGGGGCGGCGAAACGCCAGCCAACGGGCAAAAGAAAGCCGGGGCAAACCCGGAGACGGAAAAAAGGGGTCAATCGGGTTGTCCTTTTCCTGATGCTTCTCGCGCTGGCGGCGGGGCTTTTGGTTCGCGGGTGGTCCATGCGGGGCGGCTGAAACCGGGTCTGCACCGAGAATCGGCAATGTGCGGAAAAACTGCGCCTTTGTTTTGTACAGAAAAGATAAAACAGGAGAGTGTTTTAAGGGCAAAAACCGGAAATAGTATCTCTTGCCCCCCGGCGCGGCGGATTCTATAATAGAGTCAGCCGTGAAGGAAAAGCTCTGCCGCTGTCGGGCGGACCGGGCGCACAGAGCCAAAGCAGGAGGGAAGGACATGGAGCAGAAGCTCGTTTTTTTGGATATTGACGGAACGCTGGTGGCCCCGGGCGAGATGCAGCCGCCCGCCAGTGCGCAGGACGCGATTCGCCGGGCGCGGGCGCGGGGACACAAGGTCTTTTTGTGTACAGGCCGCAACCGCCGCATGGCGGAGCCGCTGTTTCCCTATGGGTTCGACGGCTATATTTGCAGCGCGGGCGGCTATGTGGTCTGCGACGGAACGCTGCTTTTTGACTGCCCCATGGAACCGGCCCAGAGTCAGGGTCTGCGCGCCGCGCTGGAACAGTGCGGGGCGGACTACACGCTGGAAGTGCGGGACATCTCCTATGGAGCCCCCAGCCGGATCCTGGAGCAGGCAATGCGCCGGAACACCGGGGACGGAATGAACAGCGAGGCGGAGCGCTGGCTGAAATTCTGGTCCGATGAAACAAGAGTCCGCCCCCTCCGGGCGTACCAGGGGGAACCGATCTATAAGATCTGCTATACGGCGGAAAATACGGAACAGCTGGCGCCGGTGCGGGCCCTTTATGAGGACCAGTTTGTTTTCTGTGAGCAGCAGATGCTCCGCTTCTCTGCGGGGATCGTCAACGGGGAACTCATCAACCGCAAGTTCAACAAGGGAACCGGCATCCAGGCCATCTGCCGGGCTTTGGGGGCCTCCCCAGCGGACGCCATCGGGTTTGGCGACAGCGAGAACGATCTGGAAATGACCGATGCCGTGGGGATCAGCGTCTGTATGGCCAACGGCTCGGACGCGCTGAAAAAGCGGTGTACCCGCATCTGCCCCGCTGTCACCGAGGACGGCCTCGCCCGGGAATTTGAAGCGCTGGGGCTGATTTGAAGTTCAATAAAACAAGCCGTGCATTTCGATCTGGAATGCACGGCTTTCTTTATACAAAATGGAATGTGTCGCCCGGCGCGTCGCTCAGGCCCGGAGCTGCCAGAAGGCGACGGCGCTGGCGGCGGCAACGTTGAGGGAGTCCACGCCGTGAGACATGGGAATCTTGACGGTATAGTCGCAGTCGGCGATGGTCTGGGACGACAGGCCGTCGCCCTCGGTGCCCAGGATGATGGCCAGCTTTTCCTCGGCCATCAGCTGCGGGTCGTCGATGGAGACCGAGCGGTCGCTGAGGGCCAGGGCGGCGGTTTTGAACCCCATCTGCCGCAGCTGGTCCAGCCCGGGCTGGGGCCAGTCGGCAGCGGATGCGCCGATGACGGCCCAGGGGACCTGAAAAACAGTTCCCATGCTGACCCGGATGGAACGTCGGCAGAGAGGGTCACAGCAGGAGGGGGTCACCAGCACAGCGTCGATGTGAAGGGCCGCCGCAGAGCGGAAAATAGCGCCCACATTGGTGGAATCCACAATATTTTCCAGGACGGCCACCCGCCGCGCCCCGGCGCAGAGGGATTCGACGCTGGGCTGTGCCGGGCGGCGCATGGCGCAGAGGATGCCGCGGGTCAGCTGAAACCCGGTTAGCTGGGCCAGCACGTCCGATTCTCCGGTATAAACAGGGAGATCGTCGCTGCACTGGGCCAGCAGAGGGGCTGCCTGACCGGCGATGTGTTTTTTCTCCATCAGAAAGGAGAGGGGGCGGCAGCCTGCCTCCAGAGCCCGGGCGATCACTTTGGGGCTTTCGGCAATAAAAATTCCCTTTTCAGGCTCCAGCCGATTGCGCAGCTGGGCCTGGGTCAGCCGGGCATAGACATCCAGCTCGGGGCACGCAAGGCTGGTAATTTCAATGATCTTCGGCATACATATCTCCTGTTTGTATTGCAATGAAAGAACAACACAGACAGTATAGCACGAATTGGGGCCTGTCTCAAGGGCGGACGCGCCATAAAAACAGCGCCCGCAGAGATGTGACGGGCGCTGCAAGGCTATTGGTTCAGGGCGGAGGCGGATGACTGTATTTCTGCCGGGTGGCTGCGCCGCCGCGCAGATGCCGCTCGGCCTTGTTTTTGGCAAGGACCGCTTTCACCTGGGCAAACAGCGCCGGGCTCAAGGTCCTGAGACGTGTTGAGACGTCCTTATGCACCGTCGATTTGCTGAAACCAAACGCCGCAGCGGCAGCTCGCACCGTGGCGCCGTGCTGCGCGATGTATTCCCCCAGCAGGATGGCCCGCTGTTCCGGATCGCCTTTCATAGTGATTCCCCCCTAAATTCCTGTTTATAGGAAATTATGAGAGAGGGCGGGGGGTTATGCGG
>JAHLFH010000089.1 GCA_018883885.1 Candidatus Faecalibacterium intestinavium | reverse complement strand
GGCCCGGGCTGGCCGACGAGCTGAGCCTCGCCGCCCGGCGCAAACGGGCCTATCTGTGCAGCAAGCCCGGCTACCGCTGGGTGGCTCTGGCCATCACCCTGCTGGGGCTGGCGGCCCTTGGCTTCGGGCTTTGGCTGATTCTGCGGGGGCAGGGGAATTTCGGGGCCTATTTTGCCCTGTTCGGGCTGGCGGCCATCTTCCTCTTTTCGGGGGCCAGCGTCCTGCCCACCTCGCAGAACAACCGGAAGGCCGTCATGGCCCGGGCCGACCGGGCGCTGGAGGCCATGGAGGAGGCGCTGCAGCGCTGCCCCGGCTTCCCGGTCCCGGCCCGCTACGCCCACCCCATCGTCCTCCGGCGGATGGTCCGCGCCATCGAGGAAGGCCGGGCCGTCCAGCCCTCCGAAGCGCTGGAGGCCGTCAAGCAGGAGCTGAAGGCCCTGAACGCGGACGTTGAGGTGGACGAGGAGGAATACAACGAGGTCGTCGCCGTCAAGGCTCTGTTCCTCAACGAGGGCTACCGCTGAGGCCCGGCGGATTCGCCAAATGCTGAACTCAGGTAAAATCAGTTCCTCAAGTTTCAGGTTCAGAAACGTCTGTGTCTGTTCATCTGAATGCCCGTCCTCTTGCGCTTAGCCGTTTTTTCTGCGGGACTAACGCCCTTGAAAAAACCGGAGCGCTGCGCCAGCACACGCCTCGCTTCATCCGCCACGACGGCGAAGCCCTTTCCGGCCTCCCCGGCCCGGGCCGCTTCGACGGCGGCGTCCAGCGCAAGGATGTTGGTCTGGAAGGCAATGTCGTCGATGGTTTTGATGATGCTCTCGATCTGCCGGGAGGACGACTCGATCTCGCCCATGGCCTCCACCAGCTCCTCCATCTGCTTTTTGCCCGCGGCGATTTCCTCGCCCATGGCGGCGGTGGATTCGTTGGCCGAGTGGGTATCCTCGGCGTTCTTGTCAATTTTTGTGGTGATGTCCTGGACCGTCGCCGTGAGCTCCTCCAGAGAGCTGGCCTGCTCGGCGGCGCCCTGGCTCAGCGCCTGTGCGCCGCTGGCCACCGTCATTGACTGGCTCATTTCCGCTTCGACGTTCTTTTGGATGAGGTCCTTTGCCGTCAGGTACCCCACAAAGGACAGAATGCTCAGCGATAAAACGATCGCAGGCAGTGTAATGAAAAACAGCGACGTCTGGATGGAACGTCTTTTCTTCCCCACATAGTCCATGAATGCGGTCTCCTTTTTTGTTGTTCTATGCAAAAAGGCTGCGCAGACGGGGCTGCGGCCGGCCTTTTGTCGGGATAAATCGACGGAACGCCTCCAAAATAAAAGGCACCCTTGCAATCGTCCGACTGTCAGGATACCCATTGTTTCGTTCCGTTTTCGCCTCAGGGTTCGCCGAACGGCCAGCCGCTGCCGGGCCGGTTCCTTCGGAGCAGCACGCCCTGTGCCGCACATCTTTTAATATAGTGCAAACAGCTTTCTCCCGCAAGGCATTTTTTGCCAAATTTTGCAGCCGGTCCCTTCCGGCAGGGCAAGCGGCCCCCGGCCGGGCAAAAGAAAAAAGCACGGCGGAACTTTGTTCCATCGTGCTTTTTGGTGGTTGCGGGGGCCGGATTTGAACCAACGACCTTCGGGTTATGAGCCCGACGAGCTACCAGACTGCTCCACCCCGCGATATTTCTTTCTCAGAAGCGGTATCGCTTGCTGCTCAAGTATAATACCACAGGGCGGGGAGGATGTCAAGTGTTTTCAGAAATTTTATTGCAGGGGGCGTTCAGCCGCCCCGTCTCCGGCGGCGGAACCGCCGCCAGCCGAAGAAGCCGCCCGCTGCCCCGGCCAGGAGAATCACCACCGGCCAGGCCGACGCCAGAAAGACCGCCAGGTCCTGGACGCCTTCGAGGAAGGCCGACCAGCCCTCGCCGAACGCCCCGGCCAGCCGCCCGGCAAAGCTCTCCTCCGAGGGGGTGTAGGTCTTGACTTCGTTCAGATAGATGGTCACGGTGCAGCTTTCCACCTGGTCGTCGTACCAGCTGAGCTGCTGCTGCCAGCTCTCGATCTGATACTGCACCTCCGAGAGGCTGGCCTCGATCTCCAGCAGGTCGGCCAGCGTCCCGGCCTGGGCCTGCAATTCCAGAAGCCGGTCCCGCCGGGCTTCCAGCTGTTCCAGCCGGGCGGCCACGTCCATATAGCTGGCCGTCACGTCCTCGGCCTGCTCGCTCCGGCTGACAAGATTGCCGGTTTCCGCGGCCTCCGCCAGGAAGGATTCATAGGTTTCCCCGGGCACCCGGGCCGTCAGGGTCAGGCTCCGGGCCCGCTCGGAACGGCTCGATTCGCTGTAAGACTCCGCGTAGCCCCCCGCCCCGGCCAGGGCGGCCTCGAGGGCGGCGCGGGTGTCGTCGTAGTTCTTGGATTCCAGCTCCAGCGTGGCGGTGTAGATGATCTTGCTCTCCTGGACCGCCGCCGTCCGGGCCGACGCCCCGTCCGTACCGTTGACCGTATCCAGGGCGGCGCCGGCCGTCTCGGGCACCGACAGCGCAAAGGAGGAATAGCTCGCCGAGGAAGCGCTCCCGGCTCCTGCCGACCCCAGCCC
>JAHLFH010000088.1 GCA_018883885.1 Candidatus Faecalibacterium intestinavium | reverse complement strand
TAGCTGGCGGTGCCGTTGCGGCCGGAGCAGAACACCATGGGGCTGTCCAGCTGCTCGTCGGTGGCGCCCAGGTCCATCAGCAGGTAGAGCACCTCGTCGATGACCTCTTTGATCCGGGCGTCGGGGCGGTCGATCTTGTTGATGGCCACCACCAGGCTCAGGTTCTGCTGGAGAGCCTTCTGGAGGACAAAGCGGGTCTGGGGCATGCAGCCCTCGGCGGCGTCCACCAGAAGCAGAACGCCGTTGACCATCTTCAGAACGCGCTCCACCTCGCCGCCGAAATCGGCGTGGCCCGGGGTGTCGACGATGTTGATCTTGACGCCCTTGTAGGTGCAGGAGCAGTTTTTGGCCAGGATGGTGATGCCGCGCTCCCGCTCGATGTCACCGCTGTCCATGACGCGCTCGGCCACCACCTGATTGTCACGGAACGCGCCGCTCTGGCGCAGCATGGCGTCCACCAGGGTGGTTTTGCCGTGGTCAACGTGGGCGATGATGGCAACGTTGCGCAAATCGTTACGAACCATAAAAACAACCTCTCTATTTTTTCATCTATTCCATCTATTCTTCCGGAAAGAACAGGACAGTATGCCAACTGAATTAGTTTAAAACATTCCCCCGGGGTTTGTCAAGGTTGTATAAAATATTTTCCGCTCTTTCGGCGATTTGACCGTCCAAACGGGGAAATTTCCGGCCCTTTGACTCCTAAAAATATGATATACTTATGGTACAAGCTCCCCCGGCCGGGCGTTTCGCCGCCGCTGCCGGGGCGGCAGGGAGGTGCAAAATTGTATGAAGCTGACCTTTTTGGGCGCCAACCACGAGGTAACCGGCAGCTGCACGCTGCTGGAGACGGCAGGGCTGCGCTTTTTGATCGACTGCGGCATGGAGCAGGGCAAGGACAACTATGAAAACCAGCCCCTGCCGGTGGCCCCGGGGGAAATCGACGGCGTTCTTGTGACCCACGCCCACATCGACCACACCGGCCATCTGCCCCTGCTGGTCAAGCAGGGGTTCCACGGGCGAATCTACTCCACCCGGCCCACCCGGGAGCTGTGCGGCATCATGCTGCGGGACTCGGCCCACATCCAGGAAAGCGAGGCCGAATGGAAAAACCGGAAGGCCCGCCGGGCCGGCGCGCCTCTCATCGAGCCGGACTATACCATTCCGGACGCTGAGGCGGCCATGGAGCTCTTTGTCCCGGTGGAGTACGGCCAGCGCCGGGAGGTCGCCCCGGGGCTTGAGGTCCGTTTCACCGACGTGGGCCACCTGCTGGGTTCGGCCAGCATCGAGCTCTGGGTCACCGAGGGCGGCCAGACCACCAAGCTGGTCTTTTCGGGCGACGTCGGCAACCTGAACCAGCCCATCCTCAAGGACCCCACCTATCTCACCGAGGCCGACTATGTGGTGATGGAGTCCACCTACGGCGACCGGGAGCACCCGCCCCGGCCCGACTATCTGGCGGAGCTGAGCGCCATTTTGCAGCGCACCTTCGACCGGGGCGGCAACGTGGTCATCCCCAGCTTCGCGGTGGGCCGCACCCAGGAGATGCTCTACTTTCTCCGGGAAATCAAGGAAAAAGGGATGGTCCACGGCCACCCGAATTTCCCCGTTTACATCGACAGCCCCCTGGCCATCGAGGCCACCCACATCTTCCGCAACTGCGACGAGGACTGTTTCGACGCCGAGACCCGCGCCCTGCTGGATTCCGGCCAGGACCCCATCTCCTTCCCCGGACTGCGGGTCAGCGTTACCAGCGAGGAATCCCGAATCATCAACGCCGACGCTACTCCCAAGGTAATCCTCTCGGCCAGCGGCATGTGCGACGCGGGCCGCATCCGCCACCACCTCAAGCACAACCTCTGGCGGAAGGAATGCTCCGTCCTCTTTGTGGGCTATCAGGCGGTGGGCTCGCTGGGCCGGGTTCTTCTGGAAGGGGCCTCCACCGTCAAGCTCTTTGGCGAGGAGATCGGCGTCCAGGCTGAAATCTGCCAGATGACCGGCCTGTCCGGCCACGCCGACCTGAACGGCCTTTTGCAGTGGGTGGAGTCCTTTGACCCCAAGCCCCGGCGGGTGTTCGTGGTCCACGGCGACGACGAGGTGGAGAATCATTTTGTGGAGACCCTTCGGCAGCGGGGCTTTACCGCCTGCGCCCCCTACAACGGCGCGGAGTGGGCCCTTGGCGCAGACGGCGAGGTCTGCCTGGAGGAGGGCAACCGCACCCGCATCACCCACCGCGCCCCCAGCGTCGCCCCCAGCCGGGCCGAGACGGTCTTTCAGCGGCTGGTCAACGCAGGCCGCCGCCTGATGCAGGTCATCGAGCACAACCGGGGCGGCGCCAACAAGGATCTGGCCAAGTTCGCCGACCAGATCAACGCCCTGGCCGAAAAGTGGGATCGCTGAGAAGGTTTCTCCGCTCTCCTTTTTTCTTCTGAAAATACAGCAGAAACAGCGCCCGGAGTCCTGCGGCTCCGGGCGCTGTCCTGTCCGGCAGGGAGAGGCCCCTGTTCCGGCATATTCAATTTGAATCCGTCTGGGCCATCCAGTTCGCCCGCCGGTAATAAAAGAAGAACACGAGGGAACTGAGGGACCAGGTCAGCGGATACACCGCGTATACCATCTGAATCGAATGGGTCATCGGGATGCTGATGGAAAGGAAGGCCACCCGCACCACGCACCAGAAGGACATCATGACAAGCATGGGGACCACCGCTTTTCCCGCCCCCCGAAGGACGGAAGCCACGGCGTGAGAGTAGGCCAGCAGGCAGTAAAACAGGGCGGCTGTCCTCGCCTTTTCCACCCCGAAGCGAATCACCTCGGGCGAGGAATCAAAGGCCGCGATCAGCTGCGGAGCCAGCAGGAACACCGCAACCCCGGTCAGCTCCGCCAGAAGGACTGTGGCAAGAATCCCGAACCGCGCCCCTTTTCGGGTCCGCTCCTTCTGCCCTGCGCCCAGATTCTGCCCCACAAAGGTCGTCATTGCCAGGGTAAAGCTGTTGATGGGCAGAAAGGCAAAGCCCTCGATCTTGCTGTATGCGCCATAGCCCGCCATGGCCATCTCGCCGAATGCGTTGATGTTCGACTGCACAATCACATTTGCGAAGGCGATAATCGAATTCTGCACCCCGGAGGGAAGCCCGATGCGGATGATCTGACGGAGCATTTTGAAGTCAAACCGGATCTTTGAAATCTGAATCCGGTAGCAGTCTCTGGTCCTCATCAGCTGAATAAAACACAAAACCGCGCTGAAGATCTGCGAAATCACGGTGGCCAGCGCCGCGCCGCCCACCCCCGCGCCAAAAGCCGTGATGAACAAAACGTCCAGCACCAGATTGATGACCGAAGACGCCATCAGGTAATACAGCGGGTGGCGGCTGTCTCCGACGGCCTGAAGAACCCCCACAAGGATGTTATACATCACAAACCCCAGGGAGCCGAGAAAATAAATCTGAAGGTAGGCAACGGATTCCGCAAAGACGCTCTCCGGCGTCCCCATCCAGACCAGAATCTGAGGGGAAAGCAAAACCCCCACAGCGCCCATCCCTACCCCGGCGACAAGGCCGAACGCCACCATCGTATGTACGGCCCGGTGAACGTCTTTTGCGTCGTTGGCCCCGAAATAGCGGGAGACGATCACGCCCGCGCCGGTGGCAATCCCGCTCAGAAAGCCAATCAGCATATTGATCAGGCTTCCGGACGAGCTGACGGCGGCCAGCGCGCTGCTCCCCAGAAAATTGCCGACGATCAGGGAATCGACGGTGTTATACATTTGCTGGAACAGATTTCCCAGAAGAAGCGGCAGCGCAAAGAAAATCAGCCGCTTGGATATGGAACCGGCTGTCATCGGTTCGACTGTTTTCACCATGAAATTTCCTCCCCGTCCCGTGAAAGCACGCATTTCCCTCTTGAATGATCCGGGACCCCTGTATTATATACTCATTTTCCCGCTCCAACAAGTGCGCAGGTTCCACTAAAAACAAAGTAATTCAGCCCGTTTTTGCCGGAAAAACGCCGTCAGGTCCGCTGTGCCATCGGCGTTTCCTTGCTGCCGATGCTTTTAAGGGCATCGCCCCGCCGGGCGTCGGCCGCAAAATCAGACAGGCCGCACCCTTCCAAAAGGACGGGCGCGGCCTGTCTGTGGCGTATCATTCCGGTTTCACCGGTTCCGGGTGGAGTCCTTTTCCTCCAAAAGATAGCTGAGCTTGATCTCCTTGGCGGGCAGGTCGGGGGTTTCCAGCTGTTCCAGCAGCAGCCGGGCGGCGCTGATGCCGCTCTCCTCGTAGAAATACCGGATGGTGGTGATGGTGGGGGTGGTGGCCTCGGTGATGGTGGAAGCCCCCTGGCCGGTCAGAATCATCTGCTCCGGCACCCGGATGCCCCGGCTTCGGAGGGTCTGCAAGGCCCCCACGGCCATGGAGTCGGTGGCGCAGATGATCCCATCCAGCGGTCCGAACCTGTCCAGCAGCTCGGCGGCCTTCTCCCGGCCGGAGGCGATGGAGAACTCCGCCACGGCGGTCTGCCCGGCCTGGTCCGCCATTCCGGCGGCGGTCAGGG
>JAHLFH010000087.1 GCA_018883885.1 Candidatus Faecalibacterium intestinavium | reverse complement strand
GCCCCATCCCGCCCCAGAACAGGCGCTCCCGCCCCGCCGGGCCGAGGGCCGACCCGGCCATGGTCAGGGCCAGCAGTTGTTCTCCCAGCCGGGACGCGAGAAAATAGAGCAGCGCACACCCCAGGGCAAGCCCGCCGCCCCGAAGCCCGGCCCCGCCGTCCTGCATCCGGTCCCCCTCCCTTCCAAGCCGCAAACGCGGGTTCCGTATTTTTTTATCTTATCATATCCGGGGCCGTCGGGCAACCGATTTCCCCTGCCCGGCCCGCCGCCCTCTTATTTGGTTCAAGAGATTGACATTTTGCGCCCCGCTCTGTTATACTGTTCCTAACTTTACGGTAAAACGCATTTTAAAGCGCATTTTTCCGCCGTGCTGCATCTTATGCGGGCTGTCCCCGCCTATGGAGGTTTTGCTTTATGATCCGCATCCTGACCGATTCCGCATCCGATATCCTGCCCGCCGAAGCGGAGCTTCTGGGCGTCACCGTCATCCCCCTCAACGTCACCTACGAGGACGGCGCTGTCATTCGGGACGGCGTCGATCTGACGCCGGGGGAATATTACGCCAGCCTGGCCAAGTGCCGCAAGCTGCCCACCACCAGCCAGCCCAGCCCCGAGCTGTTTGAGGCCTTCTTCCGGGAGGCCGCCGACGCAGGGGATACGGTCATCGGCATCTTCCTTTCCAGCCAGCTGTCCGGCACCAATCAGGCCGCCCATCTGGGCGCCGATCTGGCGGATGTGGACAACGTCTACTTTGTGGACAGCGAGAACGTCTGTCTGGCCGAGGCCCTGCTGGTCCGGCTGGCGGTCCGGCTGCGGGACGCCGGCAAAACCCCCGAGACCATCGTCTCGGCGCTGGAAGAGGCCAAAAAGCACCTGCATCTGGTGGCCGTCATCGACGACCTGAAATATCTGCGCAAGGGCGGCCGTCTGCCCGCCGCCGTGGCCGTGGCCGGCGGGATGCTGGGCATCAAGCCCCTCATCACCATCAAGGAGGGCAAGGTCGCCATGGCAGGCAAAGCCCGGGGCCTGCCCGGCGCATACGTCACTCTGTTCAAGCAGCTGGAGGCCATGGGCGGCGTCAACACCGAGTTTGACTATGTCGCCGCCTACACCACCTCCCATCGGGAGGTCGAGCCCATCCTGAACTATCTGGACCACAACCTCCACCTGCCGAAGCCCATCGTCAGCCAGATCGGCTGCGTCATCGGCACCCATGCAGGCCCCGGCGCGTTCGGCGTGGCCTTCTTTGACCGGGAGCTTCACGTCGCGCTCTGAGCCATCCATAAATTGAAAAAGGACGTCTGTTTTCCCGCAGACGTCCTTTTTGTTTTTTCCGGCTCAGCTTTCCAGCAGGGCAAGCAGTTCCTCGGGCTTCATGGAGAGGATCGCCCCGTCTGCGCCGCCGGTTACCGTCTCGGCCAGAGACTGCTTGGCCTGCTGCAATTCCAGAATCTTTTCTTCGATGGTGTCCTGCGCAATGAGCTTGTAGACCTGCACCGCATTCTGCTGGCCGATCCGGTACGCGCGGTCGGTGGCCTGGTTCTGGGCCGCCACGTTCCACCAGGGATCGTAATGGATGACGATATCGGCCGCCGTCAGGTTGAGGCCGGTGCCCCCCGCCCGCAGCGAGATCAAAAAGACCTGCGCCTCCCCGGCGTTGAACCGGCGGACCAGTTCGGCCCGCACCGGCTTCGGGGTGGACCCCTGCAAGGTGAAGCGGCTCACCCCCATCTCGTCCAGCTTTTCTTCCAGCAGGGAGAGCATCGAGGTGAACTGGCTGAACAGAAGGATGCGGTGGCCTCCTTCCACCGCCGAGGCGATCAGCTCGGCGCAGGCGTCCAGTTTGGCGCTGCCCTCGTTCCAGCCCTCCACGGCAAGCCGGGGGTCGCAGCAGAGCTGCCGCAGCCGCATCAGCACGGCAAAGACCGCGGTCCGGTCCTCCGGCTTCGCCGCCCGCAGCTTCTCCTTTGCGTCCAGCACGGCCGCCAGATAAAGCTTGCGCTGGGCGGGAGAAAGCGCCACCCGGCAGACGTTCTCGATCTTGGGGGGCAGCTCCTTCAGCACCTCGGCCTTCATCCGCCGGAGGATGAACGGCCCCGCCAGCTGGTTGAGCCGCCGGATGGCAGCCGGGTCCTTCTCCTGGGCGATGGGCTTTTCAAACCGGGCTGCAAAGGCCTTGTAGGGCGGCAGATACCCCGGCATCAGGAAGGAAAAGATGCTCCACAGCTCGCTCAGCCGGTTTTCCACCGGGGTTCCGGTGAGGGCGAAGCGGACCCTGCTTTTCATCCGGCAGACCGCCTTGTACTTCTGGGTCGAGTGGTTCTTGATGGCCTGCGCTTCGTCCAGAATGCAGGCATAGAACCCCTGCTCCCCATAGAGGGCCGCGTCCCGGCGAAGCAGATCGTAGCTGGTCACCACCAGGTCGTATTCGGAAAACCGCTCGGCCAGCTCTGCCCGGCGGGCGGCGTCCCCGTCCACCGGCAGGCATTTCAGCTGCGGGGTAAATTTTTCGCATTCCTCGGCCCAGTTCAGGACCAGAGACGCCGGGCAGACGATGAGGCTGGGCAGGGTCTGTCCGCCCTCCTTCATGGCTAAGAGATACGCCAGCACCTGCACCGTTTTTCCGAGGCCCATGTCGTCGGCCAGAATGCCCCCCATCCCATATCCGTCCAGGGTCCTCAGCCAGCGGTAGCCGTCCCGCTGGTATTTCCGCAGGACCTTCTGCAAGCTGGCGGGCGGGGCGTATTCGCTGTCCTTCACCGCATGGAAGCTCCGGCTGATCCGCCGGAAGGCGTCATCCCGGTTGAAGTGCAGCCCGCTCTGGCCCGAGAGAGCCCGGTCCAGACTGGGGGCGCGGTAGAGCGGCAGGGCCATATGCCCGTCGGTCAGCTCTGCCCCCGAGAGGGCCAGCGTTTCCTCCAGCTCGTCCAGCCCCTGAAGGGAATCGTCCAGCCGGATAAGACGCCCGTCCCGCAGCCGGTGATACCGTTTTTTCTGCCGGAAGGAGCGGAGCATCTCCCGCAGTTCCTCGGCCGGAAACTCCCCGGTGTCCACCTCTAAATCCAGCACGCTGCCGCTCACCGACACCCCCACCGTCACCCGGGGCGGGGTGGCCTGAAAGTTTCGGAACGCGTCGCTCAGATAGACCTCCCCGGCGGCCATCAGGGCCGGGACGCCCTCCTCCAGAAAGCGATACACTTCCTCTTCCTCGACGGTCTGCCAGACCGTCGGCGTCTCCCGGCGGACCGGGTGGAGATAGCGTTCCAGCAGGCGGGCCGTCCGCCGCTCGGTACGCTCGTTCCGCCGCAGGCTGTCCGGAGCGCTGTCCGGGGTGACCCGGTCCTCCCCATACAAAAATTCGGGACGGACCGAAACCACCATGTCCCCGGTCAGGTCCAGATAAAACTGGACCACCGGCTCCAGCGCCAGCTGATCCATCAGCAGCTGGTCGGGGTCCTCAATCTGCATTTTGGAGCCGAATTCAGGCACCACATAGCTGCAAAAGGCCGACAAGTCTTTCTGGGCGAAGAAAAGGCTCTCCCCGCTCAGCCTCTGCAATACCGGGCGAACCCGCCCGGACTCCTGCCGGGACATCTGCCAGAGGGTATCCTCACTGAACGCATAGGCATGGTCCAGCCCCTCAAAGAATCCCAGACGGGGGTGGGCGGTCAGCTGCGCCCCGCCTTTTTTCCGCTGCACTTCCAGCTTCACCGGCGGAATCCCCTGCCGGAGGGCATAGCCGCCCACCATCCCATCCGCCGCGCAGAGGGAGAGGAATTCCTCGAAGGCGTTCCCGGTCAGCGCCATCGCCCCCGCCTGCCGGGAAGCAGGCTCCAAAAGGCTTCCGCCCCGGCCGTTCTGCTCCAGATATTGCTTCACCGACAGCACCCGCCGGAACAGCCCCAGCAGCGCCCGGGCCCGTTCAGAAAACGCCTCCGGGCTGTGGACAAATTCCAGCTGCTGGCCATAGGCAATGGTCCGACGCTTCTCCACCGCTTCCACCAGAGCCGGAATGCTTTTGACGATATACCATCGGCCGCCCCCGGAAATCCGAACCCGAACCTCCGGCAGGCAGTTTCTCACAAGGTTCAGCTCGGGTTCCAGTTCGATTTCGCCGATCCGGGAGGGCTGCGCCTCCGGCTCCCAGAGAGAACCATCCTGGTCGATGTACTGCCGCAGCAGCAGGCGGGCCGCCGGGTCGGACTCCGGCTCCTTCTCATGCCACTTCCGCCCAAAGAGAATCTCCAGGCTGGACGTGTAACCATCTTTTCGGGCGGTATGCTGGGCCGCATAGTCGCTGCCACGCATCACCCCTTCAATGGCCGCGGGAGGCTGGAGCTTTTCCGGCCCAACGGACGCAGCGGGGTCGCCCTGAGCATCCAGCAGAAGGACGGCTCCAATGTGCTTGCAGAGAGGTCCTTCCCCCCGGTCGTTGTAGGGACAGTCGCAGCTGGCGCTGACAAAGCTTCCATTGGCCCGCAGCCAGGCCTCCACATGATATCGCCCGCCATTGCCCTGCACCGAGGCGTCCAGATGGCGGACGCCCTCCCCGTTGGTTTCGCACGCAAATTCCTTCACCGCATTTTTCACGAGGTAACTGCGGGCCCGGGCATAAATCGTCCCGCCCAGAAGATAACGAATTTCTTCCCGATCCATTCCGGTGTTCTCCCTTCCCGCCGCCCCCGGCGCAAAATCCGTATTAATTTATATTACCTCTTTTTATTGCAGGGCGCAAGGAGATTTTCACGAACTTGTCTTTTCCAGGCATCATGCGGCAAGACACAACGAAAAACCCCCTGAAGCATTTCTGCCTCAGGGGGTCTTGAGAGAAGCCGGCGACTACCTATTTTCACGAGCCGTTTCCAGCTAACTATCGTCGGCACAAGTGAGCTTAACTTCTGTGTTCGGAATGGGAACAGGTGGAACCTCACCGTCATCGACACCGGCCATATT
>JAHLFH010000086.1 GCA_018883885.1 Candidatus Faecalibacterium intestinavium | reverse complement strand
GGCCAGCGCCGCCCCCGCCTCGGAAGAAGCGCCGGGGCCAAGGCCGTGGCCTGCCGCCCGCTTTTGCAGCTTTTGGGCCCGCATCAGGGCGGGCAGGGTCGCGGGGACGCTTTCCAGTTCGTCCCGCAGGGTCCTGCGGCCTTTTTCCTTATTCTTGAGCGCGTCCCAGCCATTTATACCGCTGTTTTGAGCCGCAGAGGATGCAAAAATGGCGGGATGGCGAAAAATCAGCTTTTCACAGACTTCCCGGCAGATGTCCGAAAAATCCGATCTTCCCTGTTCTTCCTCCAGCACAGCGTGAAAGACCACCTGCATCAGCACATCTCCCAGTTCTTCCCGCAGCATGGCGGGGTCGTCCGCGTCGATGGCTTCCAGCGCCTCGCAGGTTTCCTCCAGAAAATTCTTGCGGATGGACCCGTGGGTTTGGACCTTATCCCAGGGGCAGCCGTTCTCCGGGTCCCGCAGGATACGGATGATCCGGACCAGGTCCTCTGCGGTATACGCCTGTTTTTCCGGCCAGTCGATCATCCGGGCCCCTCCTTTGCTCCAACGGCAAAAATTCGATCTTTATTTTACCGCATCCCCTGCGGTTTTGCAAGGTCTGGCCTCAAATCCGGCCGGAACCCCGGTGCAAAAAACGGCGTCCGGTGGGGGACGCCGTCGGAATGGCGCAGGCTGGGCTCACAGCTGTGCGCCGCACATATTGCAGAACAGAGAGCCCGGCTCCACCGGCGCGCCGCACTGGGGGCAGCATTTGGCCTCCGTCTGCCCGTCGGCTGCGCTCTCGTCCGGGTCCAGCACGTCGGCGGGGTCGATCTCCACATCCGCGGAGGCGCGCTCCACCTCCTGCACCTCAGCCGGGGTCAGTTTGGCTTTCATCTGGGCGATCTCCTGCTCGATGGCGCCGATCATGTCGATATATTTATCCACCAGCGGCTGGTTTTCTTCGTTTCCCTTGGCCAGGCTGTAAACCAGAACGCCCAGCTGGCGCTGCGCCCGGATCAGCTTGGCCTGATCGCTGAGGATTCGGGCCTGGATCTTGCCCTTTTCGGTCAGGTCGGCCGCTGCCAGCCTGCCCCGCTCAACATACTCCATGCCCTTTTCTTTGATCTTGTTGAAATCCACAGAAAGACACCTCACTTTGTCTCGTTGTTCGGTTCCTCCGTGCCGGTGCGGCTGCCCTGCCGCGCCGCGCTTCACGGTACAGAATTATTATAGCGCAGACCCGCCCCCGATGCAACGAACCCCTTCCATTTTTTACAGTTTTATGATCTTTCCGAAACAGAATTTTCTCATTTGCACAAAATCAGTCGTAAAATTCCCGCAGCATGCTGTTTTGGGGAATCAGGGCCTGATCCAGCGGGGCGACATGCTCAAACCGGCGGGCCGTCTCGTCCCAGATCTCGGTGTAGCGGTTGTCGGGCGAGAGCATCCGCCCCGCCTGGGCCAGCAGCCCCGAGATGATCCCCAGCTCATAGGTGAAGGAGGTATCCAGCAGGAAATCCGCCGTATTTTTGAAGCCCTTGATATACCGGGTTTCGCCGTCCAGCACCCGGTCCCACATGGAGAGGGTCTTTTCGGGGCTGCGGCCCCGGGTGGCGGCGTCCCGCAGGGTGCGGCGGCAGAGCCGGATGTCCCGGGTGCTGATGATCCGGCGGCCATCCTGGGCGTATTCCTCCCGCAGGCCCGCATACACCCGGTAGACGTGCCCCGAGGGGACCAGGCTGGTCAGGGCCGGGTTGAGGGCGTGAATGCCCTCCACAATGGCGACGCCCCCCTCCAGGTCGATGGGTTCGGTTTTCTCCGAGCGCTGTTCCAGCACGAAGTCATAGGTGGGCAGGACGGTTTTCCCGGTCCGGCTGAGTTCCTCCAGGCACTGGCTGACCAGAGGCATATCCAGCGTGTCCGGGTTCTCGTAGTCGAGGGAGCCGTCCGGCATCCGGGGATAATACTCCGACCCACGGAAGAAATTGTCCAGGCTGACCACCCGGGCCGGGGTTCCTTTTTCCACCAGAGCGGCGGCCAGCTTGTGGGCGGTGGTGGTCTTGCCGCTGGCCGAGGGGCCGGTCAGCATGATGATCTTCGCGCCGGCGGTCCGGATCTTGTCGGCGGCGTAATCCACCCGCTCCCGGTAGCTCTGCTCGCAGAATTCCACCATGGCCTCGGGGCTGCGGGCCGCGACGTTGCACAGCCCCACCTCAACCAGACGTTTGGGGACCCAGATCGTGATCATAAAACTCAGCCACTCCTTTTTTCCGCTCCAGCACCTCCGCGAAACGCTGGATATATTCGTTGGGATATTTGAAATTGAAGATCCGCTGCATCCGGCGTCCGCCGTCGGCCACCAGTTTGGTGCTGCCCCCTGCGCCCGCCGAGAGGATGGTCTGGACTTCTTCCATGATATAGATATTATAGTATCCCTCATGCCCGGGTTTGCACCAGCCCACATTTTCCAGATTCTGAAGGGTATTCTTCTGGCGGTAGAGATAATAGGGCTGGTAGCCCGCCTGACGCAGAAGGGAGCACTTTTCCAGCATGGCGGCCACATCGGCGTAGTCGTTGTCCTGCTGGTCCTCCATGACAATCCGGGAGGCCCGCTTGAGGGTCAGGGTGTGGACGGTGATGTTTTCCGGCTCCAGGGCGATGGCCTGGCGCAGGCTGCGCTCAAAGCCTTCGACGGTGTCCCCGGGCAGCCCGGCGATGAGGTCCATGTTGATGTCCCTGTGCCCCACGGCCCGGGCCTCGGCGAAGCAATCCAGAATGGCCTGGGCCGTATGGCGGCGGCCAATCCCGGCCAGCACCTCGTCCGAGAAGGTCTGGGGGTTGATGGAGATGCGGGTGGCGCCGTATTCCCGGATGACCTCCAGCTTTTCCCGGTCGGTGCAGTCGGGGCGGCCCGCCTCCACGGTGTATTCCTGAAGCTTCGAGAGATCAAAATTCTCCCGCACGGTCCCCATCAGCTGCCGGAGCTGGTCTGCCGAGAGGCTGGTGGGGGTGCCGCCGCCGATGTAGATGCTGTGGAGCGTCAGTCCCGCCCGCTCCGCCTCTGCCCGGATGGCCTTGACCTCCCGGCACAGGCAGTCCACATAGGGCTGAACCAGCTTGCGGTCCCGGTCCAGATTGCAGCTGACAAAGCTGCAATAGCTACACCGGGAGGGGCAGAAGGGGATGCCGATGTAAAGGCTGTACGCCTTCGGCTCGCTGCCCCTGCGGAGGATGGGCTCCTGCAAATCGGCGATCTGCCGGGCCATCCCGTATTTTTCGGGGGAACAGTCGAACCGGCCCAGAAAATAGCGGTCGATCTGTTCTTCGGTCCAGCCCGCCGAGCGCTTGTCGTGAATCAGCCGCACCGGGCGAACGCCGGTCATCTTGCCCCAGGGGGGACGCAGCCCGGTGCACCGGCGCAGCAGGTCGTAGGTCAGGCTGGCCAGGGCAAACTCGGGGGTTTCCTCCTCGGGCAGGGGGGCCTCGGCCCTCTCGGTCCGGCCCTCCCGGCGCAGCAGGGCCGAAAGGCCGTCGGGGCGCTTTTCGGCCCAGACGCAGTCCTCCTGCCCGGACGGCGGGGTCAGGGTCAGGGGGGCCATGGGGTAAAACAGCCGCACCAGATGCTCCACCTCATAGCCTGAGGGCAGGCCGGTAATATAAATCTTCATGGTTGTTGTCCGCCTTTATCTGCACGCTTGTTTGATAAACCAGTTGTGGTCCAGCTCCCAGCCGAACTGGGAAAAATCTCCGTGACCGGGCAGGACCTGGGTCTCCCGGGGGATGGGCAGAGCCGCCAGCTTCCGCAGGGATTCTTCCATCTGCCGGGGGCTGCCGCCGGGCAGGTCGGTCCGGCCGGTGCTGCCCTGGAACAGGGTGTCCCCCGCAAAGAGCAGCCCCTCGCAGAGCAGGCAGACGCTGCCCGCCGTGTGGCCGGGGGTGTGCCAGACCTTGAATTTCAGCTCGTCCACTGCGATTTCTTCCCCTTCCGGGTATCCCCGGTCGGCCCGGGTCAGGGGGTACATCTCGTCCCCCGCCAGATCGGCCTCCTCGCAGTAGAGGGGCGCACTCCACTTGCGGCAGAGCGCCTCGGCGCTGCCCACATGGTCATAATGGCCGTGGGTGCAGAAAACTGCGGCCAGTTCCGCTCCCTGTTCGGTCAGAATCTTCTCATACGCCGCGCAGCTGGCCGCAGGGTCGATGACCACGGCGTGCTTTGCCTCCGAAATCAGAAGAAAGCTGTTGGTATAAAGAGGGGCGGGGCCAACGATGTGAAATGCCTGCATAGATGGTTCTCCTTTATCTTGGACGGTATGCGGGGGGCGGCTCAGCCGTTCTCCCTCTTGCGCTTAGCCAATATTTGCGGCGTGACTGGCGCTCTTGCAAATATTGGAGCGCTGCGCCAGAACACGCCTTGCTTCATCCGCCGCAGGCGGCGCTTCGGCGGTGCTGCCCAAAGCAGGCGCGCTACCAACTGCGCAACACCCCGGAATTATTTTATCCCGCCCACCCGCCCTTTAGCGGTATGGGGGGCTCCGCCCCCCATGCCCCCATCCCAGCCTTTACGTTTCGACGTAATGGCAAGGCGGATCGTACCTGCCCTTTTCATACGGGCACAGCGGCAAGAAAGATTATTGTTTCCTCCCTCCTGGCCTTTCCCTACATAGGTTCGGCAGCAGAGCCGGAAACGGAGCAGGCAGCCGCAGTTTGTATCCTATACTTTACTGTGTACCCTGTACAGTATACGCTTTTTCTTGTTTTTCGTCAATCGCAAAGATATAATAATGCCAGACAGAAAATTTGGGAGGCGATATCCTATGGAACACATCCTGACGCAGCTCCGCGCCCTTGAACGGCGGCTGTTTGCATACCACTACGCTCTGGCCCTCATCGAGGTGGACGAATCCACCGCGGCCCCCACCGACAGCGCCGAGGGCCGCAGCGAGGCCGTCGGCCTGCTGAGCATGGAGCAGTACCAGCTGCTGACCGGCGATGAGCTGGGCGGGCTGCTGGAGGCTGCCGCCGGGCTGGAGCTTGACCCGCAGGCCGCCGCCGAGGTGCGGGAGCTGCGCCGCGCCCGGGACCGGTATACCAAAATCCCGCCCGCAGAGTTTGCCGCCGACAGCCGGGTTTTCCCCCTCAGCCAGACCGCCTGGCACCGGGCCAAGGCTTCCAGCGACTTTTCCCTCTTTGCCCCCTGGCTGGAAAAGATCGTCGAGATCCGCCGCCGGTGGGCCGGGTATCTCGCCCCGGAAAAGGACGTCTACGACGTCTGGCTGGACTACTACCAGAACGGGCTGACCATGGCTCAGGCCGACCCCTTCTTCGCCGCCCTGCGGGGGAAGATCGTCCCCCTTTTGGCCGAGATCCAGAAGCGGGGCCGCCCCATCCGGACCGACTTTCTCTGCCAGGACTGGCCTCTGGACGCCCAGGACAAGCTCTCCCATTTTGTGATGGAGGCCATGGGCCTCACCCGGGCCCACTGCGTTCTGGGGGAGAGCGAGCACCCCTTCACCTCCGCCCTCTATGACGGCGACGTCCGGATTACCACCCATTATCTGCCCGACAACATGGTCTCCAGCCTTTACAGCGTCATCCACGAAGGGGGCCACGCCCTCTACGAACGGCACGTCTCCCCCGCCCTGCGGTATACCGTTCTGGGAGAGGGCAGCTGTTCCAGCGTACACGAAAGCCAGAGCCGCCTGTTTGAAAACTACATCGGGCGGAGCCGGGCGTTTCTTTCCTTCCTCTGGCCGGAGCTGCTCCGCCTGTTCCCCCGGCAGCTGGAAGGGGTGAGCTGCGAGGAATTCTACCGGGCGGTCAATCTGGTCACCCCCAGCCTGATCCGAACCGACGCCGACGAGCTGACCTATCCCCTCCATATCATGGTGCGGTACGAGCTGGAAAAGCAGCTGCTCCACGGCGAGCTTTCGGTCCGGGACCTGCCCGCCGCCTGGAACCGGATGTACCGGGAGTATCTGGGCATCGAGGTCCCCGACGACGCCCACGGCGTTCTTCAGGACATCCACTGGGCCGGGGGCGACCTGGGATACTTCCCCACCTACGCTCTGGGCACCGCCTACGCGGCCCAGATGACCGCCGCCATGAAGGACCGCTTCGATCTGGAAGGCTGCTGCGCCAGAGGCGACCTAGCCCCGGTGCGGGAGTATCTGGCCGGGACCATCTGGCAGTACGGCAAGCAGCGGGAACCGGAGGAGCTGATCCGCGCGGGCTGCGGCGGGGCCTTTGACCCCGGCTTCTTCACCCGCTATCTCGAGGAAAAATACCGGGAGCTGTACGCTCTCTGAGCCGGAGAACACGCCATGAACTATATCCTGACCGGCCGCCCCGGCAGCGGCAAATCCACCCTGGCCTCCTGGCTGTGCGATCGTCTGCCCCAGCCCGCCGCCGGGGTGCGCACCCTCTGCACC
>JAHLFH010000085.1 GCA_018883885.1 Candidatus Faecalibacterium intestinavium | reverse complement strand
CGCCAGCACACGCCTCGCTGTTTCCGCCGCAGGCGGCGCTTCGGCGGTGCTGCCTCCCGCCCTTTTAATGTGTCCCCCCTGCCGCTGCGCGGCATCCCCCCACCGGGGGGAACAAACGGCGTACAGCTGCTTCCCGGTTCCGCTGCCCGGATTTGCCTGCAACAACGCCGAAGCGCCGCCTGCGGCGGATGAAGCAAGGCGTGTGCTGCCACCCTCCCGTTTAAGGAACTTGGGGGCTGACGCCCCCAAACCCCCATTTTGCTTTCCCTAATGTCCAGCGTATGGAAAGGGCTGAACGGGGTCTGGGGCAGAGCCCCAGCTTCCGATAAAGGGCGGGCGGGTGGGTTTAAAATAAAAAATGCAGACCTTCCCGAATTTTAAACGTTGGGAACTTTGGACGCCTGCCTCTGCCCCCGCCGGATGCTTTGGGTCAGGAAGACGGCCGCCGATTGTGAATGGATTCTTAATTTTCCCTGAATGTTTGCCGCCCGGCTCTTGACCCCGGGGGCAAAATCGGGCAATATTAAATTGTATCCGCCTGTGGGCGCGGCGCGGGCCGCCGCAGGCGCTGTGAGGAGACGAATATGGAAAAACATACCAAACAGATCGCCGCCGTCGTCTTTGGCGGCATTGCCTTTTATTTTGCCCTCACCCAGTTTTCGGTCCTGATGGGCTGGCTGGGGCGGCTGCTGGCCATCTTCCTGCCGGTTCTGGTGGGGGGCGTGCTGGCCTTTTTCCTCAACGTGCCCATGTCCGGCATCGAGCGGGGGCTGCAAAAGGTCTTTGCCTCCCGCAAAAAGAACGGGCGGCGGGTCAGGTGGACCCGGCCCGTCAGCCTGGTGCTGACCTTCCTGTGCATCGCGGCGGTGCTGGCGGTGGGCGTTATGATGCTCATCCCGGAGCTGACCCGCTCGGTCATGGGGGTCTATGAAGAGATTCAGCGCAGCCTGCCCGGCTTTTTCAGATGGATGCAGGAAAGCGGCTTCGACACCGGCCTGCTGGAAACCCAGCTGGCCGGGATGGACTTCCAGCTCCTGATGGAACAGCTGGCGGGAATCAATTACCGGGAACTGCTGAGCCAGATGGCCAGCGGGGCGGGGAACGTGCTGGGGACGGTGATGGGGGCCGTCAGCGCCACGGTGTCGGTCTTTACCACGGCGCTGTTCTCTCTGGTGGTGGCCATCTATATCCTGATGGACAAGGAAAACCTTGCCCGCCAGTTCCAAAAAGCCCTCCGGGCCTACCTGCGCCCGGCCTACGCCGATCAGGTGCTCCATGTGTGCAGCCTGACCCGGGAGACCTTCAGCCGGTTTTTGTCCGGCCAGGTGCTGGAATCCCTGATTCTGGGCGGGCTGATGTTCCTGGCCCTGTCGGCCTTCCGCCTGCCCTATGCCAGCCTGATCGCCGTGCTGACCACCGTCTGCGCCTTTATCCCCTATGTGGGGGCCTTCCTCTCCTGCGGGGTGGGGGTGGTGCTGACGCTGCTGGCGGACCCCATGCAGGCCCTTTTGTGCCTGGTGGTCTATCAGGCGGTCCAGTTCATCGAAAACCAGTTCATCTATCCCCGGGTGGTGGGCAGCTCGGTGGGGCTGGCCCCCTTCTGGACCATTGTGGCGGTGCTGGTGGGCGGCGAAGCCCTGGGCGTTCTGGGGATGATCTTCTTCATCCCCTGCACGGCGGTGGTCTATACCCTCGCGCGGGAAGGGGCCAACCGGCGGCTCGCCCGGCGCAGCGCCGCCGAACCGTCCCCCGCCGAAGAAGCCCCCGAATCCTGAGCAGAAATTTGAAAACCGACGGTTTTATCTTGAAGTTTTTGGCAATTGTGTTAGAATAAAGAAGAAAGAGTCTCTTGTTTTGGCGCAGGAGAGTTTGTGCTGTGAATCGAATGAATGTTGGAGGTAATACAAATGGCTGATATGTTCGCACCGCTCGTAGAGCAGCTCAAGGCTAACCCTAAGACGATCGTCTTCACCGAGGGCAGCGACCCCCGGATTCTGGAGGCCGCCGGCAAGCTGCTGGCCGAAAAGATCCTCAAGGTGGTCATGGTGGGCAACCAGGCCGAGTGCCGGGCGGCTGCGGCTGCGGGCGGCTTCGACATCTCGGGCGCGGAGATCATCGACCCCGAGACCTACGCCGGCTTTGACGAGATGGTCAAGACCATGGTGGACCTGCGCAAGGGCAAGATGACCGCCGAGGAGTGCGCCGCCCTGCTCAGGAAGTCCAACTACTTCGGCACCATGCTGGTCAAGATGGGCAAGGCCGACTGCCTGCTGGGCGGCGCGACCTACTCCACCGCCGACACCGTCCGCCCCGCCCTCCAGCTCATCAAGACCAAGAAGGGCGCCCATCTGGTCAGCTCCTGCTTCATTCTGGACCGTGACTTCGGCGACGAGGGCCTCAAGCGGATCGCTATGGGCGACTGCGCCATCAACATCGACTATCAGGACACCGTGGACAAGGCCACCGGCGAGGTGACCCTCTCCGCCGCGGACAAGCTGGCCGAGGTGGTTGTCGAGACCGCCAAGACCGCCGCCATCTTCGGCATCGACCCGAAGGTCGCCGTCCTGAGCTTCTCCACCAAGGGCTCCGGCAAGGGCGGCACCGTGGCCCTGAGCCACGACGCCACCGCCAAGGCCCAGGCCCTGGCCCCCGAGCTTGCCATCGACGGCGAGCTGCAATTCGACGCCGCCGTCTCCCCCGAGGTGGCCAAAACCAAGTGCAGGGGCAGCGCCGTCGCAGGCCAGGCCAACACCTTTATCTTCCCCTGCATCGAGGCGGGCAACATCGGCTATAAGATCGCCCAGCGGCTGGGCGGCTACGCCGCCTACGGCCCCATCCTGCAGGGCCTGAACGCCCCCATCAACGACCTGTCCCGCGGCTGCAACGCGGACGAGGTCTACAAGATGAGCCTCATCACCGCCTGCCAGTCCTGACAAAAGACGGCGGCCCGGCGCAACATTTTTTCACCCGCCGCAAAAGGGGAGGGGAGTGAAAATCCATCGCAGGTACGCTCTGTTTTCGGCTTCCGCTCCCCGGATTCTCACATCTCTTTAACAAACGGGAGCCGCCGGGGCGGTTGTTGTCCGGGCCGGGGTATGGTATAATTCCCCCAGCTTCTCCCGGCCCGGCCGGAGAGAGGCGGAGAATGTACGAACCCAACCGTTTGAAACTTGAGAGGAACCTGAACAATGGCTGCAACATACCAATCTTCCATCACCATGCCCGCCCGCTTTGCCCCCGTCTCCCGGGAGGAGATGACCTATCTGGACGGCGGCGCCTGGTTTTCCTTCACCCGGCAGGACGCCATCAACTTCGGCATCAACCTGGTCAACAATGCGGCCCTGGTGCTCGGCAGCTTCTCGCTGTCGATGGGGGTCAAGGCCCTGACGACTGCGGTTAAGACCACCGGCAGCCTGGCGGGCGGCCTGGGCCAGGTCGCGGCCACGGTGGCCGGCTTCAACGGCTGGCAGATTGCGGCCATGGCGGTCTGCGGCGTCTGCGCGGCGTATTACGCGGTGGTGCAGATCAGCCAGATCATTGCGCTGGTGAGCGCGGTGGCCGACACCGTCAAGCAGGTCTACGACGCCACCCTTCAGAGCCAGCAGGGCGTCCCGGCCGCCGCGTAAAGGGGCGGGCCCGGCCCTGACGGATGCTTTTCCCGCCCCGCAGGCGGAAGGGCAGACCCTTCCGAAGCTGCGGATGAAAGGAGATTCTTTATGCAGAACTTACGCATGCCGGCACAGTATGCCGAGATCCCCGCGCAGGAGCTGCGCACCGTCGAAGGCGGCGGCCCGGTGCTGGACGCTTTGGGGGCTTTGCTGGAAAATATCCAGCTGACCAACGTCATTCTGGGCTCGTCCGTCCTGTTTATCAGCTTCACCTTTGCGCCCCGGCTTCTCTTTGACGCGGTGGGAGCGGTGTTCCGTTACAGCGCGGAGCTGTATCAGGGCGTACAGGACCTGTTCGGCCAGCTGCTGAACGTCCGCCTCTGAGGGAGAACCGGCCCCCGCCTGTCCCGCACAAGCAGAAGATGAAACGGCAGGCCTTCTGCCGCAGAGCGTCCCGCTCTGCGGCGGGGGGCCTGTTTCCGTTTGCCCCGCGCCGGGAGGGAAAAACGGAAAAGAGCTTTTTCTTTGGGCGGTTTCGTGTTATACTACCATTCAGAAAGGCGGCGTTTTGCGCCGCCCCGGAAAAAACAAGCCTGCCCGGAGGGTTTTTGAGGGCAGCAGAGAGGGGAATACCAATGATTCAATGCAGCACTGGCGGGGCCTATCTGGCCCGCGGCGAATGGGTCCCGGCGGGGCCTGAGGCCACGGCGGCCCTGGCCGCGAAAGGGTTCGGCGAGGCGGAAGTCCGCGAGGCCCGGAAGGGGACCATCGCCTGGAAGATCCTCCAGAACCACAACACCAGCGGCGACGAGGAAAACCTCAAGATCAAGTTCGACGCCATGGCCAGCCACGACATCACCTTCGTGGGCATCATCCAGACGGCCCGCGCCTCGGGGCTGGAGAAGTTCCCGCTGCCCTATGTGCTGACCAACTGCCACAACAGCCTGTGCGCCGTGGGCGGCACCATCAACGAGGACGACCACCGGTTCGGCCTTTCGGCTGCGAAGAAATACGGCGGCATCTTCGTCCCGCCCCACCTGGCGGTCATCCACCAGTACATGCGGGAGAAGTTCGCGGGCTGCGGCAAGATGATCCTTGGCTCCGACTCCCACACCCGCTACGGCGCGCTGGGCACCCTGGCCATCGGCGAGGGCGGCCCGGAGCTCGTGAAGCAGCTGCTCGGCAAGACCTATGACGTGCCCGCGCCGGAAGTGGTGCTCATCTGGCTGGAGAATGCCCCGCAGCCCGGCGTCGGTCCGCAGGACGTGGCGCTGGCCATCATCGGCGCGGTCTTTGCCGATGGTTTCGTCAAGAACCGGGTCATGGAATTCGCCGGGCCGGGCGTGGAAGGTCTTTCCGTGGAATACCGCTGCGGCATCGACGTCATGACCACGGAGACCACCTGTCTTTCCTCCATCTGGGTGACGGACGACAAGGTGCGCGACTACCTCGCCCTGCACGGCCGCGAGGCCGATTACGCGCCCCTGCGTCCCGAAGGCCCGGCCTGCTATGACCGCCTCGTGCGGGTCGATCTGGCCGCCGTGCCGCCCATGATGGCCCTGCCCTTCCATCCCAGCAACGTCTATCCCGTGGCCGAAGTGGCCCGCCACGGCGAGGAACTGCTCGCCGCCGTGGAAGCCGAGGCCGTGAAGCAGTTCGGCGCGGCGGGCGAGGGCCTCAAGCTGCGCGAAAAATTCCATGACGGCGGTCTGTGGACGGATCAGGGCATCATCGCCGGCTGCGCGGGCGGCTCCTTTGAGAACTGCTGCATGGCGGCGGCCATCCTGGACGGGCAGAGCACCGGCAACGGCGAGTTCTCGCTCTCCGTCTACCCGGCCAGCGAACCGCAGGCCCTGGCGCTGGTGCGCAACGGGGCCATCGCCAAGCTCATGGAGGCGGGCGCGGTCATCAAGAACGCCTTCTGCGGCCCCTGCTTCGGCGCGGGCGATACGCCCGCCCACGGGGCCCTCTCCATCCGGCACTCCACGCGCAACTTCCCCAACCGCGGAGGCTCCAAACCCGGCAACGGGCAGGTCTCCGGCGTGGCCCTCATGGACGCGCGCTCCATCGCCGCCACGGCGGCCAACGGCGGCCGTCTCACTCCGGCCACGGAACTGGATTGGGACAGCCCGCGCCTCAGGAACATCGATCTGAGCTACCGCTTCGATCCGCTGGTCTACGGCCGCCGCGTCTACAACGGCTTCGACCGTCCCGAAGCGGACGCCGAACTCAAGCGCGGCCCCAATATCGCCGACTGGCCGGCCATGAGCGCCCTGCCGCCGCATCTGCTGCTGCGCGTGGCCTCGGTCATCACGGATCCGGTCACCACCACGGACGAACTCATCCCCTCCGGGGAAACGTCCTCCCTGCGTTCCAACCCGCTCAAGCTGGCGGAGTTCACCCTTTCGCGCAAGGATCCGGCCTACGTGGGCCGCGCCAAGGAAACGCAGGCCGTGGAAACGGCCCGTCTCGCCCAGGACGAGGCTACCGTCCGCGCCGCGCTGGATGCCTGGTGCGCGCCCTTCCGGGTAATAGAGCCCGCCCTCTGTGAAGCCATGCTGGCCGATCTGTCCCGCATCGGCATCGGCTCCGTGGTCTTTGCCCGCAAGCCCGGCGACGGCTCGGCCCGCGAACAGGCGGCCTCCTGCCAGAAGGTGCTGGGCGGCTGGGCCAATATCGCCGTGGAATACGCCACCAAGCGCTACCGCTCCAACCTCATCAACTGGGGCATGCTGCCCCTGCTGGGCGAGGCGGGACTGGCGGAGAACCTTGCCGTCGAGGACTGCATCCTGCTGCCCGCGGTGCGCGAAGCCGTGGAAGCCGGGGCCGGAGAGATCGCCGGCTGGATTC
>JAHLFH010000084.1 GCA_018883885.1 Candidatus Faecalibacterium intestinavium | reverse complement strand
GTGGTAGACCTTCCGGCGCTCATAGTTGTTCATCTCGCGCTGGGCCTGCCGCATGACCTCCCAAACCTCGTCGCTGACCTCCACAAATTCATCGTGCCGGTAGTGGGGATAAATCCACCGCAGATTGATTGTTTTCATAGGCTTACCTCCTGAAAATGGAAGAGGCGGGCAGCTTGTCCGCTGTCCGCCTCCCGCTGGGATAAGGGAAACAATCCCTTTCACTTGGTAGCCCGAAAAGGGGTCATTCGTTAAGCCTGTTTTCAAAGAAATTTATAAATTTTTTTCTGACTGCCTCCACACTTTGATACACGGCCACTTTGGAGCAGCCGCACACCGTCCCGATCTCCGCAAGGGTCAGCCCGTCCAGGGCATAGAGCAGGAACCGGCGGCGCTGGGCCTCGGTGCAGGTGTTCAGGACGGCCATCAGCTCGTCCAGTGTTTCCATGCGGCAAAGGTAGTCCTCCGGCGTTTCGCCGTAGATACCCACGCCCTCGGTGGCAACTATGTATTCGTCAAACTCCCGGCCATCCCAATGCCGCCGCTGTTCATGGGACAGGTTTTCGGCTTTGTGGTCGGCCCGGTCAAGAAATTCATAGACTTCCAGCGTGACCTCCACGGCCACAGCTTGTCCGTTGTAATGGATGGTGACTTCCATCGGCCTTTCCTCCGTTCAGATTTTTGCGGGAAAATCTGAACGGGGCGGCGGGGAACGGCACCGGGGGCAAGGTTCGGGCCAACATGGCCCGATGTTCCGGCCCCACAGGTATGAAAAAACGCCCGGACAGCAGAAAGCTATTCGAGCGCAAAAACACGGTATTCAGTTACATTATGACAATTTTCGCACTGGCTGCCAGACGGGGCCTGTCCGGTGGCCGGGATTTTTTTGACGATAGTGCAAACATCGTCTGAATTTGTCGGCGGTCAGTGTGCTTCACGGCGGCTCCCTCCTAAAGCCGCCGTGTCAGCGTATGGGCGTCACTCCTTTGTTGAGGGCAAAAGGGAACGGCGGCCTTGATTTTCTCAAAGCCGCCGTTCCCTTTTGGGCGTGATGATTGTCTGCTGCACGACGGCTTTTTTCTTTTGCCGTCGTCCGGCAGTGAATACAGAGCTATTTTTTATTCCATTCTCAGCCGCTCAACTACGGTGTGTTTTGCCATCGCGTGGCCGGTGAGGACCGGGATACACACCCCAAGCAGGGCAAAGAGCGGAATGATAAACAGGAAGGGCGTGAGGTTCAGATGGTAGGTAAAGAACCAGAATAATCCTTCCACCGCCTGGAAGGTGACCGGCCCCAACGTCAGCGTCAAAATCAGAGCCAGCCCGGCCGCCCCCAGAGCGTACAGCAATCCCTCCCAGATCAGCATAGCGCGCAGTTGCCGTCCGGTCATGCCCACGGCCTGGAGCACCGCCAGTTCCCTCTGACGTGCAATGATGCCAGTCAGGATGGCATTGAAGAAGTTCAGCACACCGACCAACCCAACGATGAAACTGAGCGCACCGCCCAGCAGCAGGAACATGGAGCGCATACTCTCAAATTCCCCGGCATAGGTTGCCTTGCTCTCGTAGTCGAGTTCCGGGTTGACGTTCTCCGTGTAGTCCGCGAGGAAGGACTCCATAGCCGCGTTTGCTTCATCGGTCGTGTCGAAAGCATAGTACATGACACTGTCCGTGCCGGAGTCCTGGATGAAGGTCTGGTCGTTCAGGATGAACTCATCGCTGCCATAGTAGCGGTAGCTGAGGGCGGAAGGCACCGTCACCAGGGCGGCCACGGTGTACTCCACGTCCCGGTATTGTACCGGCCGCTCCACCCAGTTGGCCCCGTCCGGCACGTCCTCCACGCTGGCGTAGGCGATGCCGGTGTCCGGGTCCACATATTCCGTCTCCTCCACATAGCGGACGGTCACCGTGTCCCCCAGCCGGGCCCAGTGGGAGTCCAGGTCCGCGTTTCCATAGTCATCTTCGGCGTACACGGCGGCGATGGCCCGGCTGCCCGGCTCGTAGAGGGCGGACAGGTCCCCCTCCAGCACCGTCAGGTGGTCCAGGGCGAAATTGCTCATGCCGGAGAGCTGGATCCGGTCGGCCAGCAGCCCATCCTCGTTCCGGTCGGTCAGGCGGATCAGGTTGTCCAGCTGTTCCGGGGTGTAAAAGCGCTCTTTATTCTGCCGGAACCAGTCCTCGGTGACGTACTCCAGGGCCCCGAAGGTCTGGCCGTACACCACGCCGCTATCCGTGATGCCGCCCTGGGCGTTGATGGCGTCGATGGCAGATTGTGGTAAAGCCTGCTCATCGCTGAATACGGTGCTGGTCTGGAATTTCCCAGCGTTGGCCACAATGAAATCGCTGGCGGTAAAATTGGAGACATACTTGTCCATATCAAAGCCTCCGGCAAAGTTCACCGTTACAGTGAGCAGTACCACCGCCAGAGACAGAGAGAGCACCGTCACCACAGTTTTGCCTTTGCTGCGGCCCAGGTTGGCCCAGGCCATCGTGAAGGGACTGACCTTTCGGGCCTTTCGGCCCTTGGCGCGGGTCTTTTCGCTGCCGCCTTCGGTGTAGCGCACTGCCTCCACCGGGGAAACCCTGGCCGCCATTCGTCCCGGCTTCCGGCAGGAGATGAGCACAGTGAGCAGGGCGAAGGCCGCGGCGATGACGAAGATCCAGGGACTCACGGAGGTCATGGGCACGATGCCGTCCAGCTGGGCCACAATCACCGGCGTCAGCTGCCCGCCGATGAACCAGCCGATGATAAGACCGATGGGGATGCCGGCAGCGGACAGGGCCAGGGCCTGAAGGCGGATGATCCGCCGCAGCTGCCGAGGAGTGGTGCCGATGGTTTTCAGCAGGCCGTAAAACCGGATGTCCCCGGCCACGGAGATCTGAAACACGTTGTAGATGATGAGATACCCTGTGAAGATAATCAGCAGCACCACGGCGACGATGGCGATAACCGTCATGGGATCTACAAGGTCGGACATCCGTGCCCCGGTATAGCCCCAGTTGACACCAGTATCGATGTAATTGTCTCCAGCGTTCTCGCTCTGGTAGCCGTGGTTTTCCAAAATTTGGTTCAAATCCTGCTCGATATGTCGGGAGCCGCTTTTCAGCATCACGTCCAAATTCCACCGGCCTGTCATGCCGTCGTCCGGATTATCAGGATCTACGCCCACTTCCGCCAGGACTTCGTTCACCCGGCTTTCGGGAATCAGGACATGGTTCGCCACAATAGCCTCATCGTATTCCCACCAGCCGCAGAGGGTGAAGGTTTGAGTGGTTTCATGTCCATCCACGTCAAAAGTGAGGGTAAACTCGGCCCCAATCTCCGGCTTGATACCCAGCAGTTCCAGTACATGAGTGTCAGTAGCAGCCTGGTCGGTGCCCTCCTGTGGTAAAGAGCCCTCCACCGGGTCGCAGAACATCCAGTGGGCCTCGTTGGCATCGGCGAAGCTCACCTCCACATGAGATTTATTGAAAGGCGCCTCCGTAGGCATACCCAGGTATCGCCGCTCACCCCACTGGCTAATGAGAGGATCGTCCTTCAGCTCATTAAACTGCGCCTGGGTCATATACTTAAAGCCGCCGTGGGAGAAGCCCCCCACCTGGCGGAAGTTGGACTGCTGGAAGCCCTCGTTGATGGAGAGGGCGATGGTGAACAGAGAGGTAAACAGCATCGTTGTCAGGGCGATGGCCACGATGGCAATCAGATTGCGGGTTCGGCTTGCCAGCAGGCTTTTCCACGCCAAATGGCGTACGCATTTTCGATTGGAAACTTTCATGCCTCTCCCCCCTTACTGTGCCACAATCCGCCCATCTTCAATGCGGACAATTCGGTCAGAGAGCTGGGCAATTTCTTCGTTGTGTGTAATCATGACCATCGTTTGGGAAAATTTCCGTCCCGTTACCTTCATCAGGCTCAGTACATCCTGGCTGGTGCGGCTGTCCAGGTTTCCGGTTGGTTCATCGGCCAGGAGGATGGCGGGTTTGGTTGCCAAGGCGCGGGCGATGGCCACCCGTTGCTGCTGGCCGCCGGAAAGCTGTCCTGGCAGGCTGTTCAACTTCTTTTCCAGCCCCAGGGCAGTGACGACCTCTCCCACATACCGCTCATCTACCTTGCCCCCATCCAACTGGATGGGCAGAACGATGTTTTCCCGTACCGTCAGCACCGGCACCAGGTTAAAACTTTGGAATACAAACCCAATTTTCCGGCGGCGAAAAATGGTGAGTGCCTCATCCTTAAGAGAAAAGATGTTTTTGCCGTCTACCACGACTGAGCCGCTGGTGGGCCGATCCAGGCCACCCAACATGTGGAGCAGGGTTGACTTGCCGGAGCCGCTGGTGCCTACGATGGCCACGAACTCCCCGTCCTCCACGCTGAGATCGACGCCATCCAGCGCTTTTACCTGCGTATCTCCTTTACCGTAATATTTCTTTAAGTTTTTGGTTGCTAAAATCGTCATCTTGTATACCTCCACAAAAAAGTCTGCATTGCCTTTTGACAATACAGACTTTACCACATAATTCTTTCCTGAGTCTTTCTCAAATCTAACAGAGTTGAAAGATTTCCTGTTCTTCATATCCGATTCAATTTACGGGGCAAATACAGTGAAAAAGTGCTCCCGTTTCCGGGTTTGGAGGATACTTTGATGTAACCGCCCTGAAGGGACAGGATTTCCCGCGCCAGATAAAGCCCAAGGCCAAGCCCCTCTGCCGAGTGCGTTAACGTACCACGATAGAAGCGGTTAAAAATCCCACCCTGTTCTTCTTCTGGAATACCGGGTCCTGTGTCCGTCACGTCTACCCGGCAAAAAGTCTCAAGCATCTGGGCAGATACAGTAACCCTTCCGCCAGCGGGTGTGTATTTTACCGCGTTGTTTACAACATTACCAAGGGCTTCGCTTGTCCAGCGCGGGTCAAAGGAGGCGTCGCCTACAAACGGAAGGCTCTGCAAGGTGATTTTCTTTTTTTCTGCCGCAGGTCTTTCCTGCTCGACAGTCGCCTCTAATAAAGGAGCCACAGGCCCCAGCGTGGGAGTTGGAACCACAATACCTGTTTCCAATCTCGAAGCCTTAACCAGAGCCTGAATCAGAAATGACAGTTTCTCTCCCTGTGTTAGCAACGCCTGGGCTTGTTCCCGCTGACGAGGTGACAGATCGCTTTCCATCAAAAGCGAAGCGTATACAAGTAAATTTGCGATGGGTGTGCGCGTCTGATGGGAAATATCGGAGATCAGTGTTTTCACCGCTTCCTGTTCGGTTTTCATCATTTTTTGCGTATGAGCAGAGCCGCGCAGGAACCGAGCAAATTTTGTCTCCAGCGCAGACAGTTCTGTTTCATCAAAATGTTCCTCGGTAAAACCACTGGAAATGGACTGTTCCAACATATTATCCAGCCGCTGAACGGTTCTGCGCCGGGCCATCCACTGCCAGAACCCGAATATAAGCCCAATGATCGAGAAGGCCAGCAGTACCCAGGTCAAAGCTGTCATTTGCTTACCTCCCAAGTGTAGCCAACTCCATACACGGTTCTGATCGGGGCATTCCCGAGCTTCCCGCGCAGGCGCCGCACCGCCACGGATAAGGCATTTTCATCCACAAACTCGCCGCCGTCCCACACCTTTTCAAGCAGCAATTCTCTTGGTAACGTGCGGCCCCGGTTCTCCACCAGCAGGCGCAACAGGCGCTGTTCTGTCTTGGAAAGGTCGATGATTGTCCCTTCTCTGGAAAACTCCATCCGTGTGAAGTCAAGGATGAAACCGTTCAATTCGATCCGATCCTGCTTCACCGGGACAGAGCGCCGCAGTTGGGCATTTACTCTGGCCCGGAGCACTGCCAGGGAGAAAGGCTTGGTAATATAATCATCTGCCCCAGCTTCCAGACCGGTAACTTCATCCAGTTCCAAATCATTAGCCGTAAGCAAAATAGCAGGTGTGGAGGTGCCATTCTGCCGCAGTGTTCGCAACAGTTCCAACCCACTGCCGTCTGGCAGGTTAATATCCAAAATCAATAAATCAAAAACCATGCCCTGCAAAATATTGATTGCCTGGAGACATGTGCTGCAATGTGTGACGGTGCAACTCGGCGTTTCAAGCGCCATACAAATACCACGCCCCAGCGCTTCATCGTCTTCTAAAAGTAAAATTCGACTCACTTCTGCGCTCTCCCTTCCTTCGTTCTGCCATCGACCGGCTTTACAGCATCTTTAGGAAGCAGCCAAACACCGGCCATTTTCACAGCGCCGGGAATACGCCCCTCGACGCAGTAATAGTTGACTTGACGGGACGAAACGCCCCATTTCTCGCTTGCCTCTTTGAGTGTCATGTAGTCCATGCTCATACCTCCGACAATTTCTTTCATTATATTTCATCAACTCGAAGAATACAAGGTGGAAGATATGTCGGGGGTGTAAAAACAAACAGAGACCGCAAATAGCAGCCTCCGCTTGCAAAATCTATTGATAAATCAGTTCTGTTAGAACAACTTCCTCCACCTGTGCTTTCAGCGTGTCCATCAGCCCCGCCCAGCGCATGGGGTCACAGGCTTTCAGTTCCTCGGTGACGCCCGCCGCCTCCATCATGCGGGGCAGCATGGCGTCCATGCGCTCCCGCGCCG
>JAHLFH010000083.1 GCA_018883885.1 Candidatus Faecalibacterium intestinavium | reverse complement strand
CCGCTCCCCTGCCCGGCGCAGAGACGGCGGCCGTCCCGGCCAGCTTCAACGACCAGAAGCCCGACCGCGCCTGGCGGGATCACTACGGCTGGGTCTTTTACCAGCGGCAGGTGACCCTGCCCCGCAGCTGCGCGGGCCAGCGGGTGATGCTGCGGTTCGGCTCGGTGACCCATCAGGCCAAAGTCTGGCTGGACGGTCGGCTCATCGCCGAACACCGGGGCGGCTTTTTGCCCTTTGAGGCGGATGTCACCGCCCTGCTGGCCCCCGGCCAGACCGCTCTGCTGACGGTGGCCGCCGACAACCGGGTCAGCCACAGCACCCTGCCGGTGGGCAACGAGCCGGGCGAGATCGCCTTCTTCGGCTCGGACAACGCGGGCATCCCCTCGGTGGAGCACGCCAAGGCCAGCGCCAAAATCATGAACCGGCCCAACTTCGACTTTTTCAACTACGCGGGCATCCAGCGCCCGGTGACCCTCTACACCACGCCTGAATCCTACATCGCCGACATCACCCTGGTCCCCCACTGCGACGGCCGGGTGGAGTACCGGGTGGACACCGTGGGCGAGGGCGGCGTCTCGGTGGAAATTCTCGCCCCGGACGGCAAACCGGTGGCTCGCGCCGAGGGCGCAGCCGGTTGCGTCACCGTGCCCGACCCCCAGCTCTGGGAGCCCTGGCCCTGCGCCCCCGCCCTCTATACCGCCCGGGTCGTCTTTGGGGAGGACTGCTACGACGAGACCTTCGGCATCCGGGAAGTCAAAGTGGAAGGGACCAGCCTCCTGCTGAACGGCAAGCCCGTCTACCTGAAGGGCTTCGGCAAGCACGAGGACAGCGCCCTCCATGGCCGCGGGCTGGACGAGGTGGCCAACGTCGCCGACCTGCACTATATGCACTGGTTCGGGGCCAACAGCCTGCGCACCAGCCACTACCCCTACGCCGAGGAGTTCTACGCCCTGTGCGACCGGGAGGGCATTCTGGTCATCGACGAGACCCCCGCCGTCGGCATCAACGGCGCGGCGCAGGACCCCTACAAGACCTACCCGCTGGCCGACCATCACCGTCAGGTGCTGGCCGACATGATCGCCCGGGACAAGAACCACCCCTGCGTCATCCTCTGGAGCCTGGGCAACGAGCCGGACCTGGAGCACTACCCCGAGTCGGCCCTGGACTACTGGCACGCCCTCTATGAGCAGGCCCACGCTCAGGACCCGCAGGACCGCCCCGTGACCCTGGTCTGCTGCCAGAACGATTATACCAGGGACATCACCACCCGCACCATGGACGTGGTCTGCATCAACCGGTATTATGGCTGGTACAACCTTTCGGGCGATCTGGACGCCGCCTGCGCCGGGATGAACGAGGAGCTGGATTTCTGGGAGGGCATCGGCAAGCCGGTGGTCATCACCGAATACGGCGCCGACACCGTCAACGGCCTCCACGACGCCTGCGGCGGGATGTTCAGCGAGGAATATCAGGCGGAATACTACCAGCGGATGGGCGAGGAATTCGACAAGCGGGAATTCTTCATCGGGGAAATGCCCTGGAACTTCGCCGATTTCGCCACCATTCAGGGCCCCATGCGGGTGGGCGGCAACCGCAAGGGCCTGCTGACCCGGGACCGCCGCCCCAAGCTGGCGGCCCACACCCTTCGCCGCCGGTGGAACGCAATCCCCAATTTCGGCTACAAAAACAAAAAGTAAGGACGGATGCTGAAATGCGACTTTCTTCCAAGCAGGATTTTCAGGCGCTGATGCACCTGTTTCTGGACCCGCTGAAGCCCCTGTACTCCCCGGGCCGGGCCCGGCTCTCTCTGGGCCAGACCGGGGCCAGCTATGGCCGGGACGCCATGGAGCTGGAAGCCTTCAGCCGCCCCCTCTGGGCGCTGGTCCCCTTCTGGGTGGGGGGCGGCTCCGACCCGGAGTTCGAGGAGATTTACCGCCGTGGTCTGGCCGCCGGAACCGACCCCGCCAGCCCCGAATACTGGGGAGACTGCGGGGATTATGACCAGTGCTTTGTGGAGATGGCCTCCATCGCCTGCGGGCTGCTCACCGCGCCCCGGATCCTCTGGGACCCCCTCTCCGACGGCGAGAAGCAGAACCTCGCCCGCTGGCTGGGCCAGATCAACCGCCACGCCATCCCCGAATGCAACTGGCAGTTTTTCATGATTCTGGTGAATCTGGCCCTCAGACAGCGCGGGATGCCCTATGACCCCGAAAATCTGGCCCGGGGGCTGGAGCGGATCGACAGCTATTACAACGGGGACGGCTGGTCCACCGACGGGGCCAGCCCCCAGAAGGACTACTACATTCCCTGGGGCATCCAGTATTATGGCGTCCTCTATTCCCGGCTGGCCGCCGACGCCGACCCGGAGCGGGCGGCCCTCTACCGCAGCCGGGCAGAGCTGTTCGCCCGGCAGTTCATCTGCTGGTTCGACGAAAACGGCGCGGCCCTGCCCTACGGCCGAAGCCTGACCTACCGGTTCGGCCAGTGCTGTTTCTGGTCCGCCTGCGTCTGGGCCGGGATCACCCCCTTCCCTCTGGGGGTGATGAAGGGGCTGATCGTCCGCAATTTCGACTGGTGGCTCGGGCAGAAGATGTTTGACCGGGACGGCGTGCTGACCATTGGATACGGCTACCCTCAGATGTACATGGCCGAGCGGTACAACGCCCCCGGCAGCCCCTACTGGGGGATGAAAAGCCTGCTGGTGCTGGGCCTGCCCGACGACCACCCCTTCTGGGCGGCGGAGGCCCTGGCGATGCCGGCGCTGCCCGCGCTCCTGCCCATGCCCCACGCCAACATGCTGGTGGCGCGGCGGGGCGGCTGGGTGACCGCCTATCCGGCGGGGGTCAACGAGGGCCACGGCCACGGCCAGTTCCCCGAGAAATACGCCAAATTCGCCTACGATACCCGGTTCGGGTTCTGCGCCTCCCGCAGCCGGGAGGTCATCGGCCAGGCCGCGCCCGACAGCATGCTGGCCTTTGTGATCGACGACAACGTCTTTGTCCGAAAGGTCTCCCTCTCCTATGAGATACAGGCCGACCGGATTGTGAGCCGCTGGCGGCCCTTCCCGGGGATTGAGGTCACCACCACCCTGATCCCCACCGAAACCGGCCACATCCGCCGCCACGAGATCGAAAGCGACCGGGACTGCCAGGCCTACGACTGCGGTTTCGCCGTCCCCAACCTCGTTTCCGGCTATCAGGAGGAGGCCTCCGGCGGCAGAGCCTCGGCCCGGGCAGGCGCCCTCTGCTGCACCGTGCTGGGCCGCGGCGAAGGGGTGGTCATCCCCTGCGACCCCAACCTCAGCCTCTACTGGCCCAACATCCGCCTGCCGGCGGTGCGGTACGACATTCCCCGGGGGCACAGCGCCCTTGAAACCGAGGTCCGGACCCAAGCCTGACCCATCCCCCATAGATTCTCATACCAAAACAGGACTGCCGCTCAACATTTGTTTTGCAGCAGTCCTGTTTTTCTGTTAATGATATCTTCTGCCGCCGCTCCTTCCCGGGGGAAAAGCTTCTGCGGCAAAAGAAACACCGCGCAGCCGTCCAAAAAAATGACGAAGCTGCGCGGCATCCCGGCTCATTTTTCTGCCGTTCCCCTGGCAGAAAAAGCCCACGGCTGACCATCATGGCGTCTTTATTTTCCCACAAAGCCCAGTTCTTCCAGAGCGTGCTTTGCTCCGTCGGCAAAGCGGGTTTCCGCCCCCAGAGAAAACAGGATTTCCTTTCCCCCAGAGGATATGATATAAGCGCCCTGAACTCCTTGGAACTCGGTCAGCAAAACACTTAAGCTGGCATAGCTGCCTGTGCGCAGGAACCAGCATTCCAAGGTCATGAGCAGAACCTTTGTCTCTCCCAACCGGTAGGAGACTTGATCGGCCAATTCTGCCCCCAGCTCCTTTTTCATTCTGGACTGGATTTTTTCGCAGAGTTCCTCCAGTTCATGCTTCTTTTCTGCATAGAGATGGATTCCCTTGATGGCCATGGTCCGCCCTCCTTTGCCGGTGTTTTCCTTTATATCCATTATACGGAATGCAGGGCTTTTTTGCAGCCGGATTTTTTTGTGCGGCAGCCCCCACGAAGTCCATCGCAAAAAGAATAAACCGGATATCCATTTGACGGACATCCGGTCTATTCTCAATTTGGTGGAGATAAGCGGGATCGAACCGCTGACCTCTTGAATGCCATTCAAGCGCTCTCCCAGCTGAGCTATACCCCCATATTCGGTTCTCTGTGAGGCCGCCCCGGAAGCGTTTGCCCCGGCGACGTTGATTATTATAGCAGGTGTACAGGCGTTTGTCAACAGGTTTTTTGATATTTTAGAATAATTTGGAAAATAAAGGAGCAGGACGACTACAAACGCCGAATCCTCACCACCTTTGTCACCGGCGTATGGCTCACCGACGACAAAGTTCTTGTTCAGTTCGCCCTGAACGGAAAAAGCAGCACGCCCGAAAGCGTGCTGCTCTATCTGTCCGGCGACGGACCCGACGGAAATAATAACGATGATACGTCCAATTCCGCCCGGTTCGACCGGGTTACAAATGGTGGAGGCGATGGGAGTCGAACCCATGTCCGAAAAGAATTCAGCGTGAGTATCTCCGGGTGCAGGCGATCAACAACATTCCCGCCGCGTCACGCCGGTCGCCAGGCTAACGCATTGGTAGCTTCATGAGTTCATGACGGTCCGCAAAGCTTAAGTCCGTTCACGTGCTGTGTCTAAAGGACGCCCCGGCCCCACACGACACAAATGTGGGCGGAACGCGCAGCACTCAGGCTGCGAGCAACTGATAATTATTGTTGTCAGTTATTGTTTTGGAGGATTTTAGAGCAGTTCCCCCGCTGCTACCCGCTGCTCAGGCCTCACTCTCCCCGTCGAAACCTTTACGCCCCCATGAAATGCGCACCCTTGTGCGCATGGGAAACTTTTTTGGCCCCGGCCTGGGATGGCCCGGCGTTTGGCGGCCCCTGCCGCCGAATCAGTAATATTGACCGTTGGATTTGACAGCCCGCTCGATGGAGCGCCTGGCGTCCCGCTTGGCTGCGTCGGCCCGCTTGTCGTAGAGCTTTTTGCCCTTGCACAGCCCCAGCTCCAGCTTGACCCGCCCGTGCTTGAAGTAGAGCGACAGCGGAATCAGGGTGTAGCCCTGAAGCTTGCACTGCTGGCCCAGGCGGCGGATCTCGCTCTTGTGGGCAAGCAGCCGCCGCTCCCGCCGGGGGTCCTCGTTGAAGATGTTGCCGTGGTCATAGGGGGTGATGTGCATTCCCTTGACCCGCAGCTCCCCTTCCTCGATGTCCACCCAGCTGTCCTTCAGGTTGACCCCTCCGGCCCGCAGGCTCTTGACCTCGGTGCCCTTGAGTTCGATGCCGGTCTCCAGCGCTTCCATCACGAAGTATTCGTGGCGTGCTTCCCGGTTGGTGGCGATGGTCTTGATCGCCGGCCTCTGATTTACAGGCGCCATCCCGCACGCCCCCTTTCTCCGTTTTCACAGATGGCTGTTCGCTCGTAAGTATACCATCTTTTTCAAAAAGCGCAAGGCCGCACCCTGTCGAACGCAAAAAGTTTACAATTCATCCCGGCCCGCCAGCGCCCGGTAGAGGGTGGTCTCGTCGGTGTATTCCAAACTCGCGCCCACCGGCAGGCCGTAGGCCAAACGGGTGGTCCGGATGCCCAGCGGCTTGATGAGTTTTGCCAGATACATGGCGGTGGCCTCCCCCTCGACGGTGGGGTTCATGGCCATGATGACCTCCTTGACCGCCCCGTCCTTGAGCCGGGCCAGCAGCTCCTTGACCGCCAGCTGCTCGGCCCCGACGCCGTCCATCGGGCTGATGAGGCCGTGGAGCACATGGTAAAGCCCGTGGTACTCCCGGGTCCGCTCAAAGGCCTGGACATCCCGGGGCTTTTCCACCACGCAGATGACGCTCTTGTCCCGCCGGGCCCCCGCGCAGATGGGGCAGAGCTCCTTCTCGGTGAAGTTCTGGCAGACCGGGCAGCGGTGGAGCCGGGTGTGGGCGTCCTGAATCGCCCCGGCCAGGGCTTTGGCGTCCTCGTCGGTCATGCTCAGCACCTGATAGGCCATTCGGGTGGCGCCCTTCCGGCCGATGCCCGGGAACTTCGCGAATTCCTCGATCAGCTTTTCCAGCGGGGCTGCGTTATTTGCCATTTTGTTTGCCTCCGCGCCGCGGCTTACAGGCCCATGCCGGGCAGGTTCATGCCGCCGGTCAGCTTGCCCATCTCGGCGCTGGCGGCGTCGTCCACCTGCTTGACGGTGGCGTTGAAGGCGGCGGCCACCAGGTCTTCCAGCATCTCGATGTCGTCGGGGTCCACCGCCTCGGGCTTGATGGTGACGCTCAGCACTTCGTGCTTGCCGTTCATCCGGACGGTGACCATCTCGCCGGATGCGCTGCCGGTGTACTCGGCGGCCTCCAGCTCGGCCTGCTTGGCCTTCATCTCATCCTGCATCTTCTGGGCCTGACGGAGCAGGGCGTTCATATCGGGGCGGCCATAGCCGCCGGGCATTCTTGCTTTCATGGTGCGGTTCTCCTTTTTATTTGTTTCAATTGAAATGGATGGGGTTCAGAGGGGGTCGGGGCGGCCGGCGCTGTCCTGAACGCTGACTTCCAGCCCCAGCTCGGCCAGCGCCCGAAGGGACTGCTCCGCGTTGGAAGGGGCGGTCTCCTCAGCCGCTTTGGGCTCGTAAGGCCCGATGGGCACCGCGATTCCCGCCGCCTGCAAGATCAGCTTTTTGATGAAACGGCGGCTGTCCTTATTGGAGCGGATGAAATCCCGGAAGGTCTTTCCCCCGTCGATCAGGACCCGTGTTCCGTCGAAGTAGGCCTTCGACTTTTTCAGGTAGCTGTACAAAAGGGGGTCGGAATCCTGCATCCGGCGGACCACCTCGGCCCAGGGGGCAAAGGGCTCCGGCGCGTCGGCCGTTCCCGCCGGGGCTTGAGGGGCCGGGGCTGTCTCTTATACACATCTCCGAGCCCACGAGACCTTACGGA
>JAHLFH010000082.1 GCA_018883885.1 Candidatus Faecalibacterium intestinavium | reverse complement strand
ATACCGGCCCCTTTCTTGTGGCGCATCACATACGCGCCAGTCTGTTTTGCCTTGTCCTTCACAGTCTGGGCCGCCCGCCCGGCTTTTTGCGCCGCACCAGCGGCAGTCCCGGCTGTCTGGCTGGCGTGTTTGGCGGCGGCGTACTGTTTCTTGATGGCCCGCTTTTGCTGCCAGCGGGAAAAAGGATTGCTGGCAAGCTGGGGATTCTCCCGCAACGCTTTGTGGTACAGGGCATTCACATTTGCCTTTTCCAGCTCGCGCTCGGCCTGAGCGGCCTTGCGGTAGGGCTTCAGCTTGTGGGAGCGATAGCCCTCCCGGACCAGACGCGCCCCGGTCTCCACCACTTCCTCGGACTTGTGGGCGCTCTCCACGCCCACGTTATCGTCCTCGGACTCCCGAATCTCCTGATGGAGTTTGCCCGCCACCGTATTGGCAGGGGCATCCCGCAGGGTATGGGAGAGCTTGGAGGGTGGTTTTTTCTTATCCTCCAGCACCAGCTTGGTAGTCACTTTTCCGGTCTTGGGGTCAATCTCAGCCCGCTTGACCTTCTTTTTCGGAATTTTGGCCTGCGCCTGATCTGCTTTGGCGGCGGCCTTGTCCGCCTTGCGGATGGGCTTCTCCAGTGCCGGGTCAGCCCGTTCTTCCTCGGTGAAGCGCAGGCGCGGCTCCTTATTCAAACCATTCTCCCAGCATGAGGGAGGCCATCATGCTGCCCAGCTCTGCATAAACAGCCAATCCGACCGGGTCCGCAAACCGGCACTCCGTCAGGTAGGCATAGAACTGGGCGGTCACATCCGCCAGGATCTGCACCTCAGTACCTTCCAGCACCAATCCGCCTCCCTGGCCGCGCTGGGTTCTGACTGCACACAAAAGTTCCACCAGACGGAGCAAGCCGATTTGGCCGGTCTCGCTCAACTCCGCCGCCTGGTCCGCCGCCGTGCGGCACTCACTGACGGCATCCGCCATCACCGTGAGCAGCTGGCTGCGCTGGGCCTCCATCGTCCGGTCAAAAAACATCATGCGGTCATTATTCATAATTGCGGGTTTCATGGTAAATCATCCTCCTTTTTTGCGTTGATGTGGGTGTGTTCCTCGCGCCATGCAGCCAGACGCTGCTGGGCGGTCTGCCAGTAAGCAGGGAAAATCTCTGCGCCCAGGAAGGTCCGGCCAGTCCCCAAAGCCGCCAGCGCGGTGCTTCCGGTTCCCATGAAGCCATCGAAAATCAAATCTCCGGGGGCGCTGGAAATCTGGATCAGCCAGGCCAGACACTCTATATTTTTGATGGTGGGATGGAAAATCCCGTTCTGCTTCTGCCATGCCGAGTTATAGGTGGCCTTGGGATACTCCGGCCCGAACCAGCAGGCAGGGAAACGGGTTTTATACCGTGCGCTGGGATTTCGTCCTTTGTGAAAGTGCATCCCTTCCGGTTTTCGATTGCGCAGCAGCGTCGTGTGATTGAATGTCCTGCGGCCCTTCTGGCAGAAAATCACCCATTCGCTGTTGTTGGCAAAGCTCCCATGCAGGTCCCCAATGCCGCCCAGAGTACCTTTTTCGATGACAAGGCAATTCTTTATTGCAAATCCGGCGTCCTTGAGGCACTGATAGTGGTAGGGATAACAGTCAAACCGGGTGAAAAAGTAGGCGTGGCTGTCGGGTGCCAAGATGCGGTAGCTCTCCTTGGCGAACCGTCCGTAGTCGATCCCCCTATCGCCCTCCAGCATGGGGTGGGGCGCGGCGGCAAACTGGTTCTGATACCGGATGCCATAGGGCGGGTCGGTCAAGATCAGGGCAACAGCCCCATCCGGGAGTTCTCCCATCAGGTCCAAGCAGTCACCCTGAAAAATCTGATTGATGTAGTCTTTCGGAAAGGTGCGACCCATACCGCCGCCCCCATTCCTTCCGGTACGCTTATCCCTCCTTCGATTCTTGCGCCAAGTCCTGGGGCTTGGTTGTCATGATCCGATAGAGTTCCGTATTCTTCGGGAAGTGGTCCACGAAGGGAAGAATGACGCTGCCATAGAACAGCAGGCCCTCGCCCTCACTGGAATGGGTCACATAGGACAGCTGATGTGGGGAGATGCCCAGCTGCTTGGCAAGAATCTGCCGGTCGCCGCCCGCCTGGTTGAGCATATACACGAAGTCGGAGTTCTCGAAGATGTTCTCCACCTCACGGCTGGAAAGCAAGTCTTTGACATTTTGCGTGATCCCCGTGGGGATGCCGCCCCACTTTCTGAACCGTTTCCAAATCTCGACCGTATAAGCGGCGGTCTGTTCCTCTTTTAAGAGCAGGTGCATCTCGTCGATGTAGTAGCGGGTGGACTTGTGGGCCGCCCGGTTGATGGTGACCCGGTTCCACACCTGATCCTGCACCACCAGCATCCCGATTTTTTTCAGTTGTTTTCCCAATTCGCGGATGTCGTAGCAGACGATGCGGTTGGTGATGTCCACATTGCTGCGGTGATTGAAAACATTCAGCGAGCCAGTGACGTAGATTTCCAGCGCCGTGGCGATGTACTGGGCTTCCTTCTCATCCTGCGCCCGCAGGAGGTTATACAGGTCCTCCAAGATCGGCATATTTTCCGGGCACGGGTCATTCAGATAATTGTTGTAGACCAGCCGCACACAGCGGTCGATGATGGTTTTCTGGACCGGCTGCAAACCCTCCTTGCCGCCCACGATTAACTCGCACAGCGACAAAATGAAATCAGATTTCAGCGACAGCGGGCTTTCATCATCCGAATAGTCCAGGTTCAGGTCCATCGGATTGATATAGTGCGGGCTGGTAGGGCTGATGCGAATGACCTGTCCGTGCAGCCGCTCCACCAGCGGGGCATATTCGGCTTCAGGATCACAAATGATGATGTCGTCGCTGGTAAGCAGAAAGCAGTTGGCAATCTCGCGTTTTGCCGAAAAACTCTTTCCGGACCCAGGTGTACCGAGTATCAGCCCGTTGGGATTCTTCAAGAGTTTCCGGTCCACCATGATGAGGTTGCTGGACAGGGCATTGATGCCATAGTACAGTGCCTCCTTGCCGGTCTGGTAAAGTTCCTGGGTCGTGAACGGCACGAAGATGGCCGTGGAGCTGGTAGTCAGCCCCCGCTGAATCTCGATCTGGTTCAGGCCCAGCGGCAGGCTGCTCATCAGCCCTTCCTCCTGCTGGAAGTCCAGCCGGGTCAGCTGGCAGTTGTACTTCTGGGCGATGGAGCTGGCCTGGAAGATGTTGTTGTCCAACTGGCGCGGGGTGTCGGCGGTGTTCAGCACCAGGAAGGTGACAAGGAACATTCTCTCGTTGCGGGATTGCAGGTCCTGCAGCAGCTTTTTCGCCTCGTTGCCGTAGGTGGCAAGGTCGCTCGGAATGATGTCCATGTCATATCCGGCGCGAACAGCTTTTTTCTGTTCCTCGATCTTAGAGCGGTCCAAGTCGGTAATCTTGCGCTTCACCGTCTTGATGGCCTTCACCTGGTCCACTGACTGGATGTGCAGACTCACGATCAGGCTGGATTCCATGTCGAGAAAATCCGCCAGCAGCCTGTCATTAAGTTCCGGGGCCAGAATCTGTACGAAACTGACCGCGCCATGCTTCTTACCCATCTGGAACTGCTTTCCGGTACGGAACGCAAAGGAGCTGGGGGCAACAAAGTCCTTAGTGGAGAGACCGGACGGAGCCAGCCATTCCCACTCAAAGCGGAAAGGAACCTGCTCATCCATGTGGAAGATGGCGTGGAGCTGGGCCAGCCTGGCCTTGCCGTCCAGCGGCTCGGCGGATACCCCCAGCCGCTTGAAATTGTTGAGGACGTCCGTCTCAATCCGTTCCAGCCGGGGCTTGGCAGCCCGCAGGCTGTCCGCCTCGATGCTGAACGTCAGGTACTTGGTTTTAATCAGGCCATTGTTGCCTTTTGCCAGCTGGTTCTGGAGCATCTGGCTGTACTCCGCCCGGATGGGGTCGAAGTCATCACCCTGCATGGGAATCTGAATGCTGCTGGCGAAGGTCTCTCTGGAGGCCACCAGATTGAGAAAGGACAGCTGAAAGTGGATGGAGCTGTCAAAATAGTTGAGGAAATCACACCAGCCCTCGAAGATCGCGGTTTTATCCTCATTTTGGCTGAGCTGGTAGTTGATGTCCTGGAACTGAACGGTTTTGGTATAACGGCCATCCGCCACCTTGCAGATGCCGTCCGGCCACATCCGCTCATAAGGGATGCTGTCCTGGGCCGGTTTTTCCTTTTTATCCGTGCGGTTGGCACGGGCGATAGCCGCCTCGATCTGCTTTTTGTCGGCGCTGGACAGCCTATGTTTTCTTTTCACCGGCGTCGGCCCGCTTGCTTTACCGGCCTGCCGGTGTTTCTTTTCCGTGAACAATGTCATACACCTCCTTGTCGAGTTTCTCCTGCCGTTCCAGCACGGCGTAGAAGTTATTGGTCCGGTACGGGCGCTCCTTGGGCCGGATGATGGCCACCCGGATGATGTTGGCGAGAATCTTTTCCAGGGGCTGGCCGTGTTTTTCATACATGGCAAGCAGGAAGAATGGCAGCATGACGAGCATCATGCACATGGCCGCCACGCTGTTCCCGACAGGTCCCCGGAGCAAAAAGAAAAGCGGCACGCCGATGAGCGCCCCGCCGCCGAAGCAGACCAGCTGCCTCTTGGTCAGATTGAATGCGACTTTGGTTTTGACTTTCGTCAGGTCTTTGGGTACGGGTACATAAGCCATTTTCGGGTTCCTCCTTCCTGGGTCAGTGCGCCTGGAATACTGCTTTTGATAGGCTGCCGGTCTTGAAAAGCGTAAAACACAAAAGTACCGTGTAGCCCACGCAGGTCCAGATGGCCATGATGATGTCGTCCTCGGTGGCGATACCCTGCACCAGTACGGCGTAGATCGCCACACACACGATGATGAGAAACGCCTGGAATCCCAGGGCGAACAGGGAGCGCAAGTAGTTCTGTCCCATGCCGCCCCATTCCTTGCCCATCATGGTGGCCATCGGAATCGGCGCAACGGATGTGACAAGGTAAATCTCGATCATACGGCCATAAATCACAATAAAGATACAGATATACAGCGCCCACATGGTAATGCCGATAAACAGGCTCTGTACCCACAGGCCGAACAGCGGTCCCAGGTCCATTTCCATGAGCCTGGTCTCCATATCCGTCATGACGGTGGAGATGTCGATGGAGGCGTCCGAGCCGATGATCCCCGCCGCCTGCGCCACGACGCTCTGGGCCACATCGAACACACCCATGACGATATTCCAGGTGTTGGTGACGATGAGGATAGCAGCGGCGCTCTTGAACACCCATTTGAAAAACATCCAGGTATCCACGTCATGCAGGTTGTTCTTCTCCACAATGAGCTGGATCAGCTCCAGGGTCATCACAAAAGCCAGGATTGCCCCGGCAATGGGGATGATGATGGTCTCGGAAAGGTTCTGGATCATGCTAAAAATGCTGCCGTTCCAGCCCTGGGGCGTCTGGCCCACCTGTACGGAAATATCCGCCACCTGCTGGTTGACAGAATCGAACATCCCGGAAAGGTTGCTCATGATGCCGCCCACCAGCAATTCTTTCAGCCAGTCTGTAAGCGCGTTGATTAAGAAATCCATACGGTGTGTCCCTCCTTTCAGGAGGATGCCGCCTTACGGCGGCACCCTCCGGGGATTTCTGATCGCGTAACAGAGATTAGCCAAACAGGCCGGAGAGCAGGGGAACCAGGGTGATGCCGATGAGAGCGACACCGCCGCCCGCCATTAACTGTTTTATCCCCAAATAGGTGTAGGAAAACGGCTCGATGGCGGGCGGCGGCGTGTCAAGAAATATCTATGGAGTTTTTAAGAACCGCCCCGGCGGGGGCAGGTCAGGCCGTGACCTGCTCCACCTCCGGGATGGGTTTGAGATTGAAATGAATTTCGATAGAAATGTGTCTTGTCTTATCGCTGTCTATGCTCTCATGGACAACGATTTCTTTAATCAGGCGGTTAAGGGTGGCGGCGTCCAGTTCCGTGATGTCGGCGTATTCCTGAATGGCTTCCACCCACTGGCGGGCGTCACACGCAAGCCGGATTTCATCGGCCAGCTTCTTCCGGCCTTCCTCAACCTTTGCCTTCAACTCGGCCTGTTCCGCCTGTGTCTTTTCCATCAGCAGATTGAAGTTCGCTTCGCTGATACGCCCGGCAACCATATCCTCATACAGCCGCAGCACCATCTTTTCCAGAACGTCAATCCGTTCCTCGTCTTTGGTAAGGGAACGCTCCAATGCTTCCCGCTGGCCTTTCTGCTCGGCTTCGCAGGTGTCGGTCAGCTTCCCGGCAACGGCTTCCCCGTCCATCAGGGCGGCTCTGGCGCACTCCCGGATTTTGTTCAGCACAAGGCTGTAAAGGGTGTCGTACTCAACCCGGTGCTGGGTACAGTGCTGCTTGCCGTAGGCATTGTAGGTTTTACAGGAATAAATCTGCTTCGGGTGCTTGTCGTTGGTGTAGCGGATTGTCAGTGACTTTCCACACTCGCCGCACTTGATAAGCCCCGCAAACAGGCTGATTTCCCCGGTCTGGCGGGGGCGCTGCCGGGATTTCAGCTTGCGCTGCACGATGTCAAAGGTCTTGCGGTCAACAAGCGGCTCATGCTGGTTCTCCACTACAATCCAGTCCTCCGGCTTCTTCTCCCCGATGGTGCCGATTTTGAAGCGGTATTCCTTCTTCTGGGAAGCGATAGCGCCGGTGTAGACGGGGTTCATCAGGATGTCCTTAATCACGGAGAAGTCCCACATATACCGCCCGTTGACCGGGTCTTTCTTTTCCCACTTGGTTGACACGTTCCGAAAGCCCCGCACCCGGTTCCAGTAGGTCGGGCATGGGATTTTTTCTTCTTCCAGCCTGCGCCGGATGTAGTTGGGGCCGTGTCCTTCCAGCGCCCACGCAAACAGACGCCGGACAATGGGGGCCGTTTCCTCATCAATCAGCAGATGGTTTTTGTCCTCCGGGTCTTTCCGGTAGCCGAAGGGGGCAAGGCAGCCGGTAAACTGGCCTTTCTGCGCTTTCAGCAGATAAGAGGAATGAACCTTCTTGGAAATGTCCTTGCTGTACATCTCGTTGAGGATGTTCTTGAACGGCGCAATGTCGTTGTTGTCCCGCATGGTGTCGATACCGTCATTCATGGCGATATACCGCACGCCGTTGCGGGGGAAGAAATCTTCAATCAGGAAGCCGGTCTGCAAGTAATTCCTACCCAGTCTGGA
>JAHLFH010000081.1 GCA_018883885.1 Candidatus Faecalibacterium intestinavium | reverse complement strand
CTGCACCTTATATTCCATGTCGTACTGTTTGCACTTTGTCATTTCAGTTGCTCCCTTCGTTTCTCGCAAGTCTATTATTTTTTCTTGTGTGGCAAGTGTCAACTAAAATGATACAACATCAGCGGGCGTTTTGTCTAAAAAAGTCGAAGGAAGATTGAAATTTATGTCAATTTGTGATAGTATTATCATAATGAAGATCAAAGATTTCAAGAGAACACTGTGATTGTTTTGATGCCGCACCGGGCAGGTTGGCAGACGCCGTGCGGGGTCTTTATTCTGGAAAACGAGGTAATGAACGTGTCTATTCCGTTGTCAAAACTGATGGAGGATATTTCCCGGTCTGTACAAAATTCCAATTTCCTGCTGGAACAGATGGCCTCGGAAATGTATCTGCAAAACGGCTATCAAAAGAATCTGGTTCACGGGGAAAAGGGGACGGACTTCGCCAACGGAGCGAAGGAAGTTCTTGTTCCTGTGACCTATTCCATTCGGCTCAATGCGCCGGGCGAGAACAAGGAATTGAAAGTCCCTGCAACAGCTCTGATGCATCATTCCACGATGCAGCTGGAACAGGTTGATGTAACCCTGCGGTTCAGTGTCAGCGGAGAAACAGGAGATCAGGGTATCCTGGTGGATGTCAAGTCGAAGCTGCTGGAAAACTCCGATAAAATCAGCGAAATGAAACTGCACTATCAGCGGGACAGTGCGTCGGAGGGAATTGCCAGAGTGGAGAATCGGCACTACCAGAATTTATAAGCCGGAAAGCCACCCGAGAATTTAAATGAGAAAGGATGTTTTGCAATGAGTATGGACCGAAATCCGAACGAGAACGAGAAGCTCATCGACGCCGGGCAGATGAATTATGCGGCTGCGCAGGAAAACGCTATGCAGGTGGTCAATACGGCGGAAAAACTGATTCGCACTGCCGAAGAGAACAACCTGCAGGCGGGGGACAAATCCGATGGTGACAGCCCGCAGGGAGGCGCAAATGCCTTCAGCGGTCTGCCCATTGAGTCGTTGATCTGCGGGCCTATCATTGCGGCGGCCAAAGGACAGCAGGAATTGACCGCGGTGTACATTGACACCGTGAGAAAGCTGGCCTATGGAGGGGACGGCTCGGGAAAAGACAATAAAGCGCAGACGCTGGATTTCACCCTGCAGCGGCCGGTAATTCAGAAAAGCGGCGCAATGACCACGCAGGATGTGAAGATCAGCGCACCGTTGATTTCGCTGGTTCCGGTTCCCGCGTTTACCATGGACGAGCTGACGGTGGACTTCAACATGGAAGTCAAAACCATGGATATGACCGATGACAAGACGCACAGCGACGTAAACAGCACGGTTTCGTTCAACAGCTGGTTCGGGCTGAATTCTTCCATCACCGGAAACGTCTCGTCGGATACCGAGCATAAGCGGCAGACGGATTCTACATCGACCTATACGATTCACGCCCGGGCGGTGCAGCAGGGCCCCACAGAGGGAATGCAAAAGCTGACGTCGCTTTTCACCAGTTTGATGGAGCCTATCGATCTGGACAAGTCCTGAGAGAGTATCATCTGATGGTGCGGAAAGAAGGCGAATGAGATGGCATGGCCTGCGAAGATGGACGTTCAGCATCGGGACAAACTGAAAAAGGCCTGTATGGGCTTTGCGACAGGGGTCAGTGCCCATTCTCTGTCTGGGATTATCCAATCCAGAGCGCTTTATAGCAATAAGACGCTGGAAAAGAAGTATCCGGAGGCGTTTGGAAATGCAATGAGAAAGTCCCAGTGGCATGATCAGCCCGAATCCCCGGGATATAGCTGCGTATATTTCCGCGGCGTTCGGCGAATGCAATGCAGCAGAATAAAGGAATATCTGCCGAGAATTGTAAATTCTCTGACATCCGTTGGCAGCACCCAGGGACTTGTCTTTTATGTGGATTTTGATACCGCCTACGAGAAGCTGGTTTATGGCTTCAGCAACTCTACCGATATGAAGGGCAAAATAGGGACAAAGGTACTAAATAGCCAGGTGGACCTGTTTGTGGACGCCTTTGAAAAAAATACGGACATACAAACAGGAAAAAATTATGGAATGTCAGAAATTACCTTTAAGAATCAAGTGCCATTGTCTTGTGTGTCTTTTATTGGGGTGGACACTAAAAAAACGAAAGAATGTCCCGACTACCAAACGCTTTTGGAGACAAACTTTACAAGGCTGACAGATACGGTCATAGATTGCCGCGGCAATGAATGGCTGTTTTTTCAAAACAAGAGCTTCGCAGAATCGGCTTTGCTCGGACGGAGTTCTTATATGGCGATTGGTTCTCCGCCATCTGGACCATCAGAAAGATCGCACCCTTCCGCCCTTTCCGGCTTAACTGTAAGAGACACTGCAAGAGGCACTGCAGCGACAGGCCCAAAGATCGTTCAACCTGTTGCACAGGGCAACACCGGGAAAAGAGCGCAGCCTTCCGCCCCCTCCTATCACCCAACAGGCAGGAACATACGAAACGAACTGTCTCAACCTGCTCCAAAGAAAAGCATTGGGAAAGGTGGAAGTGCATTGCCCCCCTTGAAACCCAAAAAATGAACCAATACACCTTTGCCCGGCCTCCGGGAAACTGAAAACGGGACAGCCGCCCCTTTTGGGGAAGCTGTCCCGTTTTTTGCTGGGCAGGCCCGGCCCGCCCGCTTCTCAATGGAAGAAAACCCAGAGGTAGATGTAGGCCGGGATGACGGCGGCCAGGGTGAAGGGGATGCCGATCCGGGTGAAGTCGCTGGTTTTGACTTCGTATCCCTCTTTCCGCAGGATGCCGATGCCGGTGATGTTGGCCGATGCGCCGATGGGGGTGATGTTGCCGCCCAGGGTCGCGCCCGAGAGCAGGCCGAAGTAGAGCAGGGTAGGGTCGATGTCCAAAGCCGCCGCAAGCCCGGTGACCACCGGCAGCATGGTGGCGGTGTAGGGGATGTTGTCGATGAAGGCCGAGATCAGCACCGAGGCCCAGACGATGATGGTGTAGAGCAGAAAGACGTTGCCGCCGCCTGCCTGGGCCAGCAGGCCCGCCGCCGCGTCGATGACCCCCATGTTGGTGATGCCGCCGATGATGAGGAACAGCCCCACCAGGATGCCGATGGTTTCAAAGTCGATGGCCTTGAGGGGGCCGGTGATGGCGTCGAGGGTCTTTTTCCGGGCGAAGTTGTAGACGAGGCCCACGGCCAGCAGGGTCATGCAGATCAGGCCGTTGGTGATGGAGGGCTTCTCGGGCAGGAAGGAGGCGCAGATCAGCAGGACAATGTTCCCCAGCAGCAGCCAGGTGGGGACGTAATCCTCCACCGGGGTGAGGCTGGCCGCCCGGTCAATCCGGCCCTTTTCTTTCCGGAAGATGAAGGCCAGGATGCCCGCCGAGAGGATGGCCCCCAGCTCCACCGCAAAGAACATGCCCGGCTTGCCCTTGCAGACAAAGAAGTCCAGGAAGCTCATGTCGGCGTAGGAACCCAGCATGATGGCCGTGGTGTCCCCCACCAGGGTGGCCGCGCCCTGAAGGTTGGAGGAAACCGCGATGCCGATGATGAAGGGGACGGGGTTGGTCTTGAGCTTGCGGCAGATCTCCAGCGCCACCGGGGCCACCATCAGGACGGTGGCGACGTTGTCCACAAAGGCCGAGATGATTCCCGCAAAGAGGGCCAGCGCCACGGCGGCCATCTGGACTGTGTCCACCCGCTCCATGACCATGTCGGCCAGCCGCTCGGGCATCCGGCTGTCGATGAACAACTGCACCAGACCCATGGTGCCTGCGATCATCATCAGGACGTTGAAGTCGATGGAAGAAAAGATCTGGTTCGCGGGAAGCATTCCGCTGACCATAAAGACCACCGCGGAACAGAGGGCGATGACCGGCCTGTATTTGCTGAAAAGCAGCATCAGCGCATAGGTCACCGCAAAGACAATGAGTGCATAGATCATAGCGTTCGATTCTCCCCGGCGGCGTCGGAGGGGCCCGCGGCCCCGCGCCGCCTTTTTTCTCAGATGTGTGCTTGTACAATATATATGCGGTTCCGGCGTCGGACAGGACCCCCCGGAGCCTGCGCACACTCCATGCGCATACTCTCAGAATACCACGTTTGCCCCGCAGTTGGCAATCGGGAAGGAAAAAAACAGGGCGGCTTTGGGCTTTTTTCTTCTGCGCCCCCGAAACCGGGGAGCCGCCCTTTCCCGGAAGCTTCGCAGAGGAAAAATCCGGCCCGGCGGGCGGCAGGGGAGGAAAAAAGGGGGCGGGGAGGGGATTTTGGGCCCCGAAATAACAAATTTTGCGCAAAATGATACGAATTTTGCACAGGGACTTTAAAAGAATGAAAGGTCTGGTATAATAAAAAATATTGCAGGACATTCGAAGGACTGTAAAATTTTGCCGTTGTAAAAGGAGAAACTTGTATGACTCAGCATTGTGACAACAAGCGCCCCTGCCCCTGCACATACGACTGCCCCCGGCATGGAAAATGCTGCGAGTGCGTGGCCCACCACCGGGACCACAACGAAGGCGTCCCCGGCTGCTTCTTCTCCAAGGAGGCGGAGGCTACCTACGACCGGAGCATCGAGGCTCTGGCGCGGGACCATGGAATCATCAAATAAGAAAGAAGCGATGGATACATGAAAAAAGAAAAGCGGGCGCACGCCAAGCTGCACAGGGAGATTCCCCTGGACGGCGTAGGGATCGACACCGTCTCGGAGCTGCTGGTCACCGCGCTGGAACAGGCGGAGATGGACCGGAAGGACATCATCCGGCTGCGGCTGGCCGTGGAGGAGATTCTGGGCCTGTGGGAAGCCAAGCAGGAGAAGAAAACCGTCTGCATCTTCCGCTGCGGCTCCCGGCTGGGGCGGCGGTACATTGAAATCGCCGTCCCCGGCAGGCGGATCGACCCCAGCGAAGAGAGCGACCCCACCGGGCGGATGCTCTGCACCAACCTGATGGCCCAGGCGGGCCTTTCCCCGGTGTATTCCTATCAGGACGGGATGAACCGGCTGTCCTTCTATCCCGCCAAACCCCACAGAATCAGTCCGCTGCTTCAGCTCCTGATTGCGATTCTGGGGGCGGTTGCGCTGGGGATGACCGTCAAGACCATGCCCCCCGCGGCGGGCGAGTTCGCGGCCGGGGTGGTCAGCCCCCTCTTTACGGCCATGATGGGGGTGCTCCAGACGCTGGCCAGCCCCATGATCTTCCTCAGCGTCTGCTGGGGCATTCTCAACATCGGGGACATCCACACCCTGGGGCGGATCGGACGGGTCGTCCTGCTGCGCTTTCTGGGGGTGGTTTTCCTGCTCACGGGGGTGACGGCGGCCGCCCTGGTCTGGGTCTTCCGACCGGAAAACGCGGCGACGGCGATGGGCGAAAATGCCGCCTCCCAGATCTACGGCATGATTCTGGGCATCATCCCCAGCAACATCATCACCCCGTTCCTGGAGGGCAACTCCCTGCAAATCATCTTCATGGCGGTCTGCGTCGGTCTGGTGCTGCTGGTGCTGGAGGAAAAAACCTCGGCCCTGCGCACCCTGCTCAGCCAGATCAATATGGTGGTGCAGTTCATGATGGAGGTGTCCAGCCGGTACATCGCCTTTTTTGTCTTTGTGAGCCTGCTGTCGCTGTTCCTGTCTGAAACGGAAAGCAGCCTGACGGACGTGTTCAAGGGGATTGCGCTGGCCATCGTCGTCTGCGTCATCTGCCCGCTGGGATATGTCCTCTGGGCCTCGGTGCGGCTGAAGGCGTCCTTCCCGATGGTGCTGCGGAAGATGCTGCCCACCTATCTGATCGCCCTGTCCACCGCGTCCTCCGCGGCGGCCCTCTCCAGCAACCTGGAAACCTGCGAGCGGAAGCTGGGCATCTCGGGCCAGATCGTTCACTTTGCGGTCCCTCTGGGGCAGGTGATTTTCAAGCCCGGCGGAGCCATCGGCTTCTTCGTGCTGGCGCTGGGCCTGGCGGAGTTTTACGGCATCGCCATGCCGCTGCCCTGGGTGGTCACCGGCGTGCTGACCGCCGGCCTGCTGGCGATTGCGGCGCCGCCGGTGCCCGGCGGAAGCCTGACCTGCTATTCGGTGCTGCTGGCCCAGCTGGGCATCCCGTCGGAGGCCATCGGGCTGGCCATCGCAGGCAATGTGATTCTGGATTTCTTTATGACCTCCTGCGGGCTGTCCTGTTTGCAGGCGGAGCTGATGCTTTCGGCCAGCAAGCTGGGCATGCTGGACCGGCAAAAACTGGAAAAGGAGTAAACCGGATGAAACGACGAGCCGTCTTCCGGGCGCTGCCCGTCTGCCTGGCGCTTCTTCTGGCCCTGCTGGCGGCGGGCTGCGCCGCGCAGACCCGGGAGAACCCCTCCATTACCGAGATCCGTCAGCTGGACGGCCAGACCATCGGCGTCATGACCGGGTCTACCTTTGACCAGCACACGGATACCTACATCCATGACGCGGAAAAAGCGTACTACACCTCCTACGCCGACATGGCGCTGGCCGTGGAGGAAGGAAAGATTGCCGGGTTCCTGATGGATGAGCCCATGGCCCGGGTGCTCTGCGCGGAAAACCCGGCGGTGACCCGCCTGAAGGAATACCTGACCGAGGATGGCTATGCCTTTGCCTTTCCCAAGACCGAAAAAGGGGCTTTGCTGCGGGACCAGATGAACGAATTCCTGGCCCGGATTGAAGCGGACGGGACCCTCGCGGAAATCGAGGAAATCTGGTTCGGGACGGACGAAAGCCTTCAGGTGGTGGAGGACTGGACCGCCCTGCCCGCCGAAAACGGAACGCTGGAATTCGCGGCCAAGGCCAGCAGCGCCCCCTTCGCCTACATCAAGGACGGCGGGACGGTGGGCTACGACGTGGACATCATGGTCCGCTTCTGCAAGGAATACGGCTATGGGATGAACCTCCACAACGTGGAGCTGACCTCCTTCATCGCCGGAATCGAGGCGGGCAAATACGATCTGGGGGCCGCGGGCTTCACGGTCACCGAGGAACGGGCCGAAAAGGTCTATTTCTCCGAGCCGGACTACCGCGGCGGGATCGTCGTGGTGGTGGCCGCGCCGCAGGCCGGGGCGGCCCGCTTTGAAACCCTGGCGGACTTTGAGGGGACGACGCTGGGCGGCCTGACCGGTACCTATCAGGACCAGCTGGCCAAGAGCGTCATCCCGGGCATCGAGATTCAGTATTATGACGACCTCGCCTCCATGATGCTGGCCCTTGGCAACGGATACATAGACGGCGCCCTCAACGATATGCCGCTGGCGAAGCTGGCGGTGGCCCGGCAGCCGAATCTGACCATCTTCCCCGAGACGCTGGCGCCGGACAGCTACGGCATCGGCCTTGCAAAGGACAGCCCCCTGACCGAACCGGTCAGCGAGATTGTGGAGCGGTTCCGCGCCGACGGCACCCTCGACGCGCTGGAAGCCAAGTGGCTGGGGGCGGACGAGACCGCCAAGACCATTGAACTGGAGGCGTATGACGCCTCCAACGGCGTCCTCCGCTATGCCCATGACCCCTCCATGGAACCCATGAGCTATGTGGGCGAGGGGGGCGAATCTCTGGGCTATGAGGTGGAGCTGGCGGCCCTCATCGCCAAAGAGCTGGGGATGGAGCTGGAAATCACCCAGGCAAACTTCAACGCTCTGATGCCCATGCTGGTCAGCGACCGGGCGGACATGGTCTCCGGCTCCATCAGCATCACCGAGGAGCGGAAGCAGAGCATCGACTTTGCCCCGGCCCACTATACCGGCGGCGTGGTCCTGATGGTCCGCAGCGAGGACCTGGGCCTTGCCGCTGCGGCGGAGGAGGACGCGGGCGTCTGGGCCGGCCTGCGGGAGAGCTTCCGCAGAACCTTCCTGGAAGAAAACCGCTGGCAGATGATCCTCTCCGGCCTCGGGGTGACGGTGGTCATCTCCCTGTGCGCGGCGGCGGCAGGCACGGTGCTGGGCTTCGGGCTGTGCATGGTCCGCCGGAGCCGGTACCGGGCGGCCTCTGTGCTGGCCGCGGCCCTGATCCGGCTGATTCAGGGCATCCCCAGCCTGGTGCTGCTGATGGTGCTGTATTACATCGTCTTTGCCAGCACCCGCCTCAGCGGCGTGGTCATCGCCATTTTGGCCTTCTCCATCAACTTCGGAGTCTATGTCTCCGAGATGATCCGCACCGGCATCGACGCGGTGGACCGGGGCCAGTGGGAGGCCGCGGCGGCGCTGGGCTTCGGCCGGGCCAAGACCTTTACCAAAATCATCGCCCCTCAGGCGGCCCGGCACATCCTGCCGGTCTACAAGGGAGAGCTGATTTCCATGGTCAAGATGACCTCGGTGGTGGGCTACATCGCCGTCGAGGACCTGACCAAGGCCACCGACCTCATCCGCAGCCGGACCTTTGAGGCCTTCTTCCCCCTGATCGTCACGACGGTGCTCTACTTCCTGCTGGCCTGGGCGCTGACGTCTCTGCTGCAGCTGGCCGAGCTTCGGATTGACCCCAAACGTCGGCCC
>JAHLFH010000080.1 GCA_018883885.1 Candidatus Faecalibacterium intestinavium | reverse complement strand
CCTCCATCTCGGTCAGGCCGGTCTCCTCGGCCAGGGTCCGGCGGCTGGCCAGACGGCCCCCGGCGGGCACTTCCCGGCCGCAAACCCGCCCCGGCTTCCAGTTCGCCGTCAGCATCAGGTGGAAAAACAGCCGCGCATCCTTGGGGCTGCGGTACCACTCCCAATGGGTCAGCGACCGCGGAAACGCCACGAACCCGCGGGAAAAATCAAAGACATTCGGTTCCTGTTTCATGGTTTTTCTCCCTTCCCCGGCCCCTGCGGCGGGGCGAACTTCCTTTAAGCAATCCCGGAAAAAACCGCCAGGTTCCTGCGAACATCGGACACAGGTGACATCGGTTCCTCCAGTTTCAGGTTCGGAAAAGCTCGTGTCTTTTCATCTGAATGCCCGTTCCTCTTGCGCTTAGCCGATTTTTTCTGTGGGACGAACGCCCTTGAAAAAACCGGAGCGCTGCGCCAGCACACGCCTTGCTTCATCCGCCGCAGGCGGCGCTTCGGCGGTGCTGCCACCCTCCCATTTAAGGAACTTGGGGGCTAACGCCCCCAAACCCCCATTCCGGGTGCATGGGCAGGCTTCAAGCTCATTCATGGGATTGTTCCAGCCAAGGATAGCACCCCGCCTGTCCCGGGGGGAAGCCCGCTTTTTCGGGGCCGGAAAGCGAGGGGTTTTGCCCTTGAAAACCCGCCCCCCGCCCCAGAAATGGGCGCAGAAAAGCCCGCCCTCCCCTTTTGCTCCAAAGGGAAAGGCGGGCGCGTTTTTTGGGGTTCCGGCTGCGGGCGGGCCGGTTCTTACGCCTCTTTCAGCTCGCCGCGGCTGGCGGCCTTGAGGTAGGCGAAGATGAAACCGTCCAGGTCGCCGTCCATGACGGCGTTGACGTTGCTGGTCTCGTAGCTGGTGCGGTGGTCCTTGACCATGGTGTAGGGCATGAAGACATAGCTGCGGATCTGGTGGCCCCAGGCGATCTCGTTCTGGACGCCCTTGATGTCCTCGATCTTGTCCATGTGCTGCTGCTGGGCGATCTGGTAGAGCTTGGCTTTCAGCATTTCCATGGCGTAGTCCCGGTTCTGGAACTGGCTGCGCTGGGTCTGGCAGCTGACCACGATGCCGGTGGGCTTGTGGATCAGGCGGACCGCGCTGGAGGTCTTGTTGATGTGCTGGCCGCCCGCGCCGGAGGAGCGGTAGACCTGCATCTCGATGTCCTCGGGGCGGATGTCCACATGGATGCTGTTGTCCAGCTCGGGCATGACCTCCAGAGAGGCGAAGCTGGTCTGGCGGCGGGCGTTGGCGTCAAAGGGGCTGACCCGCACCAGACGGTGGACGCCGTTTTCGCTCTTGAGCAGGCCGTAGGCGTTGGCGCCCTTGACCATGAGGGAGGCGCTCTTGATGCCGGCCTCGTCGCCGTCCTGGTAGTCCAGCACTTCCACGTTCATCCCGTGGGCCTGGGCCCACTTGGAATACATCCGGTAGAGCATCTCGGCCCAGTCCTGGGCCTCGGTGCCGCCGGTGCCCGCGTGGAAGGTGAGGATGGCGTTGCTGTGGTCATACTCGCCGTTGAGCATGGTCATCAATTGCAGCTCGTCCACCGCCTTGCCCACGGCCTCCACCGCCTGCTCCCCTTCGGGGATCAGGTCGGGGTCGTTTTCCTCCTCGATCATCAGGAGCATGGTCTCGGCGTCGTCGTACAGGCCCTGAAGCTTCTCGTACCGGCCCAGCTTGGCCTTGAGGTCGCCCACCTCGTCGAACACCTTTTTGCTGGCGTCGGCGTCGTCGTAAAAGCCGGGGCGGGACATGGTGTGCTCCAGCTCCATCACCCGTTTTCTGCTGTTCTCAATGGCCAGCGCTTCTTCCAGGTCCCGGACCGCCGTCTTGTACTCGGCGAGCTGGACCTTCAATTCTTCCACAGTAATCATCTCAAAAGTACCTCTCTTTTCCGCTTGTGCAGCGGCCGAAGCTCTGCGCGGGGCGGGCGGGGCCCGGCCCTTCTTTCTTCCCGTTCCGACCGGCCGGGAGAAAAGACGCTCTTTTATGCAAATACTCTTTTAGTATACCGGGCTTACGGCGCAAAATCAACCCCCATTTCACCCGGAAGCGGCCCTTCAGGGCTTCTTTTTCCGCTTTTCGGCGGCCAGAGCGCCGGTTCCGCCCTCCACGACCCCGTCGTGGCGCAGCACCGCGGCGAAGGTGCCGAAGAAGCATTTCAAATCCATCCCGAGGGAGATGTTCTGGACGTAGAAGCCGTCCAGCCGGGCCTTTTCGGGGATTTCCAGCTCGTCCCGGCCATGGATCTGGGCCCAGCCGGTGAGGCCGGGGCGGACGTCGTTGGCGCCGTATTTGTCCCGCTCGGCCAGCAGGTCAAACTGGTTCCAGAGGGCCGGGCGGGGGCCGATGACGGCCATCTGGCCCATCAGGATATTGAACAGCTGGGGCAGCTCGTCCAGGCTGGTTTTCCGCAGAAAGCGCCCCACCCGGGTGATATACCGGTCGGGCGACCGGAGCAGATGGGTGGGCATATCGTGGGGGGTATCGCTGCGCATGGTGCGGAATTTCAGGATTTCAAAGTGGCGTTTGCCGCGGCCGACCCGTTTCTGGCGGAACAGGACCGGCCCGGGGGAATCCAGCTTGATGGCCAGGGCGACCCCCAGCAGCAGCCAGGACAGGCAGAGGATGCCGGCCAGCGACAGCACAAAATCGAGACCGCGTTTGAAGACCCGTTGATACATTTGTTCTTCCTCCTGTGGCATTTTTCTGTCCGCCCTGCGCAGGCAATTTCCCATCAGCACGGACTCTGGGGCTTTTGGGGGTCCGGGGGCTTGCCCCCAAGTTCCTTATTTGGGCGGGTGGCAGCACCACCGCAGGCGGCGCTTCGGCGTTGTTGCAGGCAAATCCGGGCAGCGGAACCGGGAAGCAGCTGTTCACCGTTTGTTCCCCCCGGAGGGGGGATGCCGCGCAGCGGCAGGGGGGACACATTAAAAGGGCGGGCGGGTGGGTTTAAACTGTCTCTTATACACAT
>JAHLFH010000079.1 GCA_018883885.1 Candidatus Faecalibacterium intestinavium | reverse complement strand
AGGCCGAGATGAAGCTGCTGGGCAGCCATCTGCTCAAGGCCGCCGAGGCCACCCGCGTGGCAGCGGGCGGCGCGTTGGCCGTGGACCGGGACGCCTTCAGCGCCGAGGTGACCCGGATGGTGGAAGAATGCCCCGGCATCACAATTCACCGGGAGGAAGCTACCTCCATTGATGAGAGCGAGCCGGTCCTGGTGGCCACCGGCCCCCTGACCGAGGGGGCCCTAGCTGAGGAGATTGGCCGCCTGACCGGCGGCGAACGGCTCCATTTCTATGACGCCGTGGCCCCCATCGTCACGGCGGAGAGCCTCGATTATGAGAAAGTATTTGCCGCCTCCCGCTATGGCCGGGGGGAGGCCGACTACCTCAACTGCCCCTTCAATAAAGAGGAATATGAGGCGTTTTACGCCGCCCTGGCCTCGGCTGAGCGGGCCCCCCTCCATGACTTTGACGAGGGGGCCGAACAGGCCGCGCCCGACCCCGACGCCCGCGGCAAAAAGGCGGACGCCGTCACGGTCTATGAGGGCTGCATGCCCATTGAAATCATGGCCGCCCGGGGGGCCGATACCATGCGGTATGGGCCGCTGCGCCCGGTGGGCCTCACCGATCCCCGCACCGGCCACCGCCCCTGGGCCAACGTCCAGCTGCGGGCCGAGAATAAAGAGCGCACCCTTTATAACATCGTGGGTTTTCAGACCAACCTCAAGTGGGGGGAGCAGAAGCGGGTCTTTTCCATGATTCCGGGCCTCGAGCACGCCGAGTTTGTCCGCTACGGCGTCATGCACCGGAACACCTTCCTGGATTCTCCCCGGGTGCTGACGGCCCAGCTCTGCCTCAAGGAGCACCCCAACGTCTTCTTTGCCGGGCAGATCACCGGCTTTGAGGGATATATGGAGAGCGCGGCCTGCGGGCTGCTGGCCGCCCGGAGCCTCTACGCCCGGCTGAACGGGCGGGCCCTTCCCCCGCCCCCGGCGGATACCATGTGCGGCGCACTGGTGCGGCATCTGACCACGGAAAACAAGAACTTCCAGCCCATGGGGGCCAACATGGGCATCCTGCCTCCGCTGGAAAACCGCCCCCGGGACAAGCGGCAGCGTTATCTGGCCCAGGCGGCCCGGGCTGTGGCCAGCTTCCAGGGCTGGGTGGATGAACAGGAGGCCGGGGAGAACCTGGCCGGGAGTCTCTGAACAGACAGAAAGGAACGGTGGATTCTATGAAGATCATTCTGGATATGATGGGCGGGGACAACGCGCCCCTGTCCAACCTCGACGGCGCTGCCCAGGCGGTGAAGGAATACGGAGTGGAGATCATCGGCCTGGGGGACGAGGCCCTGCTGCGGAAGACGGCGGCGGAGCATCAGATCCCCCTCGACGGCATCCAGCTGGTCCACTGCACGCAGACCATTGAGATGTGCGACGAACCCGCCCGGGCCGTCCGCCTCAAGAAGGATTCCTCCATCGTGGTGGGCCTGAATATGCTCAAGGAGGGCAAGGGCGACGCCTTTGTCTCGGCGGGCAGCACCGGCGCGCTCCATGTGGGGGCCAGCCTGATCGTCCGCACCCTGCGGGGGGTCAAGCGCCCGGCCCTGGCCACCATCATCCCCGCAAAGAACAAGCCCTATATGCTGCTGGACAGCGGCGCGAACGTGGAGTGCCGCCCCGAGATGCTGGCCGCCTTTGCGGTCATGGGCTCGTGCTATATGAACCGGGTGGAAGGCCGGGCGAACCCCGCCGTCGCCCTGGTCAACAACGGCGCGGAAGAAAGCAAGGGCACCCCGCTTCTGCGGGAGGCCCACCAGCTGCTGAAGGTCACCCCGGGCATCCGCTTTGTGGGGAACATCGAACCCCGGGACGTGCCGAACGGCGACGCAGACGTGGTGGTCTGCGACGGCTTTACCGGCAACGTCATCCTCAAGCTGACCGAGGGGGTGGCGAAGATGCTGCTGGGGATGCTCAAGGAGATGTTCCTGTCCGGCGTCGGCAGCAAGATCGCCTATCTTCTGCTCCGCGGCCAGGTGGCGGGGCTGAAAAAGAAGATGGACAGCGAGGAATATGGCGGAGCCCCCTTCCTGGGCGCGCGTCAGCCGGTCATCAAGGCCCACGGCTCGTCCAAAGCCAAGGCCATCAAGAACGCCATCCGCCAGGCCAGAATCTGCGTGGAGAACGACCTGTGCGGCACCATGCAGTCCGCTCTGGACGAGCTGGCCGCGCAGCAGGCCGGGGAATAAGCCACATACCGCGGGGCGGGCCTTTGGACCGCGCCGCGCCGGAAAGGGATCAGAAGGCATGAGTCATCAACTGGAAAAAATCATCGGTTACACCTTTAAGAACCCGGAGCTGCTGACCACGGCGCTGACGCATACCAGCTACGCCAACGAGAGCCGCGCCCGGGTGCAGCACAACGAGCGGCTGGAATTTCTGGGGGACAGCGTGCTCCAGATCGTCTCGGCGGACTATCTGTTCCACGCCTACGCCGACCGCCCCGAGGGAGACCTGACCCGCATCCGGGCCAGCCTTGTCAGCGAGGGGGCGCTGTTCCAGTTCGCCCAGGAGATTGGCCTGGGGGATTACCTGCGGCTGGGCAAGGGGGAGGAGCGCTGCGGCGGCCGCACCCGGCCCAGCGTCGTCTCCGACGCCTTTGAGGCGCTGATCGCGGCCCTCTACCTGGACGGCGGGATGGAGGTGGCCCGGAATTTCATCCTGCCCTTCATCACCGAGGGCAAACACGCCGAGGCGGACTACAAGACCCGGCTGCAGGAGATCGTCCAGCAGAACCCCGAGGAAAAGCTGAGCTATGTGGTGGAGCAGGAGACCGGCCCCGATCACGACAAGCATTTTGTCGTGGCGGTGCGGTTCAACTCCGACTGTGTGGCCCGGGGCGAGGGCCGGAGCAAAAAGGTGGCCGAACAGCACGCCGCCCGGGAGGCCCTCAAGCTGCTGGGCGTCATCAAGGAACGCTGAAAAGGAACACGGAAGATGGTACTGAAAGCGCTGGAAATCCAGGGATTCAAGAGCTTTCCCGACAAAGTCAGGATCGCCTTTGACGAGGGGGTCACCGGGGTGGTGGGGCCCAACGGCTCCGGCAAGTCGAACCTTTCGGACGCGGTGCGCTGGGTGCTGGGGGAGACAAGCTCCCGGGAACTGCGCAGCGCGGGCAAGATGGAGGATGTCATCTTCGGCGGAACCCGCCGCCGGGGGGCCATGGGCTATGCCTCGGTCCGGCTGACCCTCGACAACCACGACCATTTTCTCGACCTCGACGCCGATGAGGTCGTCATCGGGCGGAAATACTACCGCTCGGGAGAGAGCGAATACAGCATCAACGGCAAAGCCTGCCGCCTCAAGGATATCTACGAGCTTCTGCTGGACACCGGCATCGGCCGGGACGGCTATTCCATCATCAGCCAGGGGCGGATCTCCGAGATTGTGGCGGCCAAAGGGGCCGAACGGCGGGAGATGTTCGAGGAAGCCTGCGGCATCGCGAAATACCGCTACCGCAAGACCGAGGCCGAGCGGCGGCTGGCGTCGGCCCAGGAAAATCTCGAGCGGCTGCGGGATATCCTGGACGAGCTGGAAAGCCGGGTGGGCCCGCTGGCAAAGGAGAGCGAAAAGGCGGAGAAATTTCTGGCCCTTTCGGCCCGCCGCAAGAGCCTGGAGGTGACCCTCTGGGTGGAGCAGGTCCGCGCCGCGCGGGAAAACGCCCGCCGCCAGCAGCGGGACTACGAGACCGCCGAGGCGGAATACCAGCGGTTTGACCGGGCCGAAAAGGCGGCTCAGCAGGAGACTGAAGAGATCCGGATGCAGGCGCAGCGGCTGACCGTCGCCGTAGAGCGCCTGAATGGGGATATCCGCAGTATCACAGAGCAGATCAGCAGCAGCGAAAGCCGGATCGCCGTCCTGGAGAACGACATCGAGCACGGCAGCCAGAACATGGCCGCCCTTCGGGCCGAGATCGACCAGAGCGGCGAAACCCGGGACGCCGAACAGCGGCTGCTGGAGGAAGAACGGGCCCGGGCCGAGGCCTTCGAGCGGGAGGCTGCGGAACTGGCCTCCGCCATCGGGGAAATGAACCGCCGCCTCGAGGAAATCCAGACCCGGGCGGCGGCATCCGGCAATGCGCAGGAGCAGGTCCGGGCG
>JAHLFH010000009.1 GCA_018883885.1 Candidatus Faecalibacterium intestinavium | reverse complement strand
CGACGTGGGCTGCGACCACGGCAAACTGACCGCCGCGCTGGCGGTCTCGGGCCTTTATCCCAGAGTGATCGGGTCGGACCTGCGGCCCGGCCCTCTGGCCAAGGCGAAAAAAACCATGGAACAGATGCGCTGTCAGGACCGCGTCGAGCTTCGGCTGGGCGACGGTCTTTCGGTGCTGTCTCCGGGCGAAGTGGGGACCATCGTGCTGGGGGGCGTTTCGGCCCGGACCACCTGGGAGATCCTCGAGGCTGCGCCCTGGGTGTTTCAGACGGGCGGGCCGCGGCTGGTCCTCATCCCGGCCACCCGCCACACCGAGCTGCGGCGCTGGCTTCTGACAAAGGGCTTTGCGCTGGTCTGCGACCGCCCGGTCCGGGCGGCGGGCCGCTGGTATGCGGTGATGGCCGCCGAATACGCCGGGCACCCGTCGGAGCCGACCCTCGAACAGTGCCTCTATGGCCGGACCGCCGAGTGGCCCGACAGCGAGGACTACCGGGCTTTGCAGCGGGGCAAGCTGCGGAAATACCGGCTGGGCGTGCCCGACGGCAGCCCGCTGGCGAAAGAGATCGACGCCCTGCTGGCCCGGGACGCGGAAAAAGGAGAGTGTGACGATGCAGACGGTACAGGCGATCTTTGAGACGCTGGCCCGGCTGGCTCCCCCCGAGCTGGCCGAGAGCTGGGACAATGTGGGGCTTCTGGTGGACTGCGGCTGCCCGGTGGAGCGGGCGCTGGTCTGCCTGGACATCACCCCGGCAGTCGTGGAGGAGGCGAAAGCCCGCCGGTGCGGGCTGATTGTCTCCCACCACCCGGTCATCTTTTCCCCTTTGAAAAAGCTGGGCCCGCAGGATATGCCCTTCCAGCTGGCGGCGGCGGGCATTTCGGCCATCTGCATGCACACCAATCTGGATGCGGCGGAGGGCGGCGTGAACGAGGTCCTGGCCGGAATCTTCGGAATGAAAGACCCCGTCCCCTTTGCAAATGGCTGCGGCCGGGCGGGAGAGATCGATCCCGTCACAGTTCCCCGGCTGGCCGACCGCGCCCGGGCTCTGCTGGCCGACCGGTGCAACCCGCCTCTGGGGGACACCCCGGCGGTTCAGGTCAAGTATGCCGACACCGGGAAACCGGTCCGGCGTCTGGCTGTCATCAGCGGGGCAGGGGGCAGCCTCTTTGAGGAGGCGCTGGCGCAGGGGGCGGACTGCCTTCTGACCGGCGAAGCCAGCCATCACGCCGCCTGCGACGCCAAACGGCTGGGGCTTTCCCTGATTGCGGCGGGCCACTATGCCACCGAATTTCCGGTGGTAGAAGCGCTGGCCGGGCGGCTGGGACAGGCCCTGCCCGGGCTGGAGGTCCTGACCAGCCGGGAGGACCGGGACCCCTTTACATATTTATAATTAAGTATTATATAGGGAGAAACTAGTATGGCATTGGACGCCGCGACCCTGGCGCTGGTCACCAACGAGCTGAACCAGACCCTGACCGACGCGAAGATCGCAAAACTTTTTGAGCCTACCCGGGACGAGCTGGTCCTCACCCTGCGCACCCGGACCGAGACCTACAGCCTTTTGCTGTCGGCCCGGAGCGGTTCGGCCCGGGTCTGCCTGACCCGGGAGAGCTTTGAAAACCCGGAGACCCCGCCCTCCTTCTGTATGCTGATGCGCAAGCACCTGACCGGCGGGCGGCTGCTGGGGGTGCATATGGAGCCGGGGGACCGGATTGTATACTTTGATTTCCTCTGCACCAACGAGATGGGGGACCTGGTCCAGAACACCCTCTGCGCCGAGCTGATGGGCCGGTACTCCAATCTGGTGCTGGTGCAGAACAATAAGATCATCGACGCCCTCAAGCGGGTGGATTTTGAGGACAGCGAGATCCGCCAGCTGCTGCCCGGGCTGCCCTATACCGTGCCGCCCAAGCCCGCCCGGCCGGATTTTCTGGCCGTCAGCGCGGCGTCCATCGTCTCCCTGGCCTGCCAGAAGGACCTGCCGGTGGCCGACGCCCTCAACAAGACGGTGGCCGGGGTGGGGCCGGTGGTCTGCCGGGAAGCGGCCTGGAGGGCCTTCGACGGGGAGCATCTGCTGGCCAATGAGCTGACCAGAGACCAGCAGCTCCGGCTGATGGAGGTCATCGACCAGCTCAAGGAAGAACACGCCGCGGGCGGCTGCCCGTGCAGTGTGGTCACCCCCGAGGGCAAGCCGGTGGAGTTCACCTTCTTCCGGCCCCGGCAGTACGGGAACGCCTACATGATAAAGGAATGGCCCTCCTTCGGCGGGATGCTGGAAGGCTATTACGCCGAGAAAGACCGGGTGGAACGGCTGCGGACCAAGAGCAAGGAACTCCACAAGGCGGTCCACAATATGTATGAGCGGGCCGTCCGAAAGCAGGCCGCCCGGAAGGAAGAGCTGGCCGCCACTGAAAAGAGCGAAAAGCTCCGGCTCTACGGGGAGCTGCTCTCGGCCAACCTCTATCTGGCCCGGAAGGGGATGAAAAGCATCACCGTCGCCAACTGGTACGACGAGGGAAAAGAGATCACCATCCCGCTGGACCTGCGGTTCACCCCCAGCCAGAACGCCCAGAACTTTTTCAAGAACTACAAGAAAAAGCAGACCGCCGCCCGGATGCTGGTGGAGCTGCTGGCCGAGGGCGAGAAGGAGATCGTCTATCTGGAAACCGTCCTCTACGAAGTGGAAACGGCCTCCGGCGAAGCGGCCCTCAACGAGATTCGGGCCGAGCTCAAGAGCCAGGGCTATCTGAAGTATTACAAACAGCGGGACAAAAAGGCGAAGCCCGCCGATTTCCTGCGGTTTACCTCCTCGGACGGCTTTGAAATTCTGGTGGGCCGGAACAACGCCCAGAACGACCGACTGACCCTCCACACGGCCCGGGGCAAAGACCTCTGGTTCCACGTCCAGAAAGCCCCCGGCAGCCATGTGGTGGTGATGAGCCGGGGCCAGGATATCCCCGATTCCACCCGCCAGGAGGCCGCCGAGCTGGCGGTAATCTACTCCAGCGCCTACAAGGCCGGGACAGGCGCCAAGGTGGCGGTGGACACCACCGAGGTGAAGAACATCTGGAAAGCCGCCGGCGCCAAGCCGGGCATGGTGCTCTACGAAGTATACACGACCGTTTATATCACCCCGCGGGAGGAACTGCCGGAACAGCTGCGCAAACAATGAGCTGGACCGGGGCCGGAAAGGAGAGACAGGCAATGGAAAAACGTTGGAAGATGCTGGGGATTCTGCTGGTGTGCATGGTCTGCCTGCGGGTCTTTGCGCTGCTGTTTGCGCCGGACGGCAGCGGGTTCCGGGCCCTCACCCTGGACGGCGTGATCGTCATGGAGACGGTTCTGATTCTGGCGGTGATTCTCACCGGGGCGGTTCTGCTGATCCGGTGGTTCAAAAACCGGTGAGAGGGGAACATACAGTAAGATTTTGCCCGGCGGGCGGATAATCCGGCCCGAAACCGGGAATACTCAGGAGCGGGCAGCTGCACAGGCTGGCCCGCTCCTGTGTTTTTCCAGCCTTTGGACGGTGTTTTGTGCATTTTACACAGAAAGTATGGCTTTTGGCGAAAGGGAGAAAAATAAAAGATAAAAATCTGTTTTTTCACTAAAAAGGCTTGCATAATCATCGAAGATGTGATAAAATATCTCTCGGCTGCAAAGGGCTTGTGCGATGATACAAGTCGTGCAGGCCACGATATGCGTTGATGCGGGAGGTTGCCGGCCGGCCATAGCCGAGTCGGGTTTTTCCGCGGAGTATGTCCGATCTAAGAACCGGGCGAAAAAATTACTGACAGCGATGGGATATGTTCCCGCAAGGCAGGCAAGTTACTCCCTGCCCGCGTGAACCAATGTCCGGGTTTGATTTGCTAATAGGTCTTCCGGGAGAACTGCGTGACGGTTCACCGGCTTTTCTAATGCAAAACCGTGAGACACCCGGAACTGTGTAAAGCAATTTATCGGCTCGCCTAGGGCAAAAACATTTTTCAGGAGGCGTAAGCAATGGCAGTCAAAGAGAAAATCAGAATTCGTCTGCAGAGCTATGATGCTCAGCTGATCGATGCCGCAGCAGAGAAGATCGTGGAGACCGCAAAGCGCACCGGCGCCCGCGTGTCCGGCCCCATCCCCCTGCCCACCGATCGCGAGGTTGTCACCATCCTGCGCGCGACCCACAAGTACAAGGACAGCCGCGAGCAGTTTGAGAGCCGCACCCACAAGCGTCTGATCGACATTCTGAAGCCGTCCAACAAGACGGTCGAGGCTCTGATGAGCCTCCAGCTCCCCGCTGGCGTGGACATCGAGATCAAGCTGTAACGGCTTGGCAAACAATCGATGCCCTCGTTTCCCGAGGGGTCATGTTGGCGGTGACGTGCGCCGCCAACCAATAACCTTTACAGGAGGAAAAGAAAATGGTTAAAGGCATTATCGGCAAAAAAGTCGGTATGACCCAGCTGTTCGACGAGAACGGCAAGGTCATTCCCGTGACCGTCATCGAGGCAGGTCCCTGCACCGTCGTGCAGAAGAAGACCGTCGAGAGCGACGGCTATCAGGCTGTTCAGCTGGGCTTCGGCGAGGTTTCCGCCAAGAAGGTCAACAAGGCAGCCGCTGGCCACTTCAAGAAGGCCAATGTCGCCCCCAAGAAGACCCTGCGCGAGTTCCGTCTGGAGGATGTCTCCGGCCTGAACGTGGGCGATGTGCTGAAGGCTGACGTCTTCGCCGCCGGCGATAAGGTCGACGTCGCAGGCATCTCCAAGGGCAAGGGCTACCAGGGCGTTATCAAGCGCTACGGCCAGCACCGTCTGCGCGAGAGCCACGGCACCGGCCCCGTCGCACGGCACGCCGGTTCCAACGGCTCCACTTCCACCCCGTCCCGCGTGTTCCCCGGCAAGCGTCTGCCCGGCCACATGGGCTTTGTGCGGGTCACCGTGCAGAACCTGACGGTTGTCAAGGTTGACACCGAGAACAATCTGATCGCTGTCAAGGGTGCGATCCCCGGTACCAAGGGCACCATCGTCACCCTGGCCAACAGCGTGAAGGCGTAAGGAGGAAAGCTACAATGGCAAAATTTGACGTAGTCGATATGAACGGCAAAAAGGTCAGCGAGATCGAGCTTTCCGACGCCGTGTTCGGCATCACCCCGAACGAGAAGGCTGTTCACATTGCAGTCGTGAACTTCCTGGCCAACCAGCGCCAGGGCACCCAGAACACCAAGATCCGCAAGGAAGTCTCCGGCGGCGGCAAGAAGCCCTGGCGCCAGAAGGGCACCGGCCACGCTCGTCAGGGCTCCATCCGCGCTCCGCAGTGGACCCACGGCGGCGTCGCTCTGGGCCCCAAGCCCCGCAGCTACAACTACCACATCAACAACAAGGTCAAGCGCCTGGCTCTGCTGAGCGTCCTGTCCGACAAGGCTGCCAGCGGCAACATGATCGTGGTCGACAAGATGGCTGTTGAGGAGTACAAGACCAAGGCTGTGGTTGCAATGCTGAACGCTGTCGGCGCCGGCAAGAAGAACCTGCTGGTCAACGAGACTGTCGATGCAAAGTTCGTCAAGAGCGCCGCCAACATCCAGGGCGTCAAGACCACCTTTGCAGGCAGCGTGAACACCTACGATGTGCTGAACGCCGACAAGCTGATCATCAGCCAGGGCGCAGCGAAGAAGCTCGAGGAGGTGCTTGGCTAATGAAAACCGCACATGACATCATCCTGAAGCCGGTCATCACCGAGAACTCCATGGCTGGCATCGCCGACAAGAAGTACACCTTCAAGGTCGCTACCGACGCCACCAAGATCGAGATCGCTCAGGCGGTCGAGACCCTGTTCCCCGGCACCAAGGTCGCTAAGGTCAACACCATCTCGGTGCGCGGCCGCTTCCGCCGCCAGGGCATGCATGCTGGCTACACCGCCGCTTCCAAGAAGGCGATTGTCACCCTGACCAAGGACTCCAAAGAAATCGAGTTCTTCAACAGCATGGTTTGATCGGGCCCGCCGAGGGTCCCTCTATGGGGATATGACCCCGATAATAATTCATAAGATAACAAAAGGAGAATAGCACAATGGCTATCAAAAAGTATGGCCCCACTACCCCGGGCCGCCGCGGCATGACCGTCACGGACTACAGTGTCCTGTCCAAGGTCGCCCCTGAGCGCAGCCTGCTGGAGCCCATGAAGAAGCACAGCGGCCGCAACAACACCGGCCGCATCACCGTCCGCCACCACGGCGGCGGCAACCGCACCAAGTACCGCGTCATCGACTTCAAGCGTCAGAAGACCGATATGCCCGCTACCGTCAAGACCATCGAGTATGATCCGAACCGCAGCGCTTTCATCTGCCTGATCGAGTACACCGACGGCGTGAAGAGCTACATCATCTGCCCCGAAGGCCTGAAGGTCGGCGATGTGATCATCAGCGGCGCCGGCGCCGACATCAAGCCCGGCAACTGCCTGCCCTTTGAGAACATCCCCGTCGGTACCATCATCCACAACATCGAGCTGTATCCCGGCCGCGGCGCCCAGCTGGTTCGTTCCGCCGGCAACATGGCTCAGCTGATGGCCAAGGAGAATGGCTACGCCCTGATCCGTCTGCCCTCCGGCGAGATGCGGAACGTGCCCGTCAACTGCACCGCAGTCATCGGCCAGGTTTCCAACATCGACCACGAGAACGTCAACCTGGGCAAGGCCGGCCGCAAGCGCCACATGGGCGTCCGTCCCGGCAGCCGTGGTTCTGTCATGAACCCCAACGACCACCCGCACGGCGGCGGCGAGGGCCGCGCACCCATCGGCCACTCCGGTCCTATGACCCCCTGGGGCAAGCCGGCTCTGGGCCTCAAGACCCGTAAGCACCACAAGCGCTCCGATAAGCTGATCGTGAAGCGTGCAGGTAAGTAAGAGAGGAGTTTACGACAATGGGTAGAAGTATTAAAAAAGGACCTTTCGTCCAGGCTGCTCTTATGAAGCACGTTGAAGCGATGAACGCTTCCGGCAAGAAGCAGGTCATCAAGACCTGGTCCCGTGCCTCCACCATCTTCCCTGAGTTCGTCGGCCACACCTTTGCCGTCCACGACGGCCGCAAGCATGTGCCTGTGTATGTGACCGAGGATATGGTTGGCCACAAGCTCGGCGAGTTTGTGCCCACCCGTACGTTCAAGGGCCACACCGGCAATTCGAAGTAAGAGAAGGAGGAACCAAAACTATGGAAGCTCGGGCAATTCTTCGTTATGCCCGCATTAGTCCTCGCAAGGTTTCGATCGTCATGGACCTGATCCGGAACAAGCCCCTGGACGAAGCGCTGGCAATCCTGCAGTACACCCCGAAGGCCGCTTGTGAGCCCCTTCTCAAGCTGGTGAAGTCTGCAGCCGCAAACGCGGAAAACAACTTCAATATGGATAAGAACAATCTCTACGTGGCCGAGTGCTTTGTCTGCCCCGGCCCCACGCTGAAGCGCATGATGCCTCGTGCACAGGGCCGCGGCTACCGCATCCTGAAGCGCACCAGCCACATGACCGTTGTTCTGAAAGAGAAAGCGTAAGGAGGTAAACAAATGGGCCAGAAAGTTAATCCGCACGGACTTCGTGTCGGTGTTATTAAAGACTGGGACAGCCGCTGGTTTGCTTCCAAGAAGGACTTCAGCGATAACCTGGTGGAGGACCACAAGATCCGCACTGAGCTGAAGGCTCAGCTCAAGGACGCTGGCGTCCCCAAGATCGAGATCGAGCGCAGCGTGGACCCCTCCACCTCTGCTCCCCGCGTGACCGTCAGCATCTACTGCGCCAAGCCCGGCATGGTCATCGGCAAGGGCGGCGAGGAGCGCGTCGCTCTGCAGAACAAGCTGTCCAAGAAGTACGGCAAGAACATTGTTGTCAACGTCATCGAGGTCAAGAGCGCTGCTACCAACGCTCAGCTGGTTGCCGAGGACATCGCTCGTCAGCTGGAGAACCGCGTTACCTTCCGTCGTGCCATGAAGCAGTGCATGCGCAATGCCATGAGCCCCCGTGACCGCAGCACCGTCCCCGCAAAGGGCATCAAGGCGATGTGCTCCGGCCGTCTGGGCGGCGCTGACATCGCCCGCACCGAGAGCTACCACGAGGGCACCATCCCCCTGCAGACCCTGCGCGCCGATATCGACTACGGCTTTGCAGAGGCAGCCACCACCTACGGCCGCATCGGCGTCAAGGTGTGGATCTACAAGGGCGAGGTCCTGAAGAGCGCCAAGAACGCTCAGAAGAAGGAAGGAGGCAACAAGTAATGTTACTGCCTAAGCGTGTTAAATACCGCCGCGTTCAGCGCGGCCGCATGACCGGCAAGGCGACCCGCGGCAACGTGGTCTGCCAGGGCCAGTACGGCCTTGTTGCCCTGGAGCCGGCCTGGATCTCCTCCAAGCAGATCGAGGCCGCCCGTGTCGCCATGACCCGTTATATCAAGCGTGGCGGCAAGGTCTGGATCAAGATCTTCCCCGACAAGCCCGTGACCGAGAAGCCCGCTGAGACCCGAATGGGTTCCGGTAAAGGCTCTCCCGAGTACTGGGTTGCAGTCGTGAAGCCCGGCCGCGTCCTGTTTGAGCTGGCAGATGTTGATGAGACGACTGCCCGCGAGGCCCTGCGTCTGGCGATGCACAAGCTGCCCATCAAGTGCAAATTTGTTGTCCGTGAGGACTCCGTGAAGGAGGATGGCACCAATGAAGGCTAATGAACTCCGCGAAATGCAGTCCGCAGAGCTGACCAGCAAGCTGGCAGACCTGAAGGCTGAGCTGTTTAACCTGCGTTTCCAGCATGCCATCAACCAGCTGGAGAACCCCGGCCGCATCGAAGCAGTCAAGAAGGACATCGCCCGCGTGATGACCATCCTGGCTGAGAAGCAGTAAGGAGGTCAAACGATGGAAGAACGTAATCTGAGAAAGACCCGCGTCGGTATCGTTGTATCCGACAAGATGGATAAGACCATCGTGGTTGCCGTGAAGGACAGCGTGCAGCACCCCCTGTACAAGAAGATCCTGAAGCGTACCGCCAAGTTCAAGGCTCGCGACGAGAAGAACGAGTGTGGTATCGGCGACCGTGTTGAGATCATGGAATGCCGCCCCCTGAGCAAGGATGTGCGCTGGCGCCTGGTCCGTATCGTTGAGAAGGCTAAGTAATTTTAGCCCGCTGCTTTGAACAGTTTGAAAGGAGATATCTGATATGATTCAGATGCAAACTTATCTCAAAGTTGCCGACAACACCGGTGCCAAAGAACTGATGTGCTTCCGTGTGCTGGGCGGTACCCGCAAGAGATACGCAAATATTGGCGACGTCGTGGTCTGCTCGGTCAAGAAGGCAGCCCCCGGCGGCACCGTTAAGAAGGGCGACGTTGTGAAGGCTGTCATCGTTCGCAGCAAGCACGGCGTCCGCCGCGACGACGGCTCCTACATCCGTTTCGATGAGAACGCCGCCGTCATTGTTATGGCCGACAAGAGCCCCAAGGGCACCCGTATCTTTGGACCCGTTGCCCGTGAGCTGCGTGAGGCCGGCTACACCAAGATCCTGAGCCTGGCTCCGGAATCGCTGTAAGGAGGTTTTAAATTATGAATAATCTTCATGTTAAAACCGGCGACAACGTTATGATCATCAGCGGCAAGGACAAGGGCCATACCGGCAAGGTTCTGCAGGTCAGCCCCGCCGAAGGCAAGGTCATTGTTGAAGGCCAGAACATGGTTACCAAACACGTCAAGCCCCGCCGTCAGGGCGAGCAGGGCGGCATCGTCAAGGCTGAGGGCGCCATGTACGCCTCCAAGGTCATGCCCATCTGCCCCAAGTGCGGCAAGGCTGTCCGCGTCGGCCACGTCGAGAAGGACGGCAAGATGGTTCGCGTCTGCAAGAAGTGCGGCGCTGAGCTGTAAGAAAGGAGTAGGGAACAATGGCTCGTTTGAAAGAACAGTATGTCAATGAAATTGCTCCTGCTCTGAACAAGAAGTTCGGTTACAAGAGCGTTATGCAGATCCCCAAGCTGGACAAGGTCGTCATCAACGTTGCCTGCGGCGAAGCCAAGGACAACGAGAAGATCCTGGAAGCTGTCATGAAGGATCTGGGCCAGATCACCGGCCAGAAGGCAGTTGTCTGCCGCGCCAAGAAGAGCGTTGCAAACTTCAAGCTGCGCGCCGGCACCCCCATCGGCTGCAAGGTCACCCTGCGCGGCGAGCGGATGTATGAGTTTGTGGATCGTTTCTTCAACGTTGCACTGCCCCGCGTCCGCGACTTCCGCGGCATCAACGCCAACGCATTTGACGGCCGCGGCAACTACGCCTGCGGCATCAAGGAGCAGATCATCTTCCCCGAGATCGACTTCGACAAGGTCGATGCAGTCCGCGGCATGGATGTGTGCTTCGTCACCACCGCCAAGACCGACGAGGAGGCCAAGGAGCTGCTGAAGGCTCTGGGCGCTCCGTTCGAGAACAACTAAGGGAGGAGATCGGTACAATGGCTAAACTGTCTATGAAGCTCAAGCAGGCCCGTCCTGCCAAGTTCTCCACCCGCGCATACACCCGCTGCCGCATCTGCGGCCGCCCCCACTCCGTGCTGCGCAAGTACGGCGTGTGCCGTGTGTGCTTCCGTGAGCTGGCCTACAAGGGCGAGATCCCGGGCGTGAAGAAGGCTTCCTGGTAATTTCCGGGAGCAGCTGAGTTGGATACCCGCCCCGGGGCAAACGGTTTCGGGGCGGTATCATTATAAAAAGAACACAAACAACACAAGAGCTAATCTAAGGAGGTTAGTGGCATGCAGATTACTGATCCTATCGCGGACCTGCTGACTCGCATCCGCAACGCTAGCACTGCCAAACACCCTTCTGTGGAGATCCCCGCTTCTAACATGAAGAAGGCAATCTGCCAGATTCTGGTGGACGAGGGCTACATCAAGGGTATGCAGGTGAAGAACGACACTGTCCAGGGCACCATCGTGGTCACCCTGAAGTATCAGGCGAATGGCGAGCCCGTCATCGCCGGCCTGCGCCGTGTGTCCAAGCCCGGCCTGCGCATCTACACCAACTGCGAGGATATGCCCAAGGTCATGAAGGGCCTGGGCACCGCGATCATTTCCACCTCTAAGGGCATCATGACCGACAAGGCTGCTCGTGCTGCGCACGTTGGCGGCGAGGTCCTGGCCTTTGTGTGGTAAGAAAGGGGTAAAAGACAATGTCGAGAATTGGAAGAAAACCCATCGTCATTCCTGCCGGCGTCACTGTCACTGTCGATGAGGCAGCACACACCATCGCCGTGAAGGGCCCCAAGGGCAGCCTGAATTCCAACTATCATCCCCTCATGACCGTCAAGGTCGAGGGCAATGAGGTTTTGGTTACCCGCCCCAATGACGAGAACCTGTCCAAGAGCCTGCACGGCCTGACCCGCACCAACATTGCCAACATGGTGAACGGCGTCGTCAACGGCTATGAGAAGCAGATGGAGATCGTGGGCGTCGGCCTGCGCTGCCAGAAGCAGGGTTCTGACCTGGTCATGAACCTGGGCTTCTCCCACCAGGTGATCGTCTCGGATACCGATGACATCAAGATCACCTGGCAGGACCCCAACAACTTCACCATTACCGGTATTGACAAGCAGAAGGTCGGCCAGTTTGCCGCCGAAGTCCGCGCCAAGAAGCCGCCCGAGCCCTACAAGGGCAAGGGCATCCGCTACAAGGGCGAGGTTGTCAAGCACAAGGAAGGCAAAGCCGGCAAGGGCAAGAAATAAGGTAAGGAGTGAAAGACAATGGTTAAGCAGATCGACAAGAACGAAGCCCGTCTTCGTCGTCATCGCCGCGTTCGCGGCAAGATCAGCGGCACTGCCGCTCGTCCTCGCCTGGATGTTTTCCGCTCCGCCAAGCACATTTACGCTCAGATCATCGACGATGAGCAGGGCGTGACCCTGGTGTCGGCGTCCACTATGGACAAGGACTTTGAAGGCTTCGGCGGCAACGTTGAAGCAGCCAGCGCGATCGGCAAGAAGATCGCTGCCAAGGCCCTGGAGAAGGGCATCACCGAGGTCGTGTTCGACCGTGGCGGTTTTGTGTATCATGGCCGTGTTAAGGCCCTGGCTGAGGGCGCCCGCGAGGGCGGCCTGAAGCTGTAATGAGAGGAGGAAACACATTATGGCTATGAGAAACCGTGAAGATGACGGCATGATCACCAAGGTGGTCTCCATCAACCGCGTCTCCAAGACCGTCAAGGGCGGTCGCATCATGAAGTTTGCCGCTCTGGTGGTTGTCGGCGACGGCAAGGGCACCATCGGCTACGGCATCGGCAAGTCCGGCGAAGTGCCCGAGGCAATCCGCAAGGGCGAGGCTGCCGCCAAGAAGAACATGCACAAGGTTGCCATCAAGGGCACTACCATCCCCCACGAGATCGTCGGCAAGTACGGCGCAGGCTCCGTCCTGCTGAAGCCGGCTGCCCCCGGTACCGGCATGATCGCCGGCGGCCCTGTGCGTGCCGTCATCGAGGCTGCTGGCATCAAGGACATCCGTGCGAAGTCCATGCGTTCCAACAACCCCATCAACGTTGTGTCTGCTACCTTCGCGGGTCTGTGCGGCCTGGTCAGCGCCGAGTCCGTCGCTGAGAAGCGCGGCAAGACCGTGAAAGAAATTCTGGGTTAAGGAGGTAACACACCATGGCAGAGAAGATGCTCAAAATCGAGCTGAAGAAGAGCCTGATCGGCCGCGGCGAGAAGCAGATTGCCACCGCTGCCGCTCTGGGCCTGAAGAAGCCGGGCGACGTTACCGTTCAGCCTGACAATGCCGCGACGCAGGGCAAGATCGCGAAGATCGCGTTCATGCTGAACGTCACCGAAGCGTAACAGCAGGGGGTACACGCAATGAAACTTCATGAATTACACGCGATTCCCGGCGCAAACAAGGCTGTGACCCGCAAGGGCCGCGGCATTGGCTCCGGCAATGGCAAGACTGCCGGTTTCGGCAGCAAGGGCCAGAAGGCCCGCTCCGGCGTCAAGCGCGCCGGTTTCGAGGGCGGCCAGATGCCGCTGCAGCGCCGTCTGCCCAAGGTCGGCTTCAACAACATTTTTGCTACCCGGTACGCCATTGTCAATGTGGCGGATCTGGAGAAGGTCTTTGAGGCCGGCGCAGTTGTTGATACCGAAGCCCTGAAGGCCAAGGGTCTGGTCAAGAAGACCCTGGACGGTGTCAAGATCCTGGGCAACGGTGAGCTGACCAAGGCTCTGACCGTCAAGGCCGCAGCCTTTTCTGCTTCTGCCAAAGAGAAAATCGAGAAGGCAGGCGGAAAGGCTGAGGTGATGTAAGGTGTTCCAAACATTCCGAAACGCATGGAAAATCCCCGAGCTTAGAAATCGTCTCCTGTTCACGCTGGCGATCCTCGTGGTCTACCGGCTGGGCTGTGCGATCCCGGTTCCGTTCATTACCGGCTCTGCGCTGACGCAGATGTTCTCCAATGGGAACATGCTGACGTATCTGGACATGATGAGCGGCGGCGCGCTGTCCCGGTGTACGATTTTCGCGTTAGGTGTGACACCCTATATCAACGCATCCATTATTGTGCAGCTGCTGTGCGTGGCCTTCCCCAGCCTGGAAGCCATGGCCAAGGAGCCGGACGGCCAGCAGAAGATTCAGCAGATCACCCGGTATGCAGGCGGGGCCATCGCTCTGGTGATGTCCATCGGCTACTACTTTGTGGTCCGCAGCATGGGCGCTCTGAAGTACACTTCGGGCGCGGCCGGAATCTTCTGCGCTCTGGTCATCATCCTGTCCTTCACGGCGGGCGCACAGCTGATTACCTGGTGTGGTGAGCAGATCGACGACAAAGGCATCGGCAACGGCGTGTCCCTGCTGATTTTTGCCTCGGTCATCTCCCACTGGTCTTCCCTGTACAGCACCGTGAGCGGTATGCTGACCCGCGCCGCGGCCGGGGAACCCCAGTTCTACTTCTTCCTGCCCCTGCTGCTTGTGCTGGCGCTGGCGGTGATCGTCTTCATTGTCATCATGACCAATGCAGAGCGCCGCATCAGCATCCAGTACGCAAAGCGGGTGGTGGGCCGCAAGCAGATGGGCGGCCAGAACACCTACCTGCCCCTCAAGCTGAACATGAGCGGCGTCATGCCGATCATCTTCGCGAGCGCGCTGGTATCCATCCCGGGAACCATCGGCAGTTTTCTGAATCTCGATCCGGCGGAGCATCCGATCTGGTATGCTTTCTTCAGCACCTTCAACTACAACTCCGTCGCCTACATCGTGATTTATCTGCTGTTGATCCTTCTGTTCAACTTCTTCTACGTTACCATCCAGTACAACCCCGTTGAAATCGCCAACAATCTGCGCCGCAACAACGGCTCGATTCCCGGCTTCCGTCCCGGCAAGCCCACCAGCGATTTCATCGCCCGCACCCTGAACAAGATCACCATGATTGGCGCGATCTTCCTGGCTGCGGTGGCTGTACTGCCTATCATTCTGGGCAACCTGACCGGCATGAGCATTCAGCTGGGCGGTACCAGTATGCTGATCGTGGTCGGCGTGGCGCTGGACACCACCCGCAGCCTCGACAGCTTCATGATGATGCGCAACCACAAAGGATTCCTGGGCTGATCGTAAAAACAGAATAAGCACTGTTGCGAGAAAGCACTGGAACGGAGAGGAACCCTCGAGTTTTCAGTGCTTTTTTGCATCGTGTTTAAAAAAAGAAAAGGGGATATGCACTATGAATCTGATTCTTTTAGGAGCCCCGGGTGCGGGCAAGGGCACCCAGGCCGAGATTCTCTGCACAAAGCTGGGCATCCCGACCATCAGCACCGGCAACATCCTGCGCGCCGCCGTGAAGGACGGCACCGAGATGGGGCTGAAAGCCAAGAGTTACATGGATGCAGGCGCTCTGGTGCCCGATGAGGTCATCATCGGCATTCTGAAGGAGCGCCTGGCGCAGCCCGACTGCGCCAAGGGATTTATCCTGGACGGCGTCCCCCGCACCATCGCGCAGGCCGAGGCCATCGAGAAGATGGGCATCCAGATCGACAAGGTCCTGGAGCTGTCGGTTTCCGATCAGACCATCATCGATCGGATGAGCGGCCGCCGCGTCTGCGAGAAGTGCGGCGCCAGCTACCACATCCAGTCCAAGCGGAGCAAGGTCGAGGGCGTCTGCGACGCCTGCGGCGGCAAGCTGGTCATCCGGAAGGACGACGAGCCCGCCACCGTCCTGGATCGGCTCACCGCATATCACAAGCAGACCGAGCCGCTGGTGGATTTCTACCGCACCCGGGGCAAGCTGGCGGTCATTCCGTTCTGCGCGTCCATCGAGGGCACCACGGCCGAGGTCATGAAGGCTCTGGAGGCGTAAAGACCATTGATCCAAATTAAAAACGCAAAAGAACTGGAGGGCATGCGCCGGGCCAACGCCCTGAGCGCCGCGGCCCTGAAATTCGGCGGCGAGCAGATTGAAGCCGGCATGACCACCTGGGAGCTGGACAAGCTGATCTGTGACTTTATCCTCAAGCACGGCGGCAAGCCGAACTTCAAGGGACTCTATGGGTTCCCCGGGGCGGCCTGCATCAGCCTGAACGATACGGTCATCCACGGCATCCCCTCCCATAGCGAGGTCATCCGCCCGGGCGACATCATCAGCATTGATACCGGCGCCAAGGTGGACGGCTTCAACGGCGACAACGCCTGCACCTACGCCTGCGGCAAGATCGACCTGGAGGCCCGGCGGCTGCTGGACGTCACCAAGGAGGCCCTGCATCTGGGCATCGCGCAGGCTGTGGCGGGCAACCGGATCGGCGACATCGGCCATGCAGTCCAGACCTATTGCGAGGCGGCGGGCTTCTCGGTGGTGCGGGACTTTGTGGGCCACGGCACCGGCAAGGAGCTGCACGAGGACCCCGAGGTCCCCAACTACGGCACCCCCGGCCGGGGGCCCCGTCTTGTGCCCGGCATGACCATCGCCATCGAGCCGATGACCTGCCAGTACGACTACAAGATCAAGACCCTGGCCGACGGCTGGACCGTCAAGACCCGGGACGGCGGCCTTGCGGCGCACTTTGAGCACTCGGTGGCCATCCTGAAGGACCGCACCGAGGTCATGACCCGCGGCTGGGAGGACCCTGATTTTACCCTGTAAGGGGAGCTGGGTCGGACGTTTCGCCAAAAAAATTTCCACATTTTTGCCCAAAGGGTGCAAAACACCCGAAGGCAGACCGAATTTCCGCCTTCCCACCGAAGGCGGAAATTTTTATCGGAAAGACGGAAAAAACGCTTGCAAATCTTTTAAAAAAGGTGTATAATCTGATAATGGCTGTGGGAGCCAGATGCTTTCTCGGCAGACAGGGTCATTCTGTCTGTTGGCGGATTTCGTGCCGCGGAGAAAAAGTATGTGGCGTTCACTGCCGCCCGTCCGCACAAGGCAAACTGAGCAGATCCATAAGGAGGCAATTAGCTTGTCTAAAGAAGATGTCATCGAGATTGAAGGCATTGTGCGTGAGGCCATGCCCAACGCCATCTTTAAGGTGGAAATGTTGAGCGAGGACAAAGCCACCGGGAAGCTCACTCCCAGCGGCCATGTCCTCTTAGCGCACATCTCCGGCAAACTGCGGACCAACTTCATCCGCATCCTGCCCGGAGACAAGGTCACAGTCGAAATGTCGCCCTACGATCTGACGAAGGGCCGCATCACCTGGCGCTCCAAATAAGCGCCGGGGGAACTATCAAAAGGAGGTTCAACATCATGAAGGTCAAACCTTCCGTGAAGCCCATCTGCGAAAAGTGCAAGGTCATCCGCCGCAAAGGCCGCGTGATGGTCATCTGCCAGAACCCCAAGCATAAGCAGCGCCAGGGCTGATTCCAGGCGCCTGGGGGTCAAGTGCGTAGAGTCCCGGCGCAGACCCCGACACTGACATGGGATGATTTGGAGGAAAAGTATTATGGCACGTATTGCCGGCGTTGACCTGCCCCGCGAGAAGCGGATTCAGGTGGGTCTCACCTATGTTTACGGTATCGGTCAGACCACTGCCAACAAGATCCTGGCAGCCACTGGCATCAACCCCGATACCCGCGTCAAGGATCTGACTCTGGAAGAAGAGGCTAAGATCCGTGACTACATCGATCAGGCCAACATCATCGTTGAAGGCGACCTGCGCCGCAACGTTGCTCTGGACATCAAGCGCCTGGTTGAGATTCAGTCCTATCGTGGCATTCGCCATCGCAAGAATCTGCCTTGCCGCGGCCAGCGCACCAAGACCAATGCCCGCACCCGCAAGGGTCCGAAGCGCACGGTTGCCAACAAGAAGAAGTAAGGAGGATTTGAGAAATGGCTAATGTGAATAACGCCAAAAGAGGCGCCGTCCGCACCAAGCGGAAGGAGCGTAAGAATATCGCAGCCGGTCAGGCTCATATCCAGTCTACGTTCAACAACACGGTCGTGACCATCACCGACCTGCAGGGCAACGCAGTGTCCTGGTGCTCCTCCGGCAGCCTGAACTTCCGCGGCAGCCGCAAGAGCACTCCCTTTGCCGCTCAGTCTGCTGCCGAGACCGCAGCCAAGACTGCAATCGAGCACGGCATGAAGACCGTTGAGGTCTATGTCAAGGGCCCCGGCGCTGGCCGTGAGTCCGCTATCCGTGCGCTTCAGGCAACCGGCCTGGAGGTCACCCTGATTAAGGACGTGACCCCCATCCCCCACAACGGCTGCCGCCCCCCGAAGCGCCGCCGTGTCTGATTGAAGGAGGAAACTGAATTATGGCAAAGAATACGCAGCCTATCGCAAAGCGTTGCAAGGCCCTGGGCATTTCTCCTGCGGTCATGGGCTATGCGAAGAAGAACACCACCCGCAACTCGGGCAGCAATATGCGCAAGAAGCAGTCCGAGTATGCGATGCAGCTGAAGGAAAAGCAGAAGGTCAAGTTCATCTACGGCGTGCTGGAGAAGCAGTTCCGCAACGCCTTCGAGAAGGCGGCTTCCCGTCCCGGCCAGGCCGGCGAGAACCTGCTGCAGATGATGGAGTGCCGTCTGGACAACGTCGTGTTCCGTCTGGGCTACGCTCAGACCCGCCGCGACGCCCGTCAGCTGGTTTCCCACGCTCACTTCACCGTCAATGGCAAGAAGGTCAACATCCCCTCTTACCAGGTCAAGGCCGGTGACGTGGTCGAAGTGCGCGAGAGCAGCCGCTCTTCCGCAAAATTCTCCAAGCTGGTCGGCCCCGAGGCCCCCGTTGTCGCTCTGCCCGCATGGCTGGAGCGTGAGGCCGGCACCCTGAAGGGCACCGTCACCCGTCTGCCCGAGCGCAGCGACATCGACTACGAAGTCGCAGAGCACCTCATCGTCGAGCTGTACTCCAAGTAATCCATTTTTGGGGGACAGGCTCCCGGAATGGGGCGCCTGTCATCTCGCTTTCGATCCCGAAAGAATTTCATAATGGGCCGATGGCAACATCGGTTGTACAAGGAGGGCATAGATATGATGGAGATTGAACGTCCCAAAATCGAAACGGCAAGCCTTTCGCCGGACGGCCGCTACGGCAAGTTCGTGGCGGAGCCTCTGGAGCGGGGCTTTGGCATCACACTGGGCAACAGCCTGCGTCGTGTACTTCTTTCATCTCTGCCCGGTGTCGCTGTGACCAGCGTCAAGCTCGACGGCGTGGTCCACGAGTTCTCCACCATTGAGGGCGTCAAGGAAGACGTCACTGAAATTGTCCTGAACCTGAAGGGGATTGCTGCAAAGCTTTACTCCGATGGGCCTAAAACAGTGCGTGTTGAGGCAGTTGGCCCCTGCGAGGTGACCGCCGACAACATCAATCAGGGCGATGAGATCGAGATCCTGAATCCCGAATGGCACATCGCCACCCTGGGCGAAGGCGCCCGGCTCGTCATGGAGCTGACCTTCGACAAGGGCCGCGGCTATGTGCCCGCGGAGCGCAACAAACAGGCTATCATCGAGAAGAACGATATCAACACCCTTCCCGTTGATAGTATTTATACCCCCGTGCTGAAGGTGAATTACAACGTGGACAACACCCGCGTTGGGCAGATCACCGACTATGACAAGCTGACCATCGAGGTTTGGACCGATGGCACGATCAACGCGCAGGAGGCTGTGAGTCTGGCCGCCCGCGTTCTGACCGAGCATTTGAACCTCTTTGTGAACCTGTCGGACGAAGCCGCCGGCGCCGAAATCATGGTGGAGAAGACCAACGACGACAAGGAAAAGGCCCTTGAGATGACCATCGAGGAGCTGGACCTGAGCGTGCGTTCCTTCAACTGCCTGAAACGCGCAGGCATCAACACGGTTGAGGACCTGGTCAGCAAGAGCGAGGACGAAATGATGAAAGTTCGCAACCTCGGCCGCAAGAGCCTGGAGGAAGTCATGGCCAAGCTGGACTCCCTCGGCTTCAAGCTGAACACAGACGATGACTAATCAACTTAAAATAGTTTAAGGAGTGAAACGGGATGCCCGGTACCAGAAAGCTCGGTAGAACCAGCGACAGCCGCAAGGCTATGATGCGCGCCATGGTTACCTACCTGTTAGAGAATGGCAAAATCGAAACCACCGTTACCCGTGCCAAGGACGTTCGTTCCATGGCCGAGAAGATGATCACCCTGGGTAAGAGCAGCGACCTGCACACCAAGCGTCAGGTTTACAGCTTTGTCACCAAGGAAGATGTCGCCAAGAAGCTGTTCGACGAGATCAGCCCCAAGTATGCTGACCGCAACGGCGGCTACACCCGCATCATCAGGATCGGCGCTCGCCGCGGCGACGCTGCCGAGATGGCAATCCTGGAGCTGGTCTAAGCCCTTCTGCGGCCTGACTGCCCCAAGGCAATCTTGATCCAAAGCCCTTCCCCTGCAAACGGGGAGGGGCTTTTTCCGTTCCTCCCGTGCAAGAATGCCCTGTCCGGCGCATAGATACCCTTACAGGGGGGGCTGCCCCCGGAACGCTCTATGGGAGGAAGAAAGATTATGGCGGAAAATCCGTTTTTTGCGGCGCTGGCCATGACGGTGCTGGCGGGGCTGTCCACCGGGCTGGGGGGGCTGGCCGTGCTCTGGTTTGTGCCCACCAGCCGGACGCTGGCCCGGAGTCTGGGCTTTGCCGCGGGGGTGATGCTCTCGGTCAGCCTGGCAGACCTTCTGCCGGACAGTTTGGCTTTTTTTGGCCGGAGCATGACACCGGCCGGGACGGGGATGGCCGCAGGCGGGCTTCTGGCCGCCGGGATGGCCCTGGCGGCCCTCATGGG